>CAJOJA010000003.1 GCA_905234735.1 uncultured Bacteroidaceae bacterium | reverse complement strand
AACGTAGGAAAGCCATGAATAGCTCTATCTTCAATCCACTTTTGTAATGTCATACTGAGTAATTTTGGTGCAAATATAATAAAAAAAATATTAGCTTTGTACTGTTTTCGCCTAAAATCACACTATTTTATAGATTTTTATCTCCAAATCCGCATTTTTATCGAATTTGGAAGCAAAATACACGCATATAACTCTAAATATGAGATATGATTGCCGTCCAAAAGAAAGAGAAGCCAGTTATTCTGTTTGATAGCGCAACCCTTTGGTTTAGTTTATACCCATATTAAATATCTATACCTAAACTAAACCTTTTTTCTTCCGACGTTGAAACCTTGTCATCAAATGCGTTTCTCAAAATAGGTTAGAAATGACAATAAGCATCACTGAAGGACACATCAGATTCATTCCTTGCTCGCTTCACAACGATTGCAAGAATGTACAACTGGAAAATCGATTTTGCAGATGTTTGCATTTTCTTTTTTTGACGGCAGTCATATTTAACTTCGTTTTCTTCCGTCACGACTCGGCAGAGTTCAAGCCCGCTTGACTCTGCTCTCGCTGCTCCGTCAGTTGCAGATTTTTGCCTATTTTGCGTCCCCCCACCGTCCCTCGGAGTCACTTTAGTTACCCTAAAACAAAGGCGTTCGCATTGATTATCAGCCACTTATATTTGCAGATGGTAACTTCTGCGTCGGAAAGTAGATTTTGCGTGGGAAAGTAGATTCTGCGTTGGAAAGTAAATCCCGATTAGCATTGATTACAATCAATCACAAAATATCATGTAAGGGTTAATTGGAGGATTGAGGCTCTTCAAATGTAAACATCAGGTCGAGTAATTCTGTCTTACGAGCTTCTTTACCCCAGTTCTTCCCCTTGAAATCATCGCTTTCGTTTATCTCGCAGAGACCAATAAAACGGAACAGACGGTTGAATACTCTATATTCATACCCATGAACAGCATTTAGCATTGGAAAAGCTTTGCTATACTCATCAGCATAGAACCCTGTGTTGCGCCAATCCGCGCCATAGTGATGCAGAAGCCATAAAGAATACAGTCGTCCCAAATTACCCACATCGTTGTCTTCATACAAATCAAGCCAGCCAGTGTTGTAATTCCTGAAAAGGAACAGAATTATCGTTCGCATCAATTCATTATGGTCAACAAGTAATTGCTTACCCTTAGCCGTTAGTGACAACTTTCCGACACGAGTCTTGATGAGTCCGCACTCCTTCAACACGGCCCTGAGTACCTGCACTTCTTCTGTTTTCGGTTCGCTTTTCTGTTTATACCAGTCAGAGTTCCAGCTATGGCACCCTAATTCGTAGAGCTCGGCAACCATCTTTGGAGGTATATATCCCTGTGCCGTGAGTTTCAATTCCTTTTCGCTCAACTCATTCATCAGGTGCAGCGCCTGTCGCATGACGGGAATCTGCTCCATCTGTTCATCGGTTATTCGACGCAGTTGTACTGGGCACCCCACTTCTAACGGTCTGTTAAGCATCTGGTGCATCTGCTCAGATGAGAATCCGTTGAAATCTGGCTTAGGCGCAGCGTTCTGTGCATGCATGATTTCACCCAGATGGCGGTTAATATCATCCAGGTTCATGTGCTTACCACTTTTCTCCATCTGATCAATCCAGTTCTGCAATCGACGGGTAATTTCGTTCTTATCTATCATATGCCAAATTTGTTTTAACACTTAACAGGATCATCATCATCCGAATCTTCATTAAGATTTCTCAACCGCTTCACAGCCTTGTCAAAGTCACTCTCCAGCATACGCATCTCGCGCTCACGGTAGATCTCGAACTCATGTTCTGCCTTCTCAATGGCCTCTTGATGTGACACGGCGCCATTCCCCTCTAAGATATTCTTTCTTAATCGCAATATCTGGTCATCAAGGGCGGCAATCCAGTCGGCCATCGTCATAGGATTCTGCTCCAAGGCCTGAAACTCGGCATAGTCGAGGAACTGAGAGGTAAGTAAGTTCAATCGCTGCAGCTCCAACTCCGACAGATAGTTTTTGGCTATCTTCACATCGTCACGGGTCACGTAGTTACCCTTGAAGTTGGTCATACCCACGAAAGGCTTCTCATTATCCACACGTTCATAAATCAGCTCTGCCGCCGTATGTTCATGCACGGCATAGTGCATCTTATTTTGAACGGTAGCGAAAAACTGCTTCGTCATCGTGGCCCTTGGGTCATAGTCCGTCGATGTGGCATAGATGTCCGTCACCTGCTGATAGAAGTTTCGTTCGCTGCTGCGGATGTCGCGGATGCGCTGCAGAAGTTCCTTGAAGTATCGGTTGCCCCCTTGCTTCAGTCGCTCGTCGTCCATCGTGAAACCTTTCTGGATATATTCATGTAAACGCTGTGTAGCCCAGCGACGGAAGCGTACGGCAGTAGGCGACTGTACACGATAGCCAAGGGCTATGATTACATCAAGGTTGTAATGCAAAACCTGGTAGTTTTTGCCATCTGCGGCAGTTGTTCGGAATTTCCGAACGACTGCATCTTGCTCCAGTTCCTTGTCTGCAAAAATGTTTGTCAGATGCTCGCTGATATTTGACTTGCTCGATTGATATATCTCCACCAATTGTGCCTGGGTCAACCAAACATCCTCATCAGCAAAACGAGTATTCACACTCACCCTGCCTTCCTCATCCTTGTACAATATCAGTTTATTCTCTTTGTCCATATTTCGTATAACGCTTTTATCCGTTCTATATTACTTGGCCTTTATATTGGTCTTCCCCTTTTACTGCCTTCTGGATCTGGATGGACATCAATCTTTGTATAGGTCTCATATTCTCTCCAAGTATCCCTTATCCTATGTTTCTCTTCATAATACTCATCTAAGAGTTTGTCAACCTCTTCCATACTAATTTCACCCTCGATATTTCTTCGGGCAAGTTCCAGCAAGTAGTCGGATACCTTCAACCCATCCACCGCCTGTAAGCCAATAGCCACGCGCCAAGCCTCGGCTCGTTCCTTTTTCTGAGGTTCACCCTGACGAATATACTCGTCAAAGTTTAAGTACAGCTCCTTATCGTTATTCTCACTCATATCTCGTCTTACTTTATCTCAATAACGTTTTTATTCCAGCATTACTTCTCTGTTCCATGAATCCGTGAGTCCGTTTTCCATCTTACATCAACATGTCAGTCACCTGTCCCTGTGGCATTAATAAATCAATTGTTCGTAACTCTAATTTCACGTTATCTTTATTTATAATACACACTTTAGTATTCCGATAGTTCTATATTCCTCATCACCATCCAGTTCTATCACATCATAGTCCTTATTCAAAGGCCTCAGTTCTATCTTTACATGCTCCCAACTGCCATCATCGAATTGTTTCTTAATGCTATGATATTTTTTGATAGTAAAGCTACAATCGTAATAGGTGTCTTTATTCTTACACTGGGTAAGAACAATTTTTCCCTCTCGTGAACCAGCATTATTAGTGCCATATAACTCAAAAACGCAGAGGTCTCCATCATGGATCTTATCCAACATGGAGTCACCCTTGGCATGCACAACAATCATGTTTCTATTAGCCCTAAAACCTGCTTCTGAAATATTCACCCATCCTTCTGCATCCTCTTCTGGAATCATGTTGTAATCATTAAAGGAACCGCATGCGGCTCGAACTGAATAAACGGGAAGGAATTGAATATACTTTTGCTCCTGCGGAACATCCTCTGGATTCATGATGAATATTTTTGCCGTAGAATCATCGGATTCTTCTGTTTCTGCGACCGTCTCAATTTCAAATCCACCTTGCAGGATAAATTTCCTCAATAAATCATCAACCTTTACCATAACTTTTCGCATCGGGAGGGGTGCTCTTTCCTTCTGTTCGAAGTAAGATTTTGCCTTTTGCATATCCATTGAATCTTTGATGGGCTTCAACAATGCATTGGTGATGTCTGACTCAGAGAAGACATTCCGCATCGCATCTCTCAGCAACTCAGCATCCAGTCCAAGTGTATCTGCAAAACGTTGTGTTCGATTATCACGTGCCCGTGTCTGGTATTCCACAATATAGTCGTGAAAAGTCTTACCTTCTTCCAGTTGGATACCTCCATTCATGAATTCTGTCAGGAAAACATTCGCGTATGATTGTTCTTCCTGTGACAATGCCGCATACGATTTGTGAAGACTATTAAGTAGCCGTTGTTGGTCTTCTGTAGGATTGTTGGCTTGCAATGAACGCACATATTTTGTGAAATTGGCATTCATGTAGTCCGTGTTTATCTTGCCTGTGGCTAATTCTGATATTTGAGTATCGATATCATACTGAATGCCTTCATCACCACCACCTCCACCACCTAATGCCAGTTCATGGTAGCGTTGCAGAAGAATGTTATAAGTTTCTTCATCTATCAGCACTTCAATATTGCTCCCGTCAGGCATTTGGGGATTTAAGTCATCCCAAGTAAATCCCTGCAAACGGGATGCATACAAGGATTGATTCAGCTTCTGAAAATGTTTTGCAAACATTGCCCTGTCTGCCTGCTCTTCTGGAAGGCATTCAAAATTCTCTATGCAACAATCCGCAAACAAGTCGCGTATATCAATAAATGCCTGATTCAGTTTTTGTAGATTCCCAGGCAACTTAAGAACAAAGATTTGGTATGGTTTGTCACCCGAATAAAGCTTAAACGCATCAACCACATTGCGTCTCATTGAATGGGGGTAACGGTAGTAGTGTATAATGCCATACTGCTTGTCTATACCATTCAAACGGTTGGTGCGTGAAAAGGCTTGAATCAGATGTTCGTTCCGCAGTTCTTTGTCCAAATAGAGCGTATTGACCCACTTTGAATCATATCCGGTGAGCATTTGCCAAACAACAACAAGGATGTTCAGTTGCATCTCAGGTTCAAGATTCTGGTATGGTTTCTTGTGAGCCAAACGTCGTGATAGGTCTTTTTTGAAACTCTTGTGCTGAGCCAATTTGTATTCTACCCCGAAGTTTTTCTTATAATCCTTGAAAATTTCGACAAGTGCCAATTCTTTTTCTGCTTGTGTGAGTTTGCGACCATTGCCATCCTCATCTTCATCGCCGCTGAAGGTTCCAGGGTCAAACAGGCAAGTAACTTTCAAGTTCGGCATCAATTCTTTCAACAGGTGATAGTAATCTACAGCTTCCGCAATGCCAGAAGTGGCAAGTATAGCGTGATATTTATTCCCAATACTCTTATGCATCCATTTCTTTTTGATATCCATAACTACTGCACGACGATGTTTGTCTGTGTCATAGTTAATGGCATCGAACCAGTCCTCTATTCCTTTATGGTATTTGCCCCTGTCGTCTTTATAACCCGCCATTGGGATCTCATTCATATACTTCAGGTAGATTTTCTTCTTTCGCTCGTTAGCATACGCCTCTGCTTCTGATTTAACATTAGCCTTATGGAATGCAATATTTTGCCGCACATCAAATTCTGGATAAGTTTCCTCCATGTAGGGGTCAAATTCCAGAACATTATGGTCACGTATTCCGTCTGCTATGCTATATATATGCAACTGTGGTCCGAAGATGTCAGCTGTAGTCATCCCTGCGTGATTGTTTTCATCGCGTATCGGGGTGCCTGAGAAGCCAAAGAAGATAGCATGGTCGAGAGTCTGCTTGATGTCGATAAGCATATCACCAAACGTGCTTCGGTGGCACTCGTCCACTATGATGACAATGTGCTTGGAGTTGATTTTGTCAATATCAGCTTTCTTGGTGTTATCTCGACGTACTCGGCTAAGTTTCTGTATAGAGGTGACGATAAGAATCTCACCGTTTTCCTCAGGTGACTTCAGCTTGCCAATGAGCGAATCGGTATCGTCTGTATCGTGAATGTCAATGGAGGTATCTGTGAAATTTGCATATTCCTCTCTCGATTGTAAGCCAAGTTCTATACGGTCAACCAAAAAGACAACCTTATCTGCCAACTGACGTTTTGCAATGAGTTGTGCAGCCTTGAAACTTGTGAGCGTCTTTCCACTACCAGTCGTATGCTCTATGAAGCCTCCGTAGATGTCATTGCCTTCCCAGTGCTTTTGGTTGACAAACTCCACCTTTTTCGCAATTCGGTCAGCAGCATAGTACTGGTAAGAGCGTAGTACTTTCAGTGTGTTATCACCCTTGTCTGCTACTGTATAATAGCCTATCAGTTGATGGGCCATTGGGATGGAAAGGAATGTTTCTGCGATATATTTCCAATGTGTTTGAGGAATGTTGTCTGCGTCAGCCCAATTAAAGATAAGGTCTTTGTTGAACTTCACCCCAAAACCGGGATTGGCCAAATAGCGCATATCTTCGGGGGTCATTGCTACAAATATCTGCACCAATGAGAACAGTCCTTTGTTGTAGATGCCCAAATCACTATAGGTCTGCAACTGATCCAAAGCAGTATGCAAATTTCCTTTCGAACTTTTTAATTCCACATGAATGACGGGCAGGCCGTTAATGAGCAACATTACGTCACCCCTGCGGTCACGCATGATGGGGTCAGCAGTAGGGAACTGCGGTTGACGGGCAATCTGATACTTCGACCTGCCACGGGCAATTTCATTACGGTCGAAGATATAAAGTGTGACGGTCTTTCCAAACATATCCTTGTGTTCAGGATTGTCTCGCACTATCTGCAGTTCGCCGTTGGTAATCAACTCATTTTTCTGCAATGGGGTGACAGCGTTGTCTATTTGCTCCATTAGTTGTGCAATCTCTCCCTCTGTCAACCTATAGTCGCCCAAGCGTTCAGGCTTGCGGTTATTGTGGTAGATAATATCCGCCCAGTTCTTTATCAAGTCCTCTTCCGATGGATTCATAAAGAAGCCATCCACCCATCCCTTCTCATTTACGAGCAGGTTTACCAGGTCTTTTTCAAACGGAAGTTCGTGTTCGTATTCGTACATGGTGAAAATTATTGAGCTGAGACAAACATCTTTTCAAGGAATGACTTCTTGAGGGAACGCAACTTGCTGACTCTCTGCTCTTGGGCAGAAAGCAGTGTGTCAAAAGTGGAAAAGAATGAGGCGATTTTTTGTTGCTCATTCTCGTCAGATGGATATTGTACGGAAATGTTTTTTAACTGGTTGTATTTGAGATTCCATGTGTCTGATGTAAGTCCCTGAGAATTAATTTCAAAAGTATGAATCATATGAAGGGTCTTAAATAAATAGGCAAAAAATAGGGAATTGATAGTATCTCGCGGTATAATCACGGTATATGCAGGACTTAGTATGCCTTCATATGGAGAATAGCCACTTGCTCCTTGCCACATTCGCATCGAATTATATGCAATGTCCCCCTCTTTTACAACTTTATAGTTTGACGTATCACCAATATGAATAGTTCTATCAAGTTCTTTTGCTTTTTTTATTCCAGCATTGATTGTCACAGAGATTAATTCGCCATTTCCAGAACGTTCTTTCCTTTCATTGAAACAATCTCCAATTAACCTCTGTACCCACTCTCCATAAAATCCCTTGAACCTTATTTGGGGTGTTGTTTCGCCTTCCTTGGGGAACATCTTTTCAAGCAAAGCAAATTTCATAACATCAGAGACTCCATTAGCCAGTGTGTTCTTAAGTTCTGAGCATGCCTGCATATCAAAATCTGATCCAATCAATTCATCAAGCATAGTTGATAATTTGTTGCTTGCGTCAACTATTTTCTGTTCCACCTCTACTAAACCTGTCTCATACTTGGCTACAAGTGCTAAAACCTTGGTAGCTAATCTTTCGATGATTATTTCGGGTAGAGAAAGGAGATTGTCTTGAAGTGGACGAATCCATTTTTCGTATAGTAGTGTACGTGCTTCCTCGTCACTTAGGTTCTCAATAGTGACTTTTGTCTTTTCGTGAAGAATTTTCTCCATAAGTGTAATATCACTCTTTAGCATCTTTCGCAGCACAATGTTTCCTGCCACTTGTGCCAGAATAAATTCAGTACTTCCCTCAGCAAGTTTTTCCCAAAGTGAATGTTTGAGGATCTGTTGACTAACGTTCTTCTCCGTGAGCACAATTTTTCCAATCTTTATATCTGCAAAAACCTCACAAAGGGCTTCTGTTACGCGTTTAATGTTGAAATCGGAGTTGTCGTCGTTCAAATACGTTTCTTTATCCTCATCAGGTAATTCCTGCATCAATTCGGAATATCTGCTTTCTGCCACGTTCAACTCTTCCCGCTTATTGTGCAGTGCTTTCAAATCATCGCAAAGAAGGTTTTGTTGCACTAAATTGAATGGTAAGATATGTCCTTTCCAGCCTTTTTGAACTTCGATATCATCCTCATTCTCATTTTTTGATTTCTTGACAACCATGTTTGGTTCAACCACTTTTGATGCCTGAAAGCCTTCTGTCTGAAGCATTTCAATATCAGCATATATCTGAGTCCATTGGTTGTCAAGTATCTGATAGGCATTGTATCGATCAAGCAGAGGTCGCCTATCCAATCGTTGATAGATGTTATCGGCAAGAATAGATTCTTCACAATGCACATTCAGGGTAAACATATTGCCAATAAGCCGTTCACGCAAGTAATTGGGCAAGGACTCTATTGCCTTTTCAATTTGTTCCTTCCATTCTATCACATCAGCATTGTTCTGAATGGTATTACTGATAGCTTCCGTTGCAAGTTCAGAACATGGAGCCCCTTCTTTGGGAAAGAACAAATTGTCACGAAGAGACGGGAACGTTTTCCAATAGTTGGCCAACATATCTATCTCGTGGTTAGGAATTCCACCAAACATAGTTGCGTAGGCATCCCAAGTTTCAGGCGCGTCTGACGAATCAACATAGCGAGGAATGTTGAGGTTGTAGTCGTTGTCTTCGCGGATGGTCTTCCGACTTACCAAGCGTGAGAACTTTGGCACCTCGGTGCGGTTAATTACCGTGTCGGCAATACGACGGATATCCGATGCCGTAAGCTTGTTCTTCTTGACATCCTTGACAGAAAGACGTGAAGCATCAACAATGAGTACATCGGTATTGTCGCGGTGCCGTTTCAATACCATGATGAGGGTCGCTATTCCTGTGCCATAGAAAATGTCGGTAGGCAAACCTATGATGGCATCTATATTATTGTTATCAATTAGATTCTTACGTATATTGTAGTCATCTCCGGGACGGAACAGAACACCATGGGGCAGTACGATGGTAACTATGCCGCCATCGTTGATATGACATAAGTCGTGCAATAAGAACGCATAGTCGGCTTTACTCTTCGGAGCAAGTCCATAGTCTTTGAAACGCGGGTCTTCCTTCTTTCCTCTTGGATCCCAGCTTTGGGAATACGGTGGATTGCTTACCACAGCATCTACCGTCTTCTTGCTGTAGGTGCCTTCTACGATTTTTCCATCCTCGCTTTCTTCAAAGAAGGGCCAATCATCTTCCAGCGTATCACCACAGCGCACTAGGATATTGTCCGCATCAATACCACGCATCACTAGGTTCATACGCGTCAGATTAAAGGTGTTTTCCTTTAGTTCTTGCGCAAAGTATTTCACCTGCGATTTGTCCTTCATGTATTTGGCAACAGCACGACCAATATTTATCAGCAACGAACCAGAACCACTGGTGGGATCATAGATGTCTATATGGTTATGGTCTTTCAAGTGGGCGGCGACAATTTCGGACATCAACAGCGATACTTCGTGTGGGGTGTAAAACTCTCCTGCTTTCTTACCAGCATTAGCTGCAAAATTTTCAATCAGATACTCATAAATGAAACCCAACACATCGTAGTCTTGACTACCGTCGGTAGGAATGTCTTTGATAAGTTTGATGAGACGACGAATGGCTTTGGTGCGGTCAGCAGGTGTTCCACCTAGTTTGGTAATACCATCAGAAAGTGTCTTGAAAATATCTTTAAAAACTCGTCGTTTGTTAGGCTCGGAACTGATATGAGTGGTAAACGCATTTAATGCATCAGTCACATTCGAGACGCTGAAATCCACGCCTATACTAAGCCATGTGGAGAACAGATTATCATAGGAGATAAAATACCCGAGGTTATCCTGACAATAGCGCACAGTCTCCTTATCCTGGTCATTGAGGTCATTCTTGATGTCCTCATCCGACCAATACGCCTTCTCTTTTAGGTGTCGAACTTCATTATCATAAAGCCAAGAATATAGTCCTTATACTCATTGGCCTCTATCTTCGACCTCATCTTATTGGCCGAAGCCCATATTTTTGCTGCTAATTGTTGTTTGTTCATTGTTCTTCTATTTCTTTTGCCCTCAGCAGGAAAGCTTCAGGATCTGTTGTCATTTGATATATTTTGATGTTTGGATTCAAGTTCCTTGCGACCTTGATAATCTTGGTCTTATTTCGAGGTAATATGTTTACACCCAAATAGACTGACTCGAAACAATCTGCACTTAATTGGGGATAATGCCTTATTTCTTTGCCGTCAACAATTTCATCGTCTTTCAATTCGTTTGGAATATCTCTTCCTGCGCGAACCCAAGCTGGATCTTTTGTTATCAATCTTACCTCTTGCTCATGCTCCCATGCTTTGGCCTTTGTAGTCCATAAGTCTATCCATGAAGAATGGTCCTTGAAATAGTCAGGTTTTTGGAGTATGTCCTTATACTTAACTTCTTCAACCGTAGGATACATTAGTCCAAAGAACCCATGTTGACATGACTCTAGAACTGCTTCCACGTTCAATCCGATACAGATACCCTTGTGATTGTTATAATAAGCCCACATCAGCAATGAGTCATACACCTTGGAAAGACAGCACATCCAAGTACTATTCTTTAAGTTCTCCATATCGTTCTCTCCCTTCATAGAGAGAAAATCAGCTGGCGGCCAGTTGCATTTATTTATTGGAGCATGTGAGTAATCAAACAAAGCAGGGTGACAGTCAAACGGGTCGTTAAACTTGGACGCATTAGTGAACTGTAGATTGCGATGCTCCAGCATCGCCAATCCACCAGTCACGTCCAAATATTTATATAACATAGTCATACCCATTTCCTTGTTTTTATTCTCCTGTTTGCTTCTGTTTTTCTTCTTCCATCTACGAACCATCTCCGAACCATCTACGTGGGCATAAGCTTACATCGCCCTATGCTCCCGATTACGAACATTCACTTCTCTAATATAGTCGCCTAAACGCTTGTATTCTTTTTTACTCATCGTTGTTCTTGTTTATCAGATTAACAACAACCTTTACCATGACATCCTTTTCTTCTGTCCTGCTCTCGGCAATCATCAGCGTAAGGGCAACGAGAGTGCTGTCTGCTATGCGTTTGCTGCCATCAGGATGATAGAGAATGTGATTATTGTTAAGGAACCAAAGGAACAACGTAGCGGCAATGCGCTTATTGCCATCACTGAACGAATGGTTCTTGGTGACGAGATAAAGCAGCATGGCGGCTTTTTCCTCCACACTGGGATAGAGTTCTTCTCCACCAAAGGTCTGGTATATCTGACCTATACTGCTTTTGAAGGAGTCATCCTTTTCGTTGCCAAAGAGAACAGAGCCTCCGAATTTCTCTCGCAACCCATTGATAGCCTCTATCGCATTCTCGTAAGTAGCATGGAATGGCTCTTCTTTCGTGGTCTTATTGATAGTAAGCCGCTCGTAGTCGTAGTTGTCAAGGGTATCGAGGGCATAAGTATAATCTGTCACCACCTCAAAGAGGGCATTGGTCTCGTCGTTAGACAGTAGCGGTTGGTTCTGAATGGTGCGTCCAAGCATACCCACCAGTTGGCGCAACTCACCAATCTGCTCCTTTCGCATACGCTCGTTGACGGCATAACCCTTGATGAGATACTGCTTCAAAACCTTGTTTGCCCATTGACGAAAACGAGTGGCATTCTTGCTGTTTACACGATAGCCAACTGAAAGAATAACATCGAGATTATAATACTTTGTACTATATGTTTGCTTACCATCATTACCCATGTGTTCCAAAATGGAACATGTGTTATTTTCGTCAAGTTCTTCCGATGTATAGATATTCTTCAAATGCTTCGTAATAGCAGGGCGTTTTGTTCCAAACAATTCTGCAATTTGCTTCTGTGTCAACCACACAGTCTCATTCTCCAAACGGACATCCACCTGCGTCTGTCCGTCCTCTGTCTGATATATGACGATTTGATTATTCGAATCCATAAACAATACTCACTTACTATACATATTCATCTCCGAGCCATCTTGAAAGTATAAGCTTGGCCTATGCTTCGCTTACGCTCAGTCTACGCTACATGCGCAGAAGTTCATTGACGTTTATTTCGAGACATTTGGCAACCTCCATCAGGTTCTCCAAATTAGGCTGTGCACTATTGGTACACCATTTGGATACCGTAGCTTGGTCAACACCGATTTGCTCGGCCAACCATTTATTGGTGCGCTTCTTTTCCGCAAGCACTACTTTTAGACGATTTAAGTCTTTACCTTCCATGTTACACATTATTATAATATAGGGTACAAAGATAACGTTTTTTCAGCAGAAAATATCAAGTTTTGCTAAAAATATAAGCAAACAGGCAAAAATATTGGTCTTTTAACAAATTCTCGCCTCAAATTATCAATACCATCATTATGCCATAACACAATTGATGTGTCTTTTATGAGGCAAATTTTATAGTCGTAAAATTTACAGCCATAAAATTTCATAAAGAGGTCCTATGAAGATGTACTCATCGATTGTTATCGACAAAATTGCAGGTATCTATAGAAAAAATGCCCCCAAAAGAGTAGTCTAAACAGATTTTTTTGATAAAATGTTTGTTATATTAAACATTTTTACTTATCTTTGCGCCCAATAAGATACAATTATGAGTAAGAACACATTTGGTAAAACGATGCCAAGGGCATTGAGCCATAACCTGAAGATTATGGGCGAGCAAATCATGTTGGCCCGCAAGCGCAGGCATTTGTCTATGCAGGACATTGCAGACAGGGCGACGGTGACACGTCTGACTGTCTCAAAGGTGGAACATGGCGACCCAACGGTCTCTATGGGTATCTATGCTCGTGTTCTCTTTGCACTTAATCTGGAAAAGGATATCACCCTGTTGGCTGCTGATGATGCTCTTGGCAGACAGCTTCAGGATGCAGAATTGTTGAGGAGCAGCGAGAGCCATGAAGCTCGCTTCAAAGGCCGAGTCGTGAAAGACGAAGACAAAGTCAAATGAAGAGGATTATAGTTTACGCAGATTTTGACTTCCTAACCTCTCCCGAAGAGATAGGAACATTAGGCTACGAACATATTCGCGGCAAGGATCATTTTGTCTTTGAGTATTCGCGCCAGTGGCTGAAACAGCATGGCGGCATTCTGCTGAGTGGTGACCTGATGAATGTCCCTTCGTTGCAGCATCCTCGTGGTAATGATAATGTGTTCGGCTTTGTCAAGGATTCTTTCCCAGATCGCTGGGGACGTTTGTTGCTTGACCGCAGAGAACGGCTAATTGCTCAACAGGAAGGCAGGCCGAAACGTGTGCTCACAAATTACGATTATCTCATTGGTATCGAAGACTTCACCCGTATGGGCGGCATACGTTACAAAGAGGAAGATGGTGATGACTATATCAACGCGAGTGCAAAATACCTTGTTCCACCGATTGAGAGTCTTCGCGCCCTGTGCGATGCATGCCATGAGATTGAGTTGGCAGAGGAACGCAATGAATTGCCGGAACAGCGTTGGCTCGACCAATTGATTGACCCAGGAACCTCACTCGGTGGTGCTCGCCCCAAGGCCAACGTGGTTGATACTGACGGCAAACTATATGTAGCCAAGTTCCCATCAAAAAAGGACTTGGAGAATACTGAACTTATTGAGCACTTCTCGCATCAACTTGCGGCAAAGGCTGGAATCAACGTGGCAAAGACACGCACCATCAAGATTTCAAAGGACCGCGACTTGCTCCTTTCTGAACGCTTCGATAGAACAGCAGAAGGACGTCGCATACACTTTGCTTCTGCTATGTCGTTGCTTGGTTTTGATGATGGAGCTGGCAGCAGCACAGGAAACGGCTATCTTGATATCGTTGATTTCA
This sequence comes from uncultured Bacteroidaceae bacterium, assembly GCA_905234735.1. Lineage (GTDB taxonomy): Bacteria > Bacteroidota > Bacteroidia > Bacteroidales > Bacteroidaceae > Physcousia. The sequence goes on along the minus strand of CAJOJA010000003.1, from coordinate 191,875 downwards.
TCCTTCGTGGGTGTACAGATGTGCACAAGAATCTCCGTGAACTCTATCGCCGAGTGGCATATAACGTCATGTTTGGCAATACCGACGACCACTTCCGTAATCACGGTTTCCTGCTTACCCCGAAAGGCTGGACGCTCTCTCCTGCATACGACATCAATCCTGGAGCAAAGTCACATCAATGTTTGCTCATAGACTCATACACTGAAGAATCGGACATCAATGTCCTACTCTCTGCAAGCGAGAGCTACATGCTTGAACGCCAAGAAGCATCTGAGATTATAGAAGAGGTTCGCTCAGCCATCAAAGACTGGCGCAAAACCGCTACGGAACTGCAATTGCCCCTCAAACTATTAGAATCATATTCCATTCGTTGGGATGAATTATAAAAAAGACCACTATCCGTGACCCAAAGGTGGGACACAGTGGGAATCGATAAAAACGCTATCGAAGACACCATGTGGGACACAGTGGGAAACTGCGGGACACAGTGGGACAGAATTTGGCGAGTTAAATCATCATCGTGACGGGTTTTAGTATGGATATTAAGAAGCGATGTCAGTGGTGCGGGGAACCTTTTATAGCGCAAAAAATGACAACTCTTTACTGCTCAAGCTCCATCCATTCATTGCTCGAACCTTCCTGCACGTCCTTATGATACGTGAGGTGTTGGAACCATGAATCCTTGGCGGCTCCGTGCCAGTGCTTCATCTCAGCGGGGATGGCGATGACAGTGCCGGGAGTCATCGGGACGGCTTCCTTGCCCCATTCCTGATACCAGCCGCGACCGCTAACACAGATAAGTACCTGCGCTGACCCGTGGTGGATGTGCCAGTTGTTGCGACAACGGGGCTCGAAGGTGACGTTATGCACAACGCCGCCCACGTCGGCCAGATAACTGTTGCCGGTGAAATATTGTGCGAATGCGGTATTCGGCGTACCTTTGGGCCACTTGCTGCGCAGGGTGTAGCCCTCGTGGTCGAGCCACGCACAGAGTTCATCAACGAGTTCCTTCGGATTGCCCATATTTACGGCTCCGCGCTTGTGGGATACGAGTTGCGGCTCCACTCCTTCAAGCCCGCTCAAGGCGGCGACCGTGACAATCTCGCGGTCGGCAGGAGTAAGCTGGTCTCCGGCAAAAATGTCGCCGAACAGATGCGACTTCAAATAATAATCATCCTGCGGACAGAAGGTGTAATCAATCGGCCGGCCCGAGAGTCGTGTCTGAACTTCCGTTCCTTGTTTCAGTGCTTTGCTGGCATCATCCCAGATTGCAGGTCTTGTCCAGGGCTTCCTTCCTGCCAAGCTGGATCCGGGTTGTCCTGAAGCACCTTGTTCAGCACTCCAAGCGCATTCAAGGAGCGAGGGAATCCGGTGTAAGCGTAGAGTTGCGAGAAAGCCTCCTTCAGTTCATTGATGGTCACGCCGTTACTGAGAGCCGTGCGCACCACAGGCTCCAACCGCTCTAAATCACCCTGTGCCATCAGGCAGGCACAGGAAGCCAATCCTCTTTGACGCTCGGAAAGCGTCTGTCCAAACGATGAACAGTTCCTTGTCAGCGGTAGCGCTGGCCTTGGCGAAGGCTTCTTCGGTTCATCTGCGTACGCATATAGCCGTTGCGACGTACGTCGCCCGTGTTGAACAAACTCAGCGTCCTGACCGCCTTGATACGTTTGTCCACCTGTGCCGTAGCAAAAGTGTAGCCGCCACCGCCGCAGATGCCGAAGGCACCGATGCGCTCCGGATCCACACCAGGATAGTTCTGAATAAAGTCCACGGCCCCCATGATGTCACCCATCCGGTTGGCGGGCTTGTCTGTCCTGCGGGGTTCCCCGCCGCTTTCCCCCTGATAACGGGCATCAAAGGCGATGGTAACAAATCCGGCCTCAGAGAGCTTCTGCGCATAAAGTCCGGCAACCTGATCCTTGCTTCCGCCGTTGGGATGAGCCACCACCACGGCAGCGTAACTCTTTTTGGGGTCGTAGCCTGCCGGTGTATAGACATTGGCCACAACATCGATTCCGTCAATCCGGTAACTTACCCGTTGAAGGTTACCTTCCCGGGAATATTCTCGCCGATGGCATCTTCATAAACTAGCCCGAAAGCGTTGGGCGTGAGGGTGGGACCTTCGTCCCCGTAGGTCTGTGCGTATGACATAATGCTTAAAGTTGCAAATAATAGTGTAATTATCTTCTTCATATCAATCCTGATTTTATTGATATCGTGGCGGTGGGCAGGCTGCTTTTGACACTTACGATGGCATTGCCTTTTTGCCTTGTGCTGCGCACGACGAGCAGGGCACGGCCTTTCCACGTCTTGACGGTTGGCGATGTGGTTGGCTCCGTGTCCTTCATGTCTGCAGAGGCAAAGGCCAGTAACGTGCCCTTTCCTTTTACGATGGCCTCGCAGGGGATGGCTGCATCAGGACATACGCGTCCCTGCTGGTCCACCACCTCTACGGTGATGAACACCAGGTCTTGTCCGTCGTGATGCATCGCTGGCTTGTCTGCCGTCAGACGCAGGCGGGCGGGTTCTCCTGCCGTCTGCAGTGTCACGCTCTTGCCGCCAGCCTCTGCACGGAGTTCGCCTGGTTGGTATGGCACACTGAATACGGCCTTGTACTGGCTGTCGCGGTTCACCTGTCTGGTGTCTATGAGCTGGTCGTTAAGATAAAGGCTCACCTCTGGCAACTTTGTATATACCTCCACGTCGATGGGCTTGCCTTTCCACGACGGCCAGTTCCACGACTCCCATGTAGGCCATACGCTCCACTGTGTCTCGCAGATTGTCCCGTGATAGCCGTCGGGCTCACGCACAGCCATATACAACGACGGCTTGTCGCTCCACAGCATCTCCCGATAATGGCTGATGGGCTTGCGCCAGCCCGTCACGTCCACGTCTCCACAATAGGCACCGTGCCAGTCGGGCTGTCCACCGCTGACATAATGTTCACCAGGACGTTCACCCTTGTAGTAATAGCGTCCGATGCCCGACTCGCCAAGATAGTCGAGTCCGGTCCATACGATGTCGCCTGCAATATAGGGATAGTCGTGTACCAGTGCCCAGTTCTGGAAGGCATCGCGCGGATAGCTCTCCGTCTGCCAGATGATGCGTTTAGGGTCGCGCCGGTGGTCGCCCTCGTGCTTATGGATCATATAGTTATAGCCCACCACGTCGAGCACCTCGGCGTGCGGGTCGTATATCTCCCAGTCGCTGTCCCATGAGCATAGTGCCTCCGTCACGGGGCGTGTCTCATCGCACTCCCGTATGGCCTGTCTCAGCTGTCGGGCAGTGGTGATGACACGGATGTCCTTGCGCTCCATCACCTCATTGCCGATGCTCCAGCAGATGATGCTGGGATGATTCCTGTCGCGCATCACCATGGCATGGATGTCGTCGCGATAGCAGGAGTCAATCAAGGTGGAGTAGTCGTAGGGGTTCTTCGCCGTGCGCCAGCAGTCGAAAGCCTCATCGATAACGAGCATACCTATGGAGTCGCAGGCATCGAGGAAGGCGCGGGTGGTAGGATTGTGTGAGGTTCGTATCAGGTTGAAGCCTGCCTCCTTCATCTGTCGCACCTTCCGTATCTCAGCCGCATCGAAGGCCATTGCCCCCAGGATGCCGTCGTCGTGATGGACACAGGCACCATTGATGAGCAGTGGCCTGCCGTTGAGAAGAAAGCCGTTCTCTGCGTCAAAAGAGAACGTGCGGATGCCGTATCTCACGGTCCGTTCGTCGATGACTGAACCGGATTCCTTCAGCTCCACCTTTGCCGCATACAGGTAAGGACTGTCTGGCGACCATAGCCTGGGGTTTCTTTCCGAACAGGTTGTCGTGACGGTCTTCGTCCGGCGGGCAGCAACGGCAACCATCATCTGTCTGCCGCCCACCACAACGCTCGCGCTCCTGTCGCGGTCAGACTCGTTGGCCACGGTTACCTCTACCTGCACCGTCGCCCTGTCGGCAGAGACATCTTGTGTCGTCACAAAGACCCCGTTCTCGGCGATGTGAAGTGCCGGCATCGTCTGCAACCACACATGGCGGTAGATGCCCGAGCCGGAATACCAGCGACAGTTTGGCTGCTGGCTGTTGTCGACCTTCACCACGACTTCGTTCTTCTCCTGGTCTTTCTTTTTGCTCTGCTTCAGATAAGGTGTGATGTCAATCGTGAAGGGCGTATAGCCGTAGGCATGCTGTCCGGCCTTCTGTCCATTGACAAACACCTCAGCCTTCTGGTAAACCCCCTCAAAATGCAGTTTGACAATCTCTCCTTCCGGGCGGGCAAAGGTCTTGCGGTACTCGCCCTTGCCTCCTTGGTACCATCCGCCACCGGTTCCCGTTGCTCCCTTCGGAGCATCGGGAGCCGTGTAAATGTCCCAGTCGTGCGGCAGGTTGACGCTGATGGTCTTTCCGTCCTGCTGAAACTGCCAACCATCGTCGAAGAGCAGATTTGTCTGGGCAAGCGCTGCCTGACAATAAAGCGCTATGACTGCTATTAAAATCTTTTTCATGTCAAACTGTGTTTTCCTAAATCGTATGCTTCATCCAGCACCCTCGTATTTCTGTTCACTGCGCCCGGAGCAAGTGCCGAGGTTCCATATACAACGCCCTTAAGCGTCGTGCCGGGCATGCAGTCCATCCAGCCCTGCAATGTCTTTACTGTGCCGTCCTTCGCAGACTTTCCACCCGCTTCGCAGGTGGCAATAAGATAAATGTCCCGATACCTATAGTCTGCCCCGTAAAGCTGAACCGTCCTGTCTAAGAGCACCTTCATCTGCCCCGACACGCTGTAGAAATAAATCGGCGTTGCAAAAACGATGGCATCACAATCCCGTATCATATTACAAATAAAGTGGCTTTGCCGTAAAACTATCCTTAATGCGTATTCCATTTCTTTTTCCTGCGGAAAAAACATAATTAATTTCCACTAAAATTTCGGCAGGGGCACTCTCCGCTGAGTCGGCGAATCGACCCTTGCCGAGTACAAAGATACGGATTAAAATTGAAAGTTGAAAATGGAGAGTTGAAAATTTTAATGCGATTGCATCATTCATCCTTATCCCTTAACCGAAAAACACTTCCCTACCTCCCTCAATAGGGTTGGAGGGCCGATGAATAAAGGGCTCGCTGTACGGGAGGTGTTAGCGCGAGACCTCCCTCAGACGTCCCCTATCACCTCATGTAAGGCCAACTTTGGGGGTGCAGTTCAGAGGTGTTAGGGAGGTGTCAGGGAGGTGTTTCCCACACACCTCCCTCGCGTTTAGGCCTGTATTCATCGGGGTTGGAGGCGAGTGAAGGGAGGAGGGAACATAAAATTCTTGAACAAGCCAAGCGGCAGAGCCGAGCGGAAAATTGAAAATTCACGGATGTGTATCGCGATATTACTATGACCGAGGCTTGGACGATACTATGACCGAGCCTCAAACCTAGTATTGTCGAGGCTCCGACGACGTATGGTCCGAGCTCCGACGACGCGTCGTCTCACGTTCGACCATGCGTGAACTTCCCCCAAGCACGAGAAAAAGCCCGAAACGTTTGTTCGTTTCTGCATTATTGACTACCTTTGCCGACGAACACAGCGAAAAAGCCCTGAACGATGGACAAACACTTCGACCCTGCCGTGAATGCACGTCTGCAAACCCTTGTCGGCGGACGCGACTGGCAGGGACTGACGGCCTACCTGGGCGGACTCTCCCATGCACTCTTCCGCACGGCGGGCTACATGCTGGGCGAACGGATAATGCCCGCGTTGCCCGAAGCCGAGGCGTGGGAGATGGCCTCCGTGCTCATCGAGTTCAACGACAGGGCCTTTCTAGTGACCCTGATGAAGGCCGTGGCCGAAGGGCTCCGAAGCGACAGGCTGCACCTGCGGACCAGCGGATGCCGCACGCTGCTGGCACAGCTGAGGCCGAACCCCATTAACGTGCAGAAGGCGCTGGCCATACTGCTGCCCGTCACGGACCGACTGGAGGACGTGCAGTGGCTCATGAACAAACTGGAGATGGAGGACGCGGAATCGCGCATCGCCCTGCTGATTCGCATCCCCACCCTGCCCTGCAGCTTTGTGCTGTTCCACACGCTGAAGTACGTCGAGCACCAGCGCTCCCTGCTGATTCGCGCAACGGTGTTCCTGATGAAACGTGGCGACGGGCTGTCCTTCAATCTGGCCAGCCTGATCCGGACATACTACGACCTGGAGGAGGTGAAGGGGACCTTCTCGCTCCACCTGGAGCCCTACAAGCTGGCCCGCATAGAGAACTCGTACGAGGCCTTCTGCGAGGCTATGCGAAGATGACGCCCCCCGCCCGCATGACACACAGGCTTAGCTGGCGGAACTTCAAGGGCGATGCCCGGAGAAGTGTCATTGGCACATAACGGAGTCCTCTTTCTTGATGAATTAACCGAATTTAATAGGGCTACCTTAGAAATCCTCCGACAGCCTTTAGAAGACCGTAGCTTGCTTACTCTGTTCAGGAGTTTCCCTTTCTTGCAGTTTACATCTGGATAGGTCGCTTTCATTTACATGCTCTCCTGTAATATTTCCGTGATATCCTCTGGCTTCAGATCAAGGTAGCCTGCGGGATAGCAGATGGTACCCTCGGTGATGCCAGGAATCATGTCGGCAGTTGCACCAATTTCACTGATGGTCAGCGGCAGGCCAATCTCCAGCATCCAGGCTTTCAGGGCTTCAAGTCCTGCTTCAGCTATCTGTTCGTCGGTCATACCATTGCCTTGAATATCCCAGACATTCTTGGCGAAGCGTACGAACTTGGGAAGGCCGGGCTTCATGGCACGACGATAGTAGGCCATTGAAACGGCAGCGAGGCAGTAGCCATGAGGGGCGTGAGTCCAAGCTCCGACAGAATGACCTATCATGTGTACCATCCAGTCCTCGTGCTTGCCGAGGCCAATGAGCGTATTGAGTGCCCACGTCGCCGTCCACATGATGTTAGAACGGGCCTCGTAGTCCTGCGGATTCTTCACGGCGATACGGGAAGCCGTGATGAGACTGCGCATCAGGCCCTCAGATAGATAGTCGCTCGTATTGTCGTCGAAGTCGCTGAAGTACTGCTCCATGATGTGGTTCATGATGTCGTAGATGCCCGCCTTCATCTGATTGTCGGGAACGGTCATCGTGAACTTCGGATTCAGGATAGAGAACTTCGGCATTAGGCGATCGTCGAACACATGGCCCACTTTGAAGTTCTTCTCGGCATCGGTAATCACCGTACCAGCGTTCATCTCCGAACCAGTACCTGCCATCGTCAGGATGCAGCCCACGGGCAGAATCTTCTGACCTACAGGCGGATTCTGCTGGTTCAGCCAGAACTGGTTCCAGTAGTCGCCCTCGTAAAAGACAGACGCCGCTACACCTTTTGAGTAGTCGCAGACGCTGCCGCCACCGAGAGCGAGAATCCAATCCACATTGTTCTCACGGGCAATCTTGATACCCTCGTGCAGCTTCTCCAACGTGGGGTTGCTCATCACGCCCGGGTTCTCCACGATGGTCTTGCCAGCTTCTTTCAATATGGCTACCACCTGGTCGTAGATGCCATTACGTTTTACACTGCCGCTGCCGTAGTTCAGCAGCACGACAGGACCGAAGTTCTTCATTTCGTCCTTGAGATAGTTCAAAGACTCATCACCAAAATACAGTTTGGTGGGATTGTGGTAAGAAAAGTTTCCTTGCATATTTTTATTTCTTTATGATGTTTTTTCTCCCTTGTATGTATATGCACTTGATATAGCTTCTGTCTGCAATTCACACTGAACGAAAAGTGTCCTCACATAGTTTTCTTTAACATCCTTATTTTTGCCGTAGCGTTTCCAATAGCTCTATCTCTACGATGCGGAGCTCGTTCTTGGTCTCGCCGCCATTCGGGGCTTTGAAGAGGTCGAGTTCACCTGCAGCGGGTTCGGTCACTTCCACGATGCCGCCAAAAGCATCTTCATCCTTGCCAGCACCTTTCAGACGAATCGTTATCTCGTTGGTCCTGATACGTCGGGTGGGTGTCAGATGGACATAGCCGAGACTACGTTCCGTCTCGCCACTCCATATAAGCTGTTTGCCGGCATAGATCTCTAACGGATAGCTGCGAAGGCGCCAGCCTGTAAGCTTGAGGCAGATGTCGTCAATGACAGCCTTACGCTCCAGCTTGTAGGTAATCCAAGCGGTGGAAAGGCGTCCGTCGTTTTTCCACTCCGAGAGTTCGTTGTCATCAAAGCTGCGGGAAGCGTGGTCGCTGTCGTAACCAGCTGTAGCTGAAATGATGTTCACGCCACAAGCCTGTTCGCCATACGAAGGAGTGAGAGGCGTCCTCCCCCTATCAAGTCGGCCTTTAAGCGTTAATTGCGGCAGCAGATTTTCCGCTTTCACTTTTTCACTATTCACTTTCATCTCCGCCTTCGGCAAGCCCTCCGCATGTGCAGTGATATGAATCTCGCCTGCTTGGGTGGTCGTGCGTACAAGTACGCGGTTCACTCCGCACTCCACAGGCAAGGACATCGCGCCGACATAGTTATCAGAGATATTCTTGGTGGCAGCAGCATCCAGCAGACCTTCAGGACGGTGCTCGTCGGGTCGTTGGAGGGCCTGGTTGTTGCGGGTGGCAATGCCGCCAATCCATGTAGCTTCGCCGGAGAGCTCGAAGTGAACCATGCGGTTGTCAAGCGGACAACGGCGGCCTTGTTTGTCAACGACCTCTATCTGGAACAGCACCATGTCTGCCCCGTCGGCCTTTGTGCCTTCAGGATTCTCGATAGCTGTGAGTTTCAACTCTGCAGGCTCACCCACAGTCTCCAACTTGTAGCGACTACCATCGGAGGCTACAGCTTCCAGCGTTCCAGGCTCATAAGGCACATTATCAAAGGTGTAGAGATAACGATAGTTCTGCCTGCCCTTGCCGAGTGAACGCCCATTGAGGAACAACTCTACCTCGTCGCCAGTGGAAACGACATAGACAGGGACAGCCCCTCCCCTGCCTCCTCCCCTGTTAGGGAGGGGAGACAAATCACTTCTGCTGACAGCAGATCCCCCCTCGCCAATTGTAGAGGGGCTGGAGGGGAGGTACCAGTGCCCAATGATATATGTTTTTGCTTCTTCCGGTTCCACCCATCCATTCCACATCACCTGATGCACGAAGAAAGCGTCTTTGGGGATGCGCATGGCATCGACGACACCGCTGGTGCGGTAGTTGGACTCGCCGCGATGATGGGTGTTCGTGTCGGAGAAAACAATCTTCACACCCCCCGACGACACACGGGTGCCCGTGCCGGGTCGCTCACGCCAGTAGTCGTACCAGCGGCGCACCATCTCGATGGCGAACTGGTCCATGTTATGGTTATATTCCGTAGCGGGCTTCCCACGATACAACGGGCCGTCGCCTTCCTTATGATAAGGATAGCTCCACTCGTTCCAGTACTTTCGCAAGCCCTCATCGCGACTATACTCCATCGCCCACATCGGGTGTTTCTTGCTTTTGTTGATATACAGCATCTCACCACCGTATTCCGCCTCGTCGATGTCGAGCATCTCGCGACTGCCGATGGCGCGTCCGCCATGAGGGTCGTATTCGTCGCGGATGGCCTTCATCTCCAGCATGTGCTCATGCGAAATACTCTCGTTGCCGCACTCGTAGAAGAGGATGGAGGGGTTATTTCTATTATAGATGATAGCATCACGCATCAGCTCCGTGCGTTGGTTCCAGCGGGCTCCTGTGACGTCTTTCTCGGCATCGCCTGCAGGCATGGCCTGGATGAGCCCCACGCGGTCGCACGACTCGATGTCCTGTTTCCAAGGGGTGACGTGCATCCAGCGCACGAGGTTGCCACCCGACTCCACCATCAGACCGTTTGAGTAGTCGCTCAGCCAGGCAGGGACGCTCAGTCCCACGCCTGGCCACTCGTTAGAGGTACGTTGCGCATAACCATGAACCATTAGACAGCGGTCGTTGAGCCAGATCTTACCTTCGCCAAAGTGGGTCTTTCGGAAACCCGTACGGGTGATAACGGGATCATGGTATTCAATCCTTTCACCGCCTGGTGGCACCTCCTTCAGACGGGTTTCCACCGTATAGAGATAGCCATAGCCCCACGACCAGAAATGAAGACCCAGGACCTCCGACGCAGCCTTGAGCGTTGTCGTCTGACCGGGTTCGATATGTGTGAAGTCTGGACTCTCCTCACGGGCAACCACATTACCATCGGCATCGGTAAGCATGAATATCAGTGCCACATCGTGAGCATGCGTGTCCTCGTTCCTCACCTCTGACTCGACGTGAATCACAGCCTTGCGGTTGGGGATGTCGAAGTCGGTGGCATAGATGTATGTACCTGTTGTTCCCAAGTCGGAGTATAGCGGCAACGTCTGGTAGATTTTACCCGTAATGTGCAACCATACGTTCTTCGGGATACCGCCGTAGTTAGCGTTGAAGTTCTTGTCGTTCCACTGGTAGCGGCTGTTGTGGCGGCGCGAACGGTAGTTCCAACTGTTGTCACAGCGTACGGCCAACACGTTTTCACCGTCCTTGATGTACGGTGTCAGGTCGAAGCCGCACGCCATCACGCCGTTCTCACTCATCCCCAGATGATGGCCGTTCAAGTAGAAGTCAGCTCCCTGACGAACGCCCTCGAATTCGATGAAGTATTTAAGTCTCTCCCCCGCCCCCTTCCCCGTGAGGGAGGGGAGATGTTTTTTGAAGGTCTTACGGTACCAAACGATGGTGTCAGCCAGATCCACAATATCCTTGCGGAATGCCTCGTCGCCATTAAAGGCATAAGGAAGCGTTACCGGTTTCCAAGCGCTATCATCGAATTCAGGCGTTGAGGCCTCAGCCACATCGCCAAGACACAACCTCCAGTCGGCATTGAAATTAATCTTCTGTCGCTCCAAGGCTTGTACGCTCGCAACAAGCAACATCAGGATGCCGCATAGGATACTCCGTTTCATACCTTATTTAATAAATATTTTCTTTCCATCCTTGATATACACTCCGCGCTGTGGCGTCAGCACACGAACCCCACTGAGAGAGAATATACTCCCCTCGCCATTAAAGTTCCCCTCGCCCCTATAGTTCCCCTCGCCCTTTGGAGAGGGGTTAGGGGTAAGGCTACTGATTCCCGTCGCAACCCCTTTATTCTGTACCTTCTCAGCCTCCGCCCACGCCTCGTCATCGCTCTTCAAGTCGCTGCCTATATAGTAGCCTGTGTTGGTGGGCTGGTTGTAGCCGATGTTCTCGTTGAGGCAACTCATCCAATAGCAGTGGTCGGTCATGAGCCAGGGGAATTTATGGGTAGTGGGGTACCAAGTAGAGAATATCTTAATGTCCGCCAGCCTTGTTGCATCAGGCAAGATAATCTCCTCGCGCCAGTCGCCTACGAGGTCGCCATACCAGCAGGGATTAGACTTCGTGCCGTTGATGAAGGTCTCGCTGTAACGATACATCGTAAACGTGCGACCGTACTTAGGACTCTGGATGATGTTATCCTCGATGAGTTGGCGCGACAGGTTACCGTCGAACCATACAGCCATGCCACAACCGCCTTTCTGTCCTTTGGTGTTGATAGAGGTCTCGGTGCCGTCCTGCTGGATGTAGTTGCCCTGGTAGTAGAAAAACTCACAGCCTGGATATTCGGGGAAGAAGTCGCCGACGAGGCAGCGGCCCATATCGTTGTCGCTGCTTCCGTCTTTTTTCCAGATGACAGAGCCGTCGCGGGCGTCGTGCAGCGCCACCATCGTCTTGCCCGTCTCTAAGCAGTGGAACATCTGCAAGCCTTCGCGCTCGGGCAGGAACTTACCCACGTGGTTGGCATCGCCATGACCAAGACGGGTGTTCCAGAGACCGATGCCATCGTCATCCACAGCCATTGAACCGTACATCACTTCGTCCAGCCCGTCGCCATCGAGGTCAGCTACATTCAGAGAGTGATTGCCCTGTGCTGCATAGGTGCTATGCTTCTTGCCGTCCTTGCCCGTGCCTTTGTCGTTGGTGTCGAAACGCCAGCGCTTTGTCAGTTGTCCATTGCGCCAGTCCCACGCCTCGATAACGCTATGAGCATAGACACCCCGCCCCAGAACTACACTAGGCAGTCCCGTCTCATCGAAGCAGCCCACACCGACGCGGAACGAGCAGGCACGTTTCCAATAGTCATCACCCCATGAACTGCTGGTCTCACGGTTGATGAAGTTATCGCGGGCCAATTCACGCCCTGTCTTACCGTCTATAATACTGATAAACTCAGGGCCTGCCGAATTATAGTGGTCCACCCATCCGGGACTACTGCTATTCAAGTTGCCCCATGTGCGATAATCTATCTTGCCATCAGCATTGGTATCAGGAATCTGCTGACCGTCGCCAAACACTGTACCCTCGCAGGTACGGATAGCCATTTCGGCACAGCCATCACCATCGAAGTCGGCAATGGCAAAGCTCGATGAGTTACCCAGAATGATACCTGGACCGCCTTTGATGCGCCACATTAGCGTACCGTTCAGCTTATAGGCATCCCAGATAACAGCCCAGAGGCAGTCCTGCTGCGAGTAACTGGCACCGGATCCATCGCTGATGATGTTGCCGCTGGCATCTTTCACGCTCTGAAGACGCTTCACCACGATCTCGAACTCGCCGTCGCCGTCCAAATCACCCACGCTTACATCATTGGCCGTATAGACAATTTTGTTGGTATTCTCATAAACGTCCTTCGTTTCAGCCAGCGGGATGCTGATGTAGGGCAGGCCGCCACTCACCTGCGCCTTCGTCAGCGCGAACTCAGAGAGCGTCTCCGTTCTGCCCGTGTAGGTCAGGCGGTAGTGATTGTCGGCGGCCTTATTGGCTGTGCCATCCTGATAGCAAGTACGGTTCTTGATGTTTGTAGCAATCTTCCTCTCCGTCCCTGTTCCGATTTTACGATAGAGGTCGAAGCCCGTGGTAGCATCATCGCCAGGCAACATACGCCACGAGACCAAAACCTTGCCCGTGTGCTGTTTGTAGTCACCAAGCGACGCATTGTCTGCTCCGTTGATACTGGCCCATAGGGCACGATTACCAAGGTCATTCGTTTGTCCCAGCATGGCCATCGGCAAGAGCCACGCAAGCAGTATGATTGAAATCACGCTCTTTGTCATTGTCTTCTAACTTTAGTATTTAATGATTTATTTCTTCTCGATAAATGCTTCCATGATGGCGCTCGGTGTTCCCTTGCTGTCGAAATGTCTTCACACACTTTGCCATTGCCAGCAGTTCGTTCTTGTCCTATAAGGAAACCCACATCGGCACCTTTTACGAAGTCCTTGTCGTTGTTATCCTGTGCCAACAGGATGCCCGTAATTATCTGACATCCTACGAAGATTAAAAACAGCCTCTCCATTGTCTTATCATTTAAAATGCGGGTACAAAGTAACGAAAAAAAATACAAAATGCGTTTGAATAGATGTAACTTTTAGATGAAATTATGTATCTTTGCGCAGATTATTTGAATCAACACCCATGTATAGGCATGGATTTTCTTTTTTCGTCGTCTTATTTTGCCTGTTTTATAACAATATCCTCCTTTTTCATTAAAAATACAAAATCTCCTATACCTTTTATAAATATACGGAAAATCCTCTATCTTTGCACTCCAAATTCAAAAACAGATGATGAAACCATATTATAAGACGATATTGTTATTCTCTCTGATTATACTACAGGGATTCAATAGGAGTTGTAAAGCTTCTATAAATCCCACATCAGAATCGTATAATTATGTTACGAAAAGCCGCACCTCGGAGGAGAGATGCGGCTTTCGGTGTAGTATAGGGAGACCGGTTTACATCACGCCGTCGGCACGCAGTTTCTCCTGCCACTTCCAGGCAGAGGCGAGAACCTGCTCGGTGGGGGTGTCGGCCTTCCAGCCAAGGACCTTGTTGGCCTTGTCCACATTGCCCCAGACCTTCTCGATGTCGCCTTCGCGACGGGGAGCGTATTCCCAGTTGACCTTGACACCGGTAGCCTTCTCGAAGCCTTCGACAACCTCCAAGGTGGAGAGGCCGCGGCCAGTACCGATGTTGAATACCTCTACGGCATCGCCGTCGCCCTCGAGCACACGGGTCATAGCCTTCACATGAGCCTTGGCCAGGTCAACGACATAGATGTAGTCGCGGATGCAGGTGCCGTCGGGAGTGTCGTAGTCGTTGCCAAATATCTTCAGCTGCTTGCGAACGCCGATGGCCGTCTGGGTTACGAAGGGGATGAGGTTCATGGGCACACCGATGGGCAGTTCGCCAATCTCGGCAGAGGGATGTGCACCAATGGGGTTGAAGTAGCGCAGGATGACCGACTTGATGGGAGCACCAGAGTGCACGTAGTCCTGAATGATTTCCTCGTTGATCTGCTTCGTGTTGCCATAGGGGCTGAGGGCCTTCTGGATGGGGGCCTGCTCGGTGACGGGCAGGTTCTCCTTGGTGGGCTGACCATAGACGGTGCACGAGGAGGAGAAGATGATGCCCTTGACATCATACTTGGGCATGAGCTCCAAGAGGTTGACAAGCGAGATGATGTTGTTGCGATAGTACAGCAGAGGTTTCTCAACGCTCTCTCCGACGGCCTTGGAGGCAGCAAAGTGGATGATGCCCTTGATCTTCGGATATTTCTTGAAGACGCCTTCGGTAGCATCGAAGTCGCGCAGGTCAACCTGTTCGAAGGCAGGACGTATGCCCGTAATCTTCTCGATGCCGTCGAGCACCTCGATGCGTGAATTACTCAGGTTGTCCACGATGACTACATCGTAGCCTGCCTCTTGCAGTTCTACCGTGGTGTGCGAGCCGATGAAGCCGCAACCGCCAGTAACAAGAATGGTTTCTTTCATAATATTAAAAATTAAAGATTAAAATTTCAAAATATCTTTGCTAATCCGTTATTTACACCACTGAAGCCCATGAAGGCCATAGAGAGCAGACCTGCCACGACGAGGGCGATGGCCATTCCCTGCATGCCCTTGGGAACATCCATGCGGGCCAACTGCTCGCGGATGCCGGCAAAGACGATGAGGGCCAGACCGAAGCCGAGGGCCGTGCAGAGGGCGAACCAGACGCCGCTGACGAGGCCGGGCTCCATGCCTGCTGAGTCGTAGGTGCCGTTACCCACGAGGATGGCTACACCCAGGATGCAGCAGTTGGTGGTAATCAAGGGAAGGAACACGCCCAGAGCCTGATAGAGGGCCGGGCTGACCTTCTTGAGCACAATCTCCACCATCTGCACCAGAGCGGCGATGACGAGGATGAAGGCTATGGTCTGGAGGTATTCGAGCCCGAAGGCGTTCAGGACATAGACTTGAATGAGGTAGGTGACCAGTGTGGCAATGACCAGCACAAAGGCTACGGCAGCTGCCATGCCCATGGCTGTCTCCACCTTCTTCGACACGCCCAGGAAGGGACAGATGCCGAGGAACTGGCTCAGTACGATATTGTTGACGAATATCGCTGTAATAAATATAAGTAAGAATGCCATAGTCGTTATGCCTTTTTAAGTTTGTTAAACACTGCAATGAGATAGCCCAGCACGATGAATGCACCGGGAGCCAACACGAAGAGGAGAGCACCATACTGCTCGGGGAAGCAGGTCAGGCCGAACACCTTGCCCGTGCCCAGCAGTTCGCGGCAGGCACCCAGAAGGGTCAGGGCCCAGGTGAAACCAAGTCCGATGCCCAGTCCGTCGAAAATGCTGGGTACGACACCGTTCTTGGCTGCAAAGGCCTCGGCACGTCCCAGGATGATGCAGTTCACCACAATCAGCGGGATGAACAGACCCAGCGAAGCGTCTACAGCGGGAGCGTATGCCTTGATGAGCATCTGCAGGATGGTTACCAGAGAGGCAATCACCACGATATAGCAGGGAATGCGAACCATATCGGGGATAAGGTTCTTGATGAGCGCAATAATCAGGTTGGAGAACACGAGGACAGCCATTGTGGCAAGTCCCATTGACATGCCGTTGAAGGCCGAAGATGTGGTGCCCAGTGTGGGACACATGCCAAGGAGGAGCACAAAGGTGGGGTTCTCCTTGATGAGTCCGTTCAGAAATACTTTTAGATTCTTCATGATAATTATCGACCCCTACCCCTATCCCTCCCGAGGGGAGGGCGTATATAGTTTGGGAGTTTTAGGGATTCCTTTTATTAATTATTATTACTTTCTAATGAATCAAACACTCTAAGGGTAATCACTCCTCGCCCTCGGGTGAGGTGAGGGAGTGGGGTCTTTGCGTTGCACCCGTCTGGGCATCTTCCTGTGAAGCAAGAGCCGCATAGGCAGCATTCACACAACGCAGGAAGGCACGGCTGGTGATGGTAGAGGCCGTGATGGCGTCCACCTCTCCCCCATCCTTCTTGACGGTGAGGTTGCCGGCCTGCTTGCCGATGATGTCGCCCTTCTGCCCCTTCTGGAACCATTCGCCGGCCTTGGCACCGAGGCCCGGGGTCTCGGCTGTCTCCAGCACCTGATAGCCCTGAATGAGACCTTCGCTGTTGAAGCCCACCAGTACGGTGAGTTTGCCACCAAAGCCATTGGGGTCGGTGGCCTGCACGGCTACACCCTTGTCGGTACGGTAGATGACAGAACCGTCGTCGAGGGTCTCAGGCTCTTCGACGTTCAGTTCGTCGGCTGCAAGGACGGCCTTGATGCCGTCGGCCAGCTGTTGTGCCTTGATTTCCTGGATGGGACCAGCCGTCACACTATTCACATATCCCAGTGCCAAACCTGCCACAACGGCAATCAGGGTCAGCACAATGACCATATTAGGTAATGTAGATTCTAACTTCTTCATTTTGCAGCCTCCTTCTTAATTACTTCGCCAAAACGCTGCGGCTTACAATAGTTGTTGATGAGCGGCGTGAAGGCGTTCATGATGATGATGGCAAATGACATGCCTTCGGGATAAGCGCCCCAGTTACGGATGATGACGGTCAGGAGACCGATGCATACACCGTAGATAAGTTGCCCCTTGTGCGACATAGGACTGGTCACGTAATCCGTAGCCATGTAGCAGGCTCCCAGCATGAGACCACCGGAGAAGATGACCTGCAGGGGATTGGCATAGACAGGATTGGCCAGATGCAGCAGACCAGCAAACACGAGAACCGTAGCGATGATGCTGACGGGAATGTGCCAGGTGATAATCTTCTTGCACAGCATGAAGATGCAACCCAGCAACAGAAGCAGGGCACTGACCTCACCCAGCGAACCGCCCGTCTGACCCACCAGCATCTCGAGACTCGAGGGCAACTGGTTCAGGACAGAAGCATCGCCAGAGGAGATGGCTGTCTGCATGATGGAAAGCGGAGTAGCAGCCGTCTGGGCATCCAGGTAACTCATCTCTCCACTGACGGGCCATGTGGTCATCTGTACAGGGAAACTGATGAGCAGGAAGACACGACCGGCAAGGGCTGGGTTGAAGATGTTTTGGCCCAGGCCGCCGAACGTCATCTTGCCGACTCCGATAGCGAACAAGGCACCCAGCACGATGATCCACAGGGGAAGGTTACTGGGCAGGTTGAAGGCCAAGAGCATACCCGTCAGGACGGCACTGCCATCGAGGATGGTCAGGCGCTGGCGCTTCAGCACAAACTTGGTGATGGCCCACTCGAAAAATACGCATGCCAAGACTGACGTGAGCATGACAGCCACCGCTCCCAATCCGAAGAAGTAGAAGCTGGCCAGCATGGCAGGCAGCAAGGCTATGCAAACACCATACATGTTCTTCTGCACAGAGTCGCCACTGTGAACATGCGGTGAAAGGGAAACTATTAATTTATTATTCATAATTATCTATTGTCAATTGTCCATTATCAATTACTTCGCGGCTCTGCTGCGAATGATACCCATTACGGTTGATTTGCCCAGGCGGATGTAGTCGAGCAGGGGGCGATGGCTGGGGCAGGTGAACTGGCACGAACCGCATTCGATGCAGCTCACGATGTCGTTCTGCTCGGCAGCATCCCAGTCGCGCTGTTCGCTTACCTTGGAAAGCAGGTAGGGTTCCAGTCCCATGGGGCATGCGCCCACACACTTGGCACAACGGATGCAAGGCTCTGCCTCGGCACGCTTGGCTTCCTTCTCATTCATGATGAGCAGACCGCTGGAACCTTTCGTCATGGGTACATCCAGACTCAGCAGTGCCTTACCCATCATGGGGCCGCCGCCAATGACCTTACCCGTATCCTCGGGCAGACCACCACACTCGTCAATCAACTGACTGAACGGTGTGCCCAGACGGGCCAGCAGGTTGGAGGGCTGCTTCAGGCTCTTGCCGGTCACGGTGATGACACGGTCGATGAGGGGCTTGTTCTTCATCACGGCCTCGTAAATAGCGAAGCATGTGCCCACGTTCTGCACGATGGCTCCCGTGTCGATGGGCAATGCTGGGGGTGCAGGCACCTGACGACCGATGACGGCGTCAATCAATTGCTTCTCACCACCCTGCGGGTACTTCATCTTCAAGGGAACGACCTCGATGCCCTGATATTCTTGAGCCTTCTGCGTCAGTAATGCGATGGCATCGGGTTTATTATTCTCTATGCCAATATATCCTTTGCTTACGCCTACGGCCTTCATGACCAACTGGAGGCCGACAAGGATTTCATCGGGATGTGTCAGCATCAGACTGTGGTCGGCAGTCAGATAGGGCTCGCACTCTACGGCATTCACAATGACGCATTCGGCCACCTTTCCAGGAGGGGGGCACAGCTTCACATGCGTGGGGAACGTGGCCCCACCCATGCCGACAATGCCTGCGGCCTTAATCTTCTCTACGATGGTCTTACCATCAAGTTCCGGACGGTCGGCCAACTTTACCAGGTCCTTCGAGCGGTCGATACTCTCTTCCCACTCGTCACCTTCCACGTCAACGGTTACAGCCATACGACGCAGACCGCTGGCATCCAGGGCAACGTCGACCTTGCTGACCTTACCGCTTACGCTGGAATAGATGGGTGCACTCACAAAGCCACCGGCTTCGCCCAGCAGGGTACCCACCTTCACCTCATCGCCACGCTTGACGACAGCATTGGCAGGAGCACCGATATGCTGGAACATACTGAACACTGCCTGCTTGGGCAACTGAGCCTCGCGAATGGGCTGACCAGCCGACAGCTTATTTTCTTCGGGATGAACTCCTCCTATCTTAAATGTCTTCATAGTTTACTGTTCTTTAGGAGTTTCTTCAACTTTTGGTTTACGCGGGGGCATGTTGATGGCGTGGATAGCACCCTTCGGACAGGCTTCTTCGCACTTGCGGCAGAGCTTGCACTTCTCAGCATCGATGTAGGCCAGGTTCTTCGTGACGGTGATAGCCTCGAACTTCTCGCAGGCCTTTACGCACTTGCCACAACCGATACAAGAAGCCTTGCACCACTTGTTGGCGATGGCACCCTTGTCCTTGTTGTTACAAAGAACCACCATACGACGATTCTTCGGACCCTTGAGGCGTACTTCAATAATCTGACGCGGACACGCCTTGGCACAGGCACCGCAAGCCGTACACTTCTCTTCGTCGACCTCGGGAAGAAGCGTCACGGGATTGATACTCAAGGCACCGAACTGACAGACGGACACGCAGTCGCCACAACCGTAGCAACCATACGAGCAACCCGTCTCGCCCATGCCAATCATCTGCTGCACCTTGCACGACTGTGCGCCGTCGAACTTCACCAGACGCGGACGGTTCTCACACGAACCGTTACAACGTACTACAGCAACCTTCGGAGCAGAGGCCTCAACCGTCATACCCAGGATACCAGCCACCTGTTCCATCACAGGCTGACCGCCAACGGGGCACAACAAGCCCTCGAGAGAACCAGCATCAGCTGCCTTCACACAGGCACCTGCAAAACCAGCGCAACCGGGGAACCCGCAACCGCCACAGTTGGCCTGCGGCAGAACGGCACTCACCTGACCGATGCGCTCGTCCTCATGCACCGCAAACTTCTGCGATGCAAAGTAGAGCAGCAAGGCCGCAATGAGCCCGATGGCACCTAAGGCAATAATTGCCAAAAGAATTAGATTCATAATGTGTAAATGTTATTTAATATATTTGTTTTAGACTCGTATCTGGAACGTGAACCTGCGCTGCAAACGGCCACGTAGCATATATAATATTATATAATAAGGTATAAGCACGCCAAGCGAACAGAGGGCGCCCAGTGCCTCACTGCCCAATAGGCGAGTGGCCAGCATGAGTGTACCCACGAGCAGCATCAAGGGTACCACATAGGCCCACACCGTAGCATGCAACCCCAGTCGGATATCGCCCACGATGTTCACCTTCTGTCCCTCGCTGTATATCGAGGGGTTGGCACAAGGGATTTCCATCCTCTTCTCCTGCTTTTCCGAACTATGACACAAGGCAGCAGCAGCACAAGCAGCACACGCCGTTTCCTGAACGACGCTTACAATGACCGCGTGGGACAAAACACGTTCCACAACAGCCCAATGCTCAATTTGCTTTCCTTTCATCAACGCTTTTGCGCTAAATCACTCACAAAGATAACGGAAATTGTCTGAAAGGCAAAATA
Organism: uncultured Bacteroidaceae bacterium; assembly: GCA_905234735.1. GTDB lineage: Bacteria > Bacteroidota > Bacteroidia > Bacteroidales > Bacteroidaceae > Physcousia. The sequence goes on along the minus strand of CAJOJA010000003.1, from coordinate 171,334 downwards.
AATCCCTTCATTTTTTTAACTATTCATAGAAAGGTAAGGGTAATACTTTGTCAGTTGATGTTTTTTTTGTAACTTCGCGACGAATTATTAAACACATTATAATGAAGATATTCATAAAGCCCATATTGGCTGTTATTATTTTTTGCATCATGCAACTACTGGCAGGCATGGTGTTTACCCTTTTCAGCTCAACCCCCCAGGATGTCATACTTAACCGCCCAGGACTTTTCGCAACGTCAATCATGGTCAGCGGCATACTGACCGTGGGCATTCTCTACTGGATGCACATGTTCAGCCCACGGACGTTCGACCCTCGTCGCGTCAATTGGAACTATGCCTATCTGGGCATCATCGGCGTATTGCTGGGCATCTTGGTCGTCGACCTGCTCAGTGAAAAACTGAAACTGCCCGACCTGATGCAACTGGAATTCATCGGTCTATCCCAAAATCGCTTGGGCGTCCTGGCCATAGCCATCGTTGGGCCCATCGTAGAAGAGGTGGTGTTCCGAGCCAGTGTCCTGGGTTATATGCTTCGTCACGAGGTGGGACAATGGACGGCCATTGCCGTTTCGGCCATTCTCTTCGGACTCGTACATTTTAACCCCGCTCAGATTCCGGCGGCCATCATCATTGGTATGCTGCTGGGTATCATCTATGTCAAATCGCACAGCGTGATCCTTACAAGTATCATTCATATCATCAATAACAGTCTGGCAGTCTATGAGATGCGCGTATTTGGTGGTTTGATAAAAGACTTCAGCCTGACGAATATCATGGGCGAGTCGCTTGCCGAATTATACATCCTTGTTTGCGCTCTGCTCTGCTTCGTATTCCTGCGGGACTACATGAAGAAGTATCACAGGATTAAGAACATACACAAGCATCACCACCATCACCATCATTGATGATGCGCTGACTATTGAAACTATGAAAGGGCCCTGCCTCACGGCGGAGCCCTTTCTGCTGTTGTTTGGAAAAATCTATTAGAATAAAATTTTAAACTTGATTAGCTTAAGCCTCGGTAGCCTCGGCGTTGGTCTCTTCTGTAGCTTCGTTCTCTGATGCAGCAGCAGCTTCAGCTTCAGCCTTAGCAGCAGCTTCGGCAGCCTTCTTCTCTGCTACCTTCTCCTGAACCTTTGCATCAGCCTTCTTCTCTGCCTCCAGACGTGCCTTCTCGGCAGCGCGAGCGTCAGCAGCAAGCTTGGACTGAAATGCGCTAAGGCCCTTCTGACGGTCAGCCTTCCAGGCGTCGAACTTTGCCTGTGCAGCAGCTTCGTCGAATGCACCCTTCTTCACGCCACCTCTCAGATGCTTCATCAGGTATACACCTTCGCGACTGAGGATGTTACGAACGGTATCGGTGGGCTGTGCACCAACCTCTACCCAGTACAAGGCACGATCGAATTTCAAATCTACAGTGGCAGGATTGGTGTTGGGATTGTACGTACCAATCTTCTCTGTAAACTTACCATCACGTGGAGCTCTTACATCAGCGATCACGATGCTGTAGAAAGCATAGCCTTTGCGACCGTGGCGCTGTAATCTAATTTTTGTTGCCATTAGTTAAAATTTTATTTAATAGGTTTGAAATATGCTGCCATCTCGTGACAGCGGCTGCAAAATTACAAAAATAATTTGGATTAAGAGTTAGATATTAGGGATTATTTTCCTTTTCCTCTTCATTTTGGGCATTTTCGAGCGCATTCTGCGTCTCTTTCAATGATTTTTTGCGTTTCGAGTTCTCCGTAGCCCCCATCTTCAGGAGTTGTCGGGCCGTGGTGATGATGCTTTGCCCGCTGTCCGCCGTACTGGCCTCTACCTTCTCGAAGGCTTCAGTTGTCCTGTCCAACTGTCGCTTCACCTCACCCATGCGTTCTGCGAACAATTGCACGCGGTCAACCATCAGGTTAGCCAGTTCCATGATACGTGTCTGATTCTCCACCTGCTTCACCTGTTTCCAGGTCATCTCCAACACACGCAGAATCATGTACAGGTTTTGCGAGCCGGCAATGACCACGCCTTTGTCGTAAGCCTCCTTCCACAGTGTGGCATCGTTCGTCAGCGCCAGTTGCAGCGCAGACTCCGAGAAGACGTACATCAGCACGAAGTCCAGCTTTCCGCGTCCCTCATGTATGTATTTCGTATAGTTCTTCTTCGCCAATTCATTCACGTGACTGCGCATACTGGCAATGTGCCGACGCAGGGCATCCTGTCGTTTCTCCTCAGTATCAGCATTGTGATAGTCCTCAAAGGCCGTAAACGACATTTTCGAGTCGATAATGATGTCACGCTGGTCGGGAAAGTGCAGGACGGCATCGGGTATCATGCGGTGTCCCTCGTCGTATATGGTCCGTCCGTCCTGGTCCTTCATCGTCTCCTGCAGTTCAAACTGCTCCCCCTCTTCCAGTCCCATACCCTCCAGGAGTTGCTTCAGCCGGAGTTCGCCAAAGTTGCCTTGGGTCTTGTTCTCTCCAGTCAGCGCCTGAGCCAGTTTGTCAGCCCGTTCTCCCACCTCACGGCTCTGTTCGATACTCGTCTTGATGGTGGCATCCAGTCGCTGCATAGTGGTGTTGTGCTCGCGGTCGCTCCGTTCCACAGCCTCACGCATCTGTTGAATGTGGGTTTGCAGGGGATTCAGGATACTGGCCAACTGCTCCTTATTGCTGTTCGACAATTGTTCTGCCCGGTCCTTCAGTATCTTTTCGGAAGCCGTATTCATCTGTTCGCGTATCAACGTCATCTGCTGCTGCATCTGCTCCTCATGTTGACGGTGCATGGTCACCAGGGCCTCGCGATACTGCCCTTCGGCTTTCGCCAATTGTTCGCGTTGCTGATTGCGTAACGTCTCCAGCTGGATGCGATGTTGTTCCTTCAGTTCCTCCGTCTGCTGGTGGTGCTGGGCTTTGAGCTCCTCCACATAGTGCTGTCCCTGGGCTTTTACCTGCTCCAGTGTTTCCGTAGCATGGAGGCGCTCCTGCTCCAACACCGCCATGCGAGTACGCAAGCGTCCCATCAGCAGGAGCCCCAGCAGACAACCCGCCACCAGGCCCATTCCTATATAAACACCTATCATCATAGTCTTACTTTTTTCTACTTGGTCACAAAGTTACGAATATTATATCAAAAAGGAAAGGGGAATGGGAAAAAAAGGGCTTTTGTTTTCCCAATAAAATAAATGTTTGTATCTTTGCACCAATTTTGTAGCAAAGAAACGCCCAAACGAACAAAAACAGACGAAAAATATATGAAGAAACTGATAGCCATACTGCTGACGATGGTGATGTTTGCCTGTCTTCCTGTGGAAGCACAGAGTGTGTACGAGCACTACAGCGAAAATGCCAATACGAAACATGCCAAGAAGATGATGAAGGTGTTCGAGGACATTGCTGAGAACAAATGGGAGAGTGCCTCCAAGAGATTGCAGGATATGGAAGAGAAGTACGAGAAGATGAAGGCTAAGAATCCCGACGATGCCGATGCCATGATGGAAGCCTTACGTCCCCTACCCGACCTGGGTCATGTACTATTGGACATAGCACCAAGGGCAGAAGGCGAGGAAGTGGACAATAACAAAGTATGGACGGCCTACGATAAGGTTAAACGTATGGAGAAGCACAAGCGTCAGATAGATGGTTTCCTGTCGATGATGGATGAAAACCCGTTACAGTTCTCCGAGGTCGTCGACAAGATAGAGAGTCTATTACATGGAGAGGTAGCTGCCCAGCGTACAGTGGCAGCCTACGAGAAGCTGATAGGCGTGCTGCGCAAGAATTCTCGCATCAAGGACAAACTGAATCGCGAATGTGAGCAACTGTGGTACGAAGAGGTGATGGGCAGCGAGGATGTAGAGCGCTGCGCCAAGTACCTCGAGCGCTTTACAAAGAATGTAAACAGCGAACATTACAAGGAGGTCTCCGCCTATCGCGACAAATTAGCCTATGCCGCAGCGCCCTCCACAGAGCAAGGTATGCGCCAGTTCCTGAAGGACTATCCACAATCAAGAATGGCCGACGAGGCATGGAAGCGCCTCTACGAATACGCATTCCAAGGACTTGAACATACGGAGAAAGCCTACCGCCAGTATGTGATGGAGTTCCCCAAATCACCACGCCTGGAGGAAGCTCGTGACAGCATGAACGCCTGTGCCTGGCAAGAGACCGAGAAGGAAGGAACGTTCAAGGCCTACGACACATTCTGCCGCAATTTCGCACAAGCCAAGAACATCGGTGAGGCAAAGGCCAAACGCATTGCTGCAGGCCGCAAGGAGTTTGCCCGCCTGGATGCCGTAAACATCCCCGAAGACCTGCTTCAGGACAGCATCATCGCTAACTTCCTACGCAGCAAAAAATATAATATCTATTCCCGACAAATGTACAGCATTCACGACGAACGCGTGGACACGGTGATTGAAAATATCACCACCTCAAAAGGAGGTACGCACCGCCGCGTGTATATCTTCAACAGCGACGGCATGATAGCGCGCGATATACAGTCGGAAAAGCTGACGACGGAGTATGAATATGGCGAGGAATCCGGGACGGGATTTTACCTGGCCATGACAAACTCGTCGGGCGGCAAAATGCTGAGCTACACGCCACGTTTCGCCCCCAACGGTCAGCTTTTGGAACTGAAAGCCTCCGATGGCAGTCGCGAGACCTACGACTATATGGAGGAGGAATCGGCATTTGTCCATTCGTTCTTTCCCAAAGCAGCCAAAGTGGCAGCGGTGAAGAGACGCTACGCTCACGGAAGATTGGTGGAAACGAACAGGGGGGCTGAGCGCACCACATACGAATACAACGAACAGGGAGACGTTGTCCGCCAAGTCACGAACAGCGGAAGCAAAGTGCTCTCACTCACGACATTCGAATACAAATACAACGATCACGGGTGTTGGACGGAATGTTGTCAGAAAGCCGTTGACGGCAGCATACAGGAGCGCAAAACTCGCACGTACAAGACATCCACCGCTGGGAAATAATATCCAACAACATCCATTGCCGATAAATAAGTAAAGATTGTCGCATGAGATACCTGTTTATAGGAATTGTGCTTGTCAGCGTGATACTCACCTTGTTACCCCACATTGTCTATGTGTTGGCAAAGCTGGTGAGCCTCGTTGCACCCCTGCGCGTCAGCTACCGTCCCTTCGGCTACACAGCTCTCGGCCTGGTTGTCCTGTGGGTTATTCTGGCCTGCTTCGGAAATATCTACGGACGCTTCCGCCACGAAGTAAAGCCGGTACAGCTGACGTTCGAAACCCTACCCAAGTCCTTCGATGGTCTACGCATCGTACACATCTCCGACCTGCATCTCGACGGTTGGGTGGGACATGAACAGCAGCTGCAAGCACGCATCGACGAAATCAATGCCCTCGAACCCGACATCATCTGCTTCACGGGCGACCTGGTATCGTTGGGGGCAGAAGAACTGAAACCCTTTGTACCCATCCTCCGACAATTGCATGCCAAAGAACACGGGCGCGTCTATGCCGTCCTGGGCAACCACGATTATCTCCCCTACAATCGTTCCCTGACGCCCCATGAGCGCACAACGGCTTTTGCCGAACTGGTGCGTATGGAACGTGAGGAACTGGGATGGACTGTTCTGCTCAATGAGTCAGACATCATCCGTCGCGGCAACGACTCCATTGCCATTCTAGGCTGCGAGAACCAAAGCGTGGGGGCACATCCTGTAGTGCAGCGTGGCGACCTGGTCAAGACGATGGTTGGCACCGACAGCACCTTCTGCATCCTGCTCACCCACGACCCCTCGCAGTGGCGCAAGGAGGTACTTCCCATGACCCGCATCCCCCTGACACTCAGCGGGCACACCCATGCCATGCAGCTTCGCGTACTTGGTTTCACCCCCTCACGTTGGATATATCCAGAATGCGACGGGCTATACACCGAGGGCTGCCAACACCTCTATGTCAACATCGGTCTGGGCGGCACCCTACCCTGGCGCATCGGAGCCACACCGGAAATCACCCTGCTGACACTAATTTGCACAAAATAAAAGAAACGGATATGGCTATACTTTTTTTCAAGACCCCACAACAGTCGATTATCGCTACACAGTGCGAAAACCAACTCCCCCAAGCGGACGTTCAGAAACTATGTTGGCTCTATGGTGAAGCCACACCCGAACAGGCGCAGAGCCTGACAGGATTCTTCATAGGGCCACGCCGCGAGATGGTGACCCCCTGGAGCACCAACGCTGTGGAAATCACACAGAACATGAACATCGAGGGCATCGTGCGCATCGAGGAATACTTCCCCGTTGAGTCGGAGGAAGCCGAGTACGACCCCATGCTGCAACGTCTGTATCGCGGGCTCGACCAGGACATCTTCACCGTCGACATCAAGCCCGCCCCCATCCGCTTCATCGACAACCTCGACGCATACAACGAAGAGGAGGGCCTGGCGCTGAGCCCCGAAGAGGTGACCTACCTGCACGGCATCGAGGGGCGACTGGGACGCAAGTTGACCGATAGCGAGGTTTTTGGCTTTGCACAAATCAACTCTGAGCATTGCCGCCACAAGATATTCGGCGGCACGTTCATCATCGACGGTGAAGAAAAAGAGAGCAGCCTCTTCCAGATGATTAAGAAGACCACGCAGGAAAATCCACATAAGATTATCTCTGCATATAAAGACAATGTAGCCTTTGCCGAAGGCCCCGTTGTGGAGCAGTTTGCTCCGCAGGACCATTCCACCAGCGACTATTTTGTCATCAAGGACATCGAGAGCGTCATCAGCATCAAGGCCGAGACCCACAACTTCCCCACCACCGTAGAGCCCTTCAACGGAGCCTCCACAGGTACGGGTGGCGAGATTCGCGACCGCATGGGCGGCGGCGTAGGGTCGTGGCCCATTGCCGGCACGGCCGTCTACATGACCAGCTATCCCCGTAATACTGAAGAGGAACGCGCGTGGGAAAAGATTCTACCCGTGCGCAAGTGGCTCTATCAGACACCTGAACAGATACTCATAAAGGCATCCAATGGTGCCAGCGACTTCGGCAACAAGTTTGGTCAGCCGCTCATCACGGGTTCCGTGCTCACCTTCGAACATCAGGAAAACGGTGAGCAATATGGCTACGACAAGGTCATCATGCTGGCTGGCGGCGTGGGCTACGGCACCAAGCGCGACTGTCTGAAAGGCACCCCCCAGAAGGGTAACAAAATTGTTGTCGTTGGTGGCGATAACTACCGCATCGGCCTAGGTGGCGGATCTGTGTCGAGTGTGGACACAGGTCGCTATAGCAGTGGCATCGAGCTGAATGCCGTACAGCGTGCCAACCCCGAGATGCAGAAGCGTGCCAACAACCTGGTACGCGCCCTATGCGAGGAAGACATCAATCCCGTAGTGTCGATTCACGATCACGGTTCGGCAGGTCACGTCAACTGCCTCAGCGAGTTGGTTGAGGAGTGTGGTGGACTCATCGATATGACCAAGCTGCCCATCGGCGACCCCACGCTATCATCTAAGGAAATCATTGCCAATGAGAGTCAGGAACGCATGGGATTGCTCATTCAGGAAGAACACTTGGAGCATGTGCGACAGATAGCCGAACGAGAGCGCGCACCGATGTATGTCGTGGGCGAAACCACTGGCGACGCCCACTTTGCCTTCGAGCAGGGCGACGGTATACGCCCCTTCGACCTCGACGTTGCCGACATGTTCGGCCACTCGCCTAAGACCGTGATGGTGGACGAGACCGTAGAGCGCAAATACAAAGATGCTAATTCTTCGCTCTCCACTCTTCACTCTTCACTTGAAAGTGTTCTATCCCTCGAAGCCGTTGCCTGCAAGGACTGGCTCACCAACAAGGTAGACCGCTCCGTAACGGGTAAGGTGGCCCGTCAGCAGTGTCAGGGTCAGATACAGTTGCCCCTGAGCGACTGCGGCGTAGTGGCCCTTGACTATCGCGGCCGCAAGGGCATTGCCACAGCCCTGGGTCATGCCCCCCAGGCAGGTTTGGCCAATCCCGCTGCAGGCAGTGTGCTGTCCGTAGCTGAGAGCCTGACCAACATCGTTTGGGCTCCATTAAGCGAAGGTTTGGACAGCGTCAGTCTCAGTGCCAACTGGATGTGGCCCTGCCGTTCGCAGAAGGGCGAGGATGCCCGTCTGTATCAGGCCGTAGAGGCGTTGAGCGACTTCTGTTGTGCGTTGGAAATCAACGTACCGACGGGTAAGGACAGCCTGTCGATGAGTCAGAAATATCCCAACGGTTCGAAGATTATCTCTCCGGGCACCGTCATCGTGACCTCTGGCGGCGAGGTCAGCGACATCCGCAAGGTGGTAAGCCCCGTACTGGCCGACGAACCCGAATCCTCGCTCTACCACATCGACTTCTCGTTCGACGAGCTTCGTCTGGGCGGCAGCGCATTGGCACAGAGTCAGGGTCTCGTGGGTAGCGATGTTCCCACGGTGACCAATCCCGAATATTTCCGCGATGCCTTCGAGGCCGTTCAGGAATGCGTCCGCAAGGGCCTGCTGCTGGCAGGCCACGACATCTCGGCCGGCGGTCTCATCACCACGCTGCTGGAGATGTGCTTCGCCAACCCCAAGGGCGGACTGAAGGTTAACCTCAACAAATTCGAGACCGACGACCTCACGAAGATTCTCTTTGCCGAGAACCCAGGCGTCGTCGTTCAGGTGGCCACACGTCACGAGGCCGAGTTCAAGAAACTGATGGACGAGATGGGCGTGGGCTACATCTATATAGGTGTACCCGCTCGCGAGCGTGTCCTGCGCCTACGCAAGGGTGACTTTGAGGAGCGACTGGACATTGACCAACTGCGCGACGTCTGGTATCGTCCCTCTTACCTGCTCGACCGCCGCCAGAGCATGAACGGATGTGCCGAACAGCGCTTCGAGAACTACAAACAGCAACCCCTGACGATGCTGTTCCCATCCAAGTTCAAGGGCAAGCTGAGTCAGTACCACATCAGCGCAGACCGCCGTAAGCCCACAGGCATACGTGCCGCCATCATCCGAGAAAAGGGAACCAACGGCGAACGCGAAATGGCCTACTCGCTCTACTTGGCAGGCTTCGACGTAAAGGACGCGATGATGACCGATCTTGTGAATGGTCGTGAGACGCTGGACGATGTCAACATGATTGTCTTCTGCGGCGGTTTCTCCAATTCCGACGTCTTGGGTTCCGCCAAGGGTTGGGCTGGTGCCTTCCTCTTCAATCCCAAGGCCAAGGAGGCTCTCGACCGCTTCTATGCCCGTCCCGACACCCTCTCACTGGGCATCTGCAACGGTTGCCAACTGATGGTGGAACTTAATTTGATTAAGAATGAGAATCGTCCACGCATGTTGCACAATGACAGCCATAAGTTCGAGTCATCGTTCGTGGGCCTCACCATCCCCAAGAACCAAAGCGTGATGTTCTCATCGCTCAGCGGCTCTAAACTGGGTATCTGGGTGGCACACGGCGAAGGCAAGTTCCACCTGCCCGGCAAAGAGGAAGACTACAACATCGTGGCCAAATACAACTATGCCGAATATCCTGCCAACCCCAACGGCAGTGACTTTGCGGTAGCAGGTATCTGTTCGCAGGATGGTCGCCATCTGGCCATGATGCCCCACCTGGAACGTGCCATCTTCCCCTGGCAGTGTGCCTGGTATCCGCAGGACCGCCGTATGGACGAGATTACGCCCTGGATAGAGGCATTTGTGAATGCAAGAAAGTGGATAGAAGGGAGATTGGGAAAATAAGAAAATGAGAAAATGAGAAAATGAGAAATGTGGGAACTGTTTAGTACTTTCTTCCGCATCGGGTTGTTCACCATCGGTGGTGGCTACGCGATGATTCCGCTCATCGAGGCAAAGGTCGTCGACGAGAAGCGGTGGATAGAGCGTGAGGAACTGCTCGACCTGATAGCCGTTGCCCAGTCGTGCCCAGGCATCTTTGCCATCAACATCGGCATCTTCATCGGCTACAAGCTACGAGGCACACGCGGAGCCCTCGTTACGACTTTGGGCACTGCCCTACCCTCATTCCTTATCATTCTGGCCATTGCCCTCTGCTTCCAGCAGTTCCGCGACAACCCCTACGTCGAGCGCATCTTCCGAGGCATACGTCCCGCTGTGGTAGCTCTGATTGCCGCCCCAGTCTTCAAAATGGCCCGCATGGCCCGTATCAGTCGCTACAACGTGTGGATTCCCGTCGTGGCCACCGTGCTCATCTGGCTCCTTGGTGTCAGTCCCATCTACGTCATTCTGTTTGCCGGCATCGGAGGCTACTTGTATGGTCAAATCAAAGACGATAAACTATGATTAGTCTATATTTCCTTCTCTTTTGGACGTTCTTCCAGATAGGTCTTTTCGGTTTTGGCGGAGGTTACGCCATGATATCAATGATACAGGGCGAGGTTGTCACCCACTACCATTGGATGACCACCAGTCAGTTTACCGACATTGTCGCTGTCTCGCAGATGACCCCAGGCCCCATCGGCATCAACTCGGCCACCTACGTGGGCTACACCGCTCTCACCAATGCCGGTCATGCCTGGTACTGGGGAATTCTGGGTTCCGCCATATCCACGTTTGCCGTCGTGTTGCCCTCGTTCATCCTGATGATACTCATCAGTCGCTTTCTCATGGTCTATAAGAATCACCCCATCGTCGAGCATGTCTTCTCATGGCTCCGTCCCGCAGTTGTGGGTCTGCTGGCAGCAGCATCCCTATGTTTGATGACGCCCGAGAACTTCTCCACCCCAAGCGAATCCCCCTGGCAGTTCTGGATCAGCGTTGCCCTCTTCCTCTTCGCTTTCATCAGTACCCGTGTCTACAAGATGAGCCCCATCCGCGTCATTCTCCTATGCGGACTTGCCGGTCTGCTGGTGATGTAACCCATCCACACAATAATCATACTGCGAGTCACTTCATGCCTCGCACCCTGTAGATACGGTCCTTGGCATCGGCAATCTCCTGGAACTTACGCTCGGCCTGGCGACGGATATCCTCGCCGAGGGAGGCCACACGATCGGGGTGGTTCTCACGAGCCATGCGTTTATAGGCCTGACGCACTTCATCGTCCGTAGCATCGGGATGCAGGCCCAGGACACGATAGGCATCCTCCACCGTCTTTCCACCCAGACCCAGCATCTGTTCGGCAGTGCCGCCGTCGAGACCCATGTTTAGACAAATCTGACGCAGGGCCTCGCGTTCTTCGGTTTGTACGGTTCCGTCGGCTTTGGCTATTTCGCAGAGCATGGCGACAAGCTGCAGTCGTTGTTCCGTGGGCATAGCAAAGGCCAATTGCTGGCAGACAGCCACTATCTGGCGCATCCATGCTGTCTCACCCATGCGCTTCTTCTCGTCGAAGAGCTTCAGGAGGATACTTTCGCCCTCACGCTCGGCATCATCAGAGAAATTGGTGCGCAGGAAACGTCGCACGTATTCCATCTCGGAGTGCATGATGCGTCCATCGGCATGAATGATATGAGCCACAAGCACCATGAGCGAGAACAGGAACCCATTGCGGTTGCCCTGCTGCTGACGACGTTGCCAAGACTCATCGGTCTCGCCTCCTACATCGCCAGGCTGAAAGTAATTGCTTTCGTCGAACACCGAATCAGCAAGTGCACCCAGAACAATGCCTGCCAGCAACCCTAACGGCCCACCACTGAGCAAACCGAGGAAACCTCCTATCCATTTACCTATTGCCATCTTGTATAGTTACGAGTTACGAATTACGAGTTATGAATTACGAATTACGAGTTATGTGTTACGATGGAACAAAGATACGGATTTATTTGCATAGAATAACTAATAATAAACGTTAAATATTGTAGATGGAACAGAAAAACTTCGATATTTGTTTGCAATTACTAAAGACTTAGTTTTAACTTTGCATCAGACAAACGATAAAAGGCAAAAGATTAAATGGTAAATAATATGGTAAAAGGCAAGAATGACTACACGCTGACAAAAAGCGAAATGCAGGTAATGAACGCCTTATGGAGCGCCGGAAAGGCAATGGACGTACACGAAGTGGTGGCCAGATACGAAGAGCCACGCCCCGCATACACCACTATTTCGACCTTTCTGAAGATACTTACTACTAAAGGTTTCGTTGATTGGAAAAAAGGTAACGGGAAGCAGTATCTATACTTTCCCGTCATTTCACGAGGCGAATACGCCAGCCGTGTGATGAAGGATGTCAAGGACAACTTCTTCGGAGGGAGTGCCTCCTCGCTCGTCCGTTTCTTTGTCGAGGACGAACAACTGAGCGAGACAGAACTGCGCGAACTTCTTTCTCTAATCCCTAATCCTTAATCCCTATACCTACCACCATGTTAATGTTATATGTCATCAAATCGAGCATCGTGCTCGCACTGTTGTATCTGCCTTACACCTTATTATTAAGGCGAGAGACATTCTTCCGGCTGAATCGAGCCATGCTGCTGGCCATTGTTGTGGTATCGCTCGTTGTGCCTTGGCTGGAGGTTCCGAATCCTTTCGTTTCTTCGCCCGTCGGAGAGGCCATTAACAATGTGGTAATGCTACCAGTACTTGTGGTGGGTGCCGACACCAACAGGGAGGTTCAAGAGACTGCTACAAAGACATTAAGCCACAACTGGTTGGTAACTATATATTTAACGGGTATGCTGGCGTTCCTCCTTTGGAAGTTGGTGGGCGTAGTGCGCCTTGTGCGTTTTATCCCTCGCGGCTGTCTGTGGACGGACCGGATAGACGATGTTACCGTCTACTGTCATACCGGGCACATTTCTGCCTTCTCCTGGATGCGCTCCATCGTCATTGGTGAAGACGATGCTAAGGGTGCGATTCTCGACCATGAACTTGCACACATCCGCATGGGACACTCGTGGGACACGCTTCTCATCACCCTTGTGGAAGTACTCCAGTGGTTCAATCCTTGCATATGGATGCTTGACGCCTCGCTGCGTGAAGTACACGAATATGAAGCCGACGATGCCGTTCTGCGCAGAGGTATCTCGGTACGTGACTATCAACTTCTATTAATCGAAAAGGCCGTGGCCCGCACACCATATCCGATGGTCAATGCTTTCCGCCACAGCCAGCTCAAAAACCGTATCACTATGATGACAAAGAAGAAATCCACCGTATGGGCACGTCTGAAAGTACTCTACGCACTGCCCCTAACCCTCGTTGCGCTTGGCGCATTGGCCAGTCAGCAGGAACCACTCACTTTTATCAACAATAAACGTGTGACAAAAGCTGAAGTGAAGAAACTCGACCCTAAGAAAATAGCACACGTCGAAGTCCTACAATCCAAGTCCGCTGTAGAAATGTACGGTGAAGAAGCCAAGGATGGTGCTATAATGATTACAACAACAAATTCTAAGACACTCAAGGCCGTACCTGGCACGATGCCGTTGCGTATTGTGGTTGATGGACAGGAGTTGACAGCTCAGGAGGCTGTGAAAGCCGTGCAGGGCAAGGAGATTCATAACAACATTGTAGCAGAAAACGAACTGCACGTCACCACATCAGACAAAGTAGAAACAACAGTAGAGGGCGATGATGACTCCGTTATGGATGTGGCAGAACAAAGCGCAGAATTTCCTGACAGCCTTGGCAATATATACGCATGGCTGAGCCGCAACATCAGCTACCCCAAGGAGGCCCAGGAGAAAAAGATCGAGGGACGCGTCGCCATAGAATTTATTATTGAAAAGGATGGAAGCATCAAAGAGGTGAGGACCTTAAAGTCGCCCGATGCCCTACTCTCTGCCGAAGGCGAACGTGTAGTCAGGGCTATGCCTCGATGGAAGCCCGCTCGTCATGGTAACAAGCCCGTGCGTATGCGCTACGTACTGCCCATCTCGTTCAAACTTCCCACCGAACAAAAGATAGCTACCGTTGCCATTGAGAACAAGGAGTAATAATTCTGAACTTAGTGGTTAAAAAAAAGAGACCGTATCACTTCCGAGTGACACGGTCTCTCATTCATCATTTTTGTTTTGCAGATGCGCCGCTTGAAATTATTTGCGGTCGTCGATATTATTGCCCTCAGTCTCCTGAAGGTCTTCGTCGAAGTCGGTAACGTCGTTCTCGATGAGAATATTATACCATTGGATGAGTTTCTTGACATCGGAAGCGTGAACGCGGTCACGGTCGAACTGGGGAAGCACCTCAGCCATGAACTGGAAGAGTTCTTCCTTCGAGGCCTTCTTCAGGTCGATATCGGTGACGGTTTTGCCTTCCTGTTTCGTCTTGATGTTGTTCAGTACCTGACGCAGGGGCACTTCCTCGTCGTCGGTGTACATAGCAATGTCGGCCAGCGAAATGATGCGGTCGGTGCCAAAAGCTGGTTGGCGTTTCTTGGCGGCGTCGAGGCTCTCTACAACGAGACTGCGGTTGCCGCGAGATACCAGGCGGAAAAGCCCGGGCTTGCCGGAAATGGCGAGAATTGTCTTAAGCATTTACAATTTAACAGTTTACGATTTACAATTTATATTAGTAATCTCAAAATAGAATTCAGTTGAGAGACGAGGTCCGCCTCGTTGTCGTTAACAATGCAGTAGTCGGCACGTTGTCGGGCCTCCTCTGGGCGCTGACTTTTCATGCGGTGGAGAACTTCTTCGTGCGACAGCCCGTCGCGAGCCATCACACGCTGGATGCGCGTTTTCAAGGGAGCATCAACGAAGAGCACCCGATCGACCTCCGTGTCGAATCCACTCTCGAAGAGAATAGCCGTCTCAACCGCCACAACTGGTTCCTGAGCATTGTGCTGTAGCCATTCGTGGAGGTCGCTTCGTACAGCCGGATGGATGATGGCATTCACACGGGCTGCATGCTCTGCGGAGGCAAACAGATAGGCTGCCAATTTCGTTTTGTCCAGTTCTCCCTCGTCGTCGTAAAGGCCCGGCACCAGGTTGCTCAGTTGATCCCTCACCTCCCAGTCGGTGAGGGTGATGATGCGCGCATGTATGTCGCAATTATAGACGGGGATGCCAAACTTGTCCGACAACATACGGCAAACATACGATTTGCCACAACCTATTCCACCTGTCACACCCAGTCGTATCATACCATCCTTCGCATTCGACCATTAATCCTCGGCCAGTGTCTCTATCAAGAAATCCAGTTCCTCTGGTTCGGTGTGTACATTGCTCACGCCCTCGGGGATACTTTTCAACTGCACGGGAATCTTGGCGATGTGCTGACCACGAAGCGCCAGTATCTCATCGTAAGTCACCAGAAAGAGGAAATTCTCGGCTTTGATGTCGCGACTGTGTTGGTAGCCTACGGTGTAGGTCACGCGAACGGAAGCCGGAAAGGTACGCAACTCTCTGTCTCCTGGGAAGTTGAGTGACACCACAGGGATATCCACGCTCTGCTCAATGTAAAAGTCCACCTGCGCCGTCACTTTCACCCGTTTCGGCTCGAAATGGGCCCCACGCATGGGTTTCAGTTCCGTCTCCACCGTGGTGTTCTCCTTCAGCTTCGACAGGGACAGGGGCTTCGTATAGACGGCGGTGAGTGTGTCGAGAATGCTGGCCGGAGCAAAGACATTCACCTCGGCTGGCTCTGCTTTTACGTCGTAGAGGTAGAAGCGTGTGTCGGTTTTCACCTCTCCCATAATCCTGACGGGCACGCTGGCGTTCATTCCATGATTATAGAAGAACTCCAATGTATCGGGGCGGAGCGTTTGTATGCGCGTAGAGGCAGATAGTTGTTCCTGAACGGCCTTCAGCACTTCGTTCTGAGGCAATCCGACACGTCCGCTGGCAGCTCCTGTATTATAGTCTGCAAACGAGACTTCAACGGGCTGAACGGAATGGCGCCAATAGCGCAGGAGCGCTGTGCCCTTATCGCGCACTACAACATGGAGAACTTCGGGCAGCGAGGTCGTAATGACCACATCCTCAGGAACATCCGTCAGTCGCAGAGGGACGGCTATCTCCGTCTCGAAGGTCTCGTCCAACGTCTGCAACAGCCAAAAGCCTGCCGATATTGCCAGGAAGAAGAGAAATACAAACATATCATGGCTGCGACCGCTGCTGAACAGGAAGTCGCGCCACTTCTTCCATTGATACTGCACCCGATACTTATCCATATCCCAGGGGGATGAGAAAGCCCTTTCTTAGGCCTTATTGTCGACGGGGGCAGTCGCGTAGACCGAATTGCGGTCCACCTTCACCCGTACGTCGCGGGCCACCTCCACGATCAGCGTATTGTCGGCATCCTCGACACTCTTCACCGTGCCGTATATGCCACCGGCAGTTACCACTTGGCTGCCCACGGTAATGGAGTTGCGGAAGTTCTGAATCTCCTTCTGTTTCTTCTGCTGGGGACGAATCATGAAAAACCACATGATGGCAAAGATGACGGCCATCATGATGAGGAACGACATACCGCCGCCCTGCTGCTGTGCGGCCTGGAGTAGGATAAAAAACATAGTCATTTTGTTTATCTTCTTTTATATATTATTTCTTATTTAATTTATCATTAGATATTATTGTGCTTTCAACCTTCTGCACGATGCCCTTTTCTTGCAGGCGTTTGACAATGGTATCGAGCATACCATTGATGTAACTTCCGCTGCGTGGGGTGCTGTAGGCCTTGGCCACCTCAACGTACTCGTTTATGCTGACGCTGATGGGGATAGTCGGGAACGAGACAATCTCAGCCAGCGCCGTCTGCATGATGATAAGGTCCATCGTACAAATGCGTTCGATGTCCCAGTTCTGCGTGTGTTCGGCTATCAGCTGCCTGTAGTAGCTTTTGTTCTGCAACGTGGTGCGGAACAGTTTCGCGGCAAACTTCGGGTCTTCGCTGTCCTTGTATTCGGGCAGGAGGGGCTGCGAACTGCCTTGACTGTCCTCGAACCGACGGATGGTCTTCAGGATGAACGTGTCGATGATGGCTTTGTCATCGTTCCAGTAGAGGCTTCTTTCCTCCAAGATGTCGTCCAGTTCTTCGTTCTCGCACAAGAGGTTGCGGTAAATCTTACGCCACAATTCGCGATCCTCCTCGTAGGAGTCCTCACCGCTCTGCACATATTCCTTATAGAAAGGCTGTTCCAGGATGCGGCTGTAGGTCCGTCGCAGAAAATCATCCTCGTCAGCCCACGAGACGCCGTTCTTCTCCTGGAAGGCACGAAGCTGTTCGTTCGCACGTAGCTGCTCCAAGAATCGGTTGTTGATAAACTTCGTGGAAATATCGTTCTGCAGATGCAGTCGCTGTGCGCGACTTTGTTGCACTTCCACCATCCGGCGCGCCGTATGCCCGATGCTGACCATCAGCAGGAGCAAGGTGTTGTACAGATCGTAGGCCTTGTCCAAACTGAAGACAAATTCCTTTTCAGCAGCCTCCAGCGACTTATCGTCGTTTTGGTAAAAGGCGTATACCAATTGAACTACCTTAATTCTAATCAGTTCGCGGTTAATCATATAGTCAAATTATCAAAGAAAAGCCCAATATATTATTCAAATGCGTTGCAAAAATAGGCATTTTACGCTAAAGAAACACAATTTATTGTCATTTTTTTTGGTAGTTATGAAAAATAAATGCAATTTTGGGGACGCAAAACCACTAATAACGTATAAAATATGGAAGATTTGAAGAAACCAGAAGTGAGTAAAGAACGGGAAATCGTCTTTTCCCGTACCATCAAGGCCGGCAAACGCATTTACTATGTTGACGTGAAGCGTAACAAGAAAGACGAGCTCTACCTCGCCATCACAGAAAGCAAGAAAATTATGGCCGGCAACGACTTCGCCAACATGAACATAAGCTTCGAGAAACACAAGATATTCCTTTATCGCGAGGACTTTGAGAAGTTCCAGAGCGGCATCAACGAAGCCATTGCATACATCGAACAGGAGCAGGGAAAGGCCGAGCCGCGCCCCGAATACGACGACAATGACATAAAAATCGACATGGATTTTTGAAATAATGCATAATTCATAATGCATAATTCATAATTTTTATGTAACTTTGCAGCCGCTTTTGGAGCACATCCGTGTGATGGCGAATTAAGCATAACAAACTTAATTTATAGTAACACAAAACAAAACGTAAAAATGAAGAGTATTGACATCCAAGGTACTGCACGTACCGAGACTGGCAAGAAGTCAACCAAGCAACTCCGTAAGGAGGGCTGCGTGCCCTGCAACCTCTATGGTGAGGCACGCGGCGAGAACGGCCTGCCCGAGGCCCTCAGTTTCAGCGTCACCGCAGCTGGTCTGCGCAAGCTGGTCTACACCCCCGAAATCTTCAGCGTAAACCTCGACATCGACGGCAAGAAGCACATCGCCGTGATGCGTGAGCTGCAGTTCCACCCCGTAAGCGACCAGCTCCTCCACGTCGACTTCTACGAAGTAAACGCCGAGAAGCCCATTGTGATGGAAGTTCCCATCAAGCTGAACGGTCTTGCAGAAGGTGTTCGCGCCGGTGGTAAGCTGGCTGCCAATGTGCGCAAGCTGAAGGTTCGTGCTCCTTACACACAGATTCCCGAGCGTCTCGATATCGACGTCACCAACCTGGGTCTGGGTAAGACCATCAAGGCCGGCGAACTGCAGTTCGAAGGTCTGGAACTGGTAACTCCCGCCAGCGTCGTTGTATGTCAGGTTAAGATGACACGTAGCGCCATGAGCGCCGCTGCCAAGGCTCAGGATTAATGCTTAACTTTTTACGCCGAATCTTCGTTCGAGCTGAAGAAGAAGAGCAAACAATGAAACACCTGATAGTAGGGCTGGGTAACATCGGACCTGAATACGAAGGTACCCGCCACAATATCGGATTCAGAATATTGGACGCCTTCGCCAAGGCGTCCAATATTTCTTTTCAGGACAAACGCTACGGATTCGTCGCCCACACGAGGGTGAAGAATCAGGAACTTGTCCTTTTGAAGCCGTCCACCTACATGAACCTCAGCGGAAATGCTGTCCGCTACTGGTTGCAACAGGAGAAAATCCCCATCGAGAACCTGCTCGTGCTGGTCGATGACCTCAGCCTGCCCGTAGGCACCATCCGCATGCGACAGGGCGGCAGCGACGCTGGCCACAATGGACTCAAGCACATAGCACAGATGCTGGGCACCCAGGCCTACAACCGCCTGAAGTTCGGCATCGGCAACGACTTCCCACGCGGCGGACAGGTGGACTTCGTGCTGGGGCACTTCAGCCCAGAGGACGAAAAGATTGTCGACGAGAAGGCGCTCGTGGCCTGCGACGCCATCAAGGCCTACGCCCTCAGCGGCATGCAGTTCGCCATGTGCAACTACAACGGCAAATAACCCCCCCCATATCACTTGCACGCGTGCCATACGTGGCACACGCTTGTGCCATACGTGGCACAGGCTCGTGCCATGCATGGCACAAGCCGAATCGACGTGACGTTGCTAACACAAGGCTATCACACTATGTTTATACCATCTTCCCGAAAAAAAGCCTAACACATGCCTCGTTTTTGCATGTAAAATGCCAAAAACCGCGTTCATCTATCACATCTGTCACACCATCTATCACTCGCCGAGCCCCGATAAACAGGGGTCTCGTGATAGATGTGACAGATGTGATAGATGTTTTTCAACTTTCTGAGTTTCTTCTTTACCGTTAGAATCACTTCCTTCTGCGTAGCTACTCATCATGTTTTTCAGAAAAGCACGTATTTATTTGTTTCTTCCCTCACTATTTTGTAATTTAGCGCCTGCATAGAGAAAACAACCTCTGTCTATCGAGAGTTGGGGTAAGATAAAGAGGATGTGGAACAAATACAGAGAGGACAAATAAATGAAAGACTTTGCAGCAATAGATTTCGAAACAGCCAATAACGAGCGTTCTTCGGTTTGTTCCGTTGGAATAGTCATTGTCCGAAATGGGGAGATAGTAGATTCGTTCTACTCTCTCATCCATCCCGAACCCGACTACTATAACTACTGGTGCAGTCAGGTACATGGCCTATGTCATGAAGATACTGACGATGCACCAGTTTTTCCAAAAGTATGGGCTCAGATAGAGCCACTGATTGAAGGTCTTCCCCTTGTGGCTCATAACAAGCCTTTTGATGAAGGCTGCCTGAAAGCAGTTTTCCGCGTATATCAGATGGACTATCCAGACTATGAGTTCTACGACACCCTTTGTGTCTCACGGCGTGTACTCCCTGATTTGGAAAACCACCAGCTTCAAACTGTAGCTGCTGCTTGTGGTTTTAACATGGAGAATCATCACCATGCTCTTGCTGACGCAGAAGCTTGTGCTTGGATTGCAAGAGAAATACTATAAGAACAATATACAACATACAATATGGAAGAGAACAAAATTATCATATATCAGACGGAGGACGGACAGACGCAGATTGATGTCCGGCTGGAGAATGACACGGTGTGGCTAAATGTTGAACAGATGGCTTCACTTTTTACGAAAGAGGGATCAAACGTAAGACGACACGTTCTGAACGCCTTCAAGGAGGGTGAGTTGGAGCGTGACGATAATAACGTGCATTTTTTACACGTTAATGGCGTGAAGAAACCAGTGCCGTTTTATAGCCTTGATGTCATCATATCAGTTGGCTATCGCGTTCACAGTAAACGCGGTACTGCTTTCCGTATCTGGGCCCGAAAGATTATCAAAGATTATCTTGTAAAGGGATATGCTGTGAACGAACGTATTCGCAAAGAGCAGATTGGAGAACTGCGCCAGTTAGTTGGTATGCTTGGGCGTACCATCCAGAGCCAGCCCCTACTATCAACAGACGAGACTAATGCTCTCTTCGAAGTGGTGACGGATTACTCGTATGCTCTTGACACGCTCGATAACTACGATTATGAGCGGCTTGCTATTGAGAAAACCACGAAGGAAGAGCCCTTTCACGCAACTTACGAGAACGCAATGGAAGAGATTCACCGCCTTCGTGACAAGTTCGGCGGCTCTGCCTTGTTTGGCAATGAGAAAGACAACTCCTTCAAGAGCAGTATCGGACAAATCTACCAGACCTTTGGCGGAAAAGAGCTTTATCCCAGCGTGGAGGAGAAAGCCGCAATGTTGCTATATCTCGTCACCAAGAACCACTCTTTCAGCGATGGCAACAAGCGCATAGCCGCAACCCTTTTCCTCTGGTTCCTCAACAATAACCATATCCTTTATCGCAAAGACGGCTCAAAACGACTGGCAGACAATACCCTCGTTGCTTTGACCCTGATGATTGCTGAAAGCCGCACGGAAGAGAAGGACGTGATGGTGAAGGTTGTGGTGAATCTGATAAACCAGCAGAATGTGTAAGAAAAGTATACGTCGTCAAAACCCGATAAACAGGGGCCTTGTGATAGATGTGATAGATGTTTTTCAACTTTCTGAATTTCTTCTTTACCGTTAGAATCACTTTCTTCTGCGTAGTTACTCATCATGTTTTTCAGAAAAGCACGTATTAATTTGTTTCTTCCCTCGCTTCTTTCGTAATTAAGTAGTCAGTTTGCATAAACATTGGTTAGTCATGTCTTTTTTCCTTCCATACTAAAATAAAGTAAGACATTTCTTTGTACTATTCTTTTATTCGACCAATAGGCTGTCATCCCTCACTCCCTCACCCATCCCTCACACCTGCAGCCCTCATAAATAAAGGCGGGTGAGGGAGTGAGGGATGTTTTGCATAAAATTATTGTCTACCGAAGGTCGAACGGTGTGACTTTTCCTGCCTCCTTGTTCTCCAACATTAAAATTCGGCGTATTTGTTTTGTATTGTACACACTTATTCGTAACTTTGCCTCGTAAACTTCAAAACGTGTACGCCAATGAATTAAAAAGGCATAAGATAAAGACATAAAGATAGAACGTCCACTTTTGATTCTTGCATTCTAATAATTGGGGAATTTGACGAATCAATCAAGAACTGAAGTAGATAGTTCACGCCGGTCGGCGTGGACATTTACTCGTTTAAGATTGATAGGTTATCCCCAATACCTCAGAATGCGTAAACGAAGTATTTTGTCCACGTTTTCTTTTGCATCTCATTTATTCAGACTAGAACTCGAAGGAATAAAGTATTAATTAATAAAGATATGATGTACAAAAAGTTTTTTCTTAATTTGACGGCAGTCATGATGATTGCATTAACGAGCATCTGTTTGGCCGCTTGTGGTAGTGACGAGGACAATGATGCCTTAGTCTCGAAGTCGGAACTCATCGGAACATGGTACACGTTAGAGGATGACTGGATTATGGTTTTTACTGAATCAAGTGTAACTATATATGAAATCTGGAATAACTCTGGAAGATATTAGCTGAACCCTTACACGCAAACTTCCACATACACACTTAGTGGCAACAAAATAATAGATAAAGAGGGACGCAGTTCAGTCATTTCGGTCAAGGGAGACAAAATGGCCCTTACCAGCGACGGTTACACTACGACCTACACAAAGTTCAATGGCACACCGCAGCAGTTGATTGAAAGTTTGAATAACGGTAATCTAAATCCTGGTGGAAATCCATCAGAGACAAAATCAGTTGTTGGTGTTTGGGAATCAGGGAATTACTTCCTATCAATGAGTAGCGACGGATTCTTGACGGCTTATTTTGCAGAGCGTTTCCTCGATTGTGGCAATTACACAGTTAGCAATGGTAACCTCATTACATGTAATAATACATACTATGCCCGTCCCACCCAATACACCATCAAATCGCTTACGGCGACACAATTACAAGTAGAGATTAGCTACGTTGATGTTTATGGCGAAAACCAAAGCAAATTCTTGACTTTTACCAAGTCTGACAAAATACCTGTAACAAAGGATAATCCTGTAGTCGGAAAGTCATACACGACATATTTCTCAGCTTCCAGTACTGTACGAATCACAACTTCGTTTACTACATTCAACACGGGAACTAAGACTGCCAATGGTGGAAATATGGCCAAATATCCTATGGCTATGTATTACATCTTCTTCAATAATCGTGTTTATTATCAGACTTTCAAGACCACCGTCCAAATGCCGTCAATTGGAGGATGGAATCCTACAACAGAAATCACTGTATGGGAATTGGAATTTGCATCGAATGGCACCATTTCAAGCCATCACAACATTACTTCTACAGCATTGTAGGTGAAATAGTTTACGGCAAACACCCAAACCGCTCGGCATCCCGTAGGACCGTGAATCAGGAGATCAAGAGGACAGGAACTTTCATACAATCCTCTATACACAATATACTCCCTCAAAGTGATTCCAAAGTGATGTCAGGGAACAGGATTGTCATCATGATAGGCTGCATCTCAGAAAGCCCGTGGAGAAGAAACCCCACAGAATCGTGGGGAAAACGTTAAATAAAGGCAAAAAGTAGTGGCAATGCTTGTTTTATTACAATTATAATTATTATATTTGCAATAAAAATGTGATATTGCAATATGGAACAGGTAGTAAACAACCCTTTTATTGTCGGAAAATACCTATCGGACAAGTACTTCTGTGACAGGAACGAGGAAACGGAATTCCTAAGAAAACAGATAATGAACGGCAGGGACGTTGCACTGATTTCACCCCGGCGCATAGGAAAGTCTGGACTGATTCAGCATTTCTTTCATCAGGAGGACATCCAGGAACAGTTTCATGTATTCTTTATAGATATTTATGCAACAACTTCTTTGGCTGAATTCGTCTATACCTTTGGAAAGGCAATATATGAGCAACTGAAACCCAAAAAGACAGTCTGGAAAGAACGATTCTTCCAGATAGTATCTTCATTCAGGGTCGGATTCAAGCTGGATCCGCTGACGGGAGAGCCTACATTTGATTTGGGACTTGGCGATGTACAAATGCCACAAACCACACTGGATGAGATTTTCGCATATATTGAGGAAGCTGATCAACCTTGCATTATTGCCATCGATGAATTTCAACAAATAAGCGAATACCCAGAAAAGAACATTGAGGCTCTACTGCGCACAAAGATTCAGCAGTGCCATCGGGCTCAGTTTATATTTGCAGGAAGCAGGCGGCACCTGATGAGCAACATGTTTAATTCTCCATCAAAGCCATTCTACCAGAGTACGATTAGCATGGGACTGGAACCTATCCCCGTTCGCGTTTACACAGACTTTGCAACGAATCTGTTTGAAGAAAGGAACAAACATATTGAACGTGATGTTATTGAAACAATATGGAATACGTATCATGGCTATACATGGTTTGTACAGATGATGATGAATGAACTGTTTGCCCTTACGATGGCCAATGAGACGTGCACATCAGACATGATAGAAAGGGCTCGTAGCAATGTCATTATGGCTCAGGAAAACACATATAAGGATTTGTTGTCCAATCTTCCTCCTCGTCAGAAAATGGTCCTGCAGGCTATCGCAAAGGAAGGGTTGGCTCAAAACATCACGGCTTCAAAGTTTATTAAGAAATACAATCTCAGCTCCGCAAGTTCTGTACAGGCGGCAGTAAAGCCCTTATTGAAGAACGACCTGATAACGCACACAGACCAAGGATATCGTGTCTACGATTTCTTTCTCTCCGAATGGTTGGTGATAGTTTATTAACTCTCAAAAAAGGAAACAAAGGGGAAAGGATTGTCATCCTGATAGGCTGCATCTCGGAAAACTGCAAATAAATTTGCTTTTTCGCTCGATTTGCACTACCTCTGACCTGCGTTCGAAGATTCTTCCGTTTGGATTTAACCAAATATATTTGGTAAATCGCTCACTTATTCGTATCTTTGTCCTTGTATGGACAAGAAAATGAGCGAGGAGCTGGTCAAACGGTTCCTGAAATACGTGTCTATAGACACACAATCGAGTGAGACGCAAGAGGGCAAATGCCCCAGTACGGACAAGCAGTTCGATTTGGCCCGATACCTGAAAGAGGAGCTGGAGGGTATGGGGCTTGCAGACGTGGAAATGGACGAACATGCCTACGTCTATGCCACCCTGCCGGCCAATACCGACCGGGATGTGCCCACCATCGGCTTCATTGCCCACATGGACACCAGCCCCGACATGAGCGGAACGAATGTGCGCCCACGCATCATACAGAACTATGATGGCAGCGACATCGTGTTGAACGAGGCTTTGGGCATCGTAACACGCGTGAGCCAGTTTCCCGAACTGAAGGAGCACATAGGCGAGGACCTCATCGTGACCGACGGTACGACCCTGCTCGGAGCCGACGACAAAGCCGGCATTGCCGAGATTGTGACAGCTATCGTCTGGCTGCAGGCCCATCCCGAGGTGGAACACGGAAAGATTCGCATCGCCTTCAATCCCGACGAGGAGATTGGCATGGGCGCCCACCTGTTCGACGTCGAGAAGTTCGGTTGCCAGTGGGCTTATACGATGGATGGCAGCGAAGTGGGTGAACTGGAATATGAGAACTTCAACGCCGCCAGTGCCAAGATAACCATACACGGACGCAACGTGCACCCGGGTTATGCCAAGGGTAAGATGATTAACGCCTGCCAGGTTGCTCGCGAGTTCGCCTCTGCCCTACCCCAGGACGAACGCCCGGAAACGACGGAGGGCTACGAGGGATTCTTCCACCTGACACAGATGAGCGGCACCGTGGAAGAGGCCTCCCTCAGCTACATCATACGCGACCACGACCGAGAGAAGTTCGAGGCACGTAAGCGTGCATTACAAACCTTAGCCCAAGACATTAATAATGTATACGGCGAAGAAATAGTAATGGTGGAGGCAAAGGATCAGTATTACAATATGCTCAGCCAACTGGAGGACAAACCCCACGTCACAGACATTGCCAAGGAGGCCATACGACGGGCATGCGGACATTGCAACGTGATACCCATTCGCGGAGGTACGGACGGTGCCCAGCTGTCGTTCCGAGGGCTGCCCTGCCCCAATATCTTCGCCGGAGGGCTGAACTTTCACGGACGCCACGAGTTCGTCCCCGTCCAGAGCATGGAGAAGGCTGTGGAGACGATAATTAATATTGTAAAGCAATGAACCAGGAAGCACGGATAGACAAATGGCTGTGGGCAGCCCGCATCTTCAAGACGCGGAGCATAGCGGCAGCAGCCTGCAAGAAGGGCCAGGTGACGATGGGCGGCACGCAACTGAAGCCCGCGCGCATGGTGAAGGTGGGCGACACGGTGGATGTCCGGAAACCACCCATCACCTACTCGTTCAAGATTCTGCAGGCCATAGAGCACCGTGTAGGGGCCAAACTGATACCTGAAGTGCTGGAGAACGTGACACGTCCCGACCAGTACGAACTGCTGGAGATGAACAAAATAAGCGGATTCGTGAATCGCGCCCGAGGCACAGGTCGCCCAACGAAGAAGGAGCGTCGCGCACTGGACGAGTTCATCGACGATACGCCAGTCTTCTTCGGAGATTTTGACTTTGACCTGGAGGAGGAAGGGGATAATTCATAATTCATAGTTCACAATAATACCATTGATATATGAAACGACTAACGCTTTTCATTTTCTCATTTTTTCATTTTCTCATTTCTGTCGTTGCACAAACCGACGTGACAAGTAAGTACCTCAAGAACCCTTCGTTCGAACTGCCTCTGGCCTCGACACTCGCTGCCGACAACACGCGCGGAGCTTACATCGTGGGCACAGGGCTAACCAACTGGACGGTGGCCGGTTCGTTCGGCGTTAGCGATATCATGACAGCCAGCGCAACGGCAACGGACAACAACATGGGGGCACCAGGTACACCATCCGACGGCACGCAGATGTATTACATCCGTAATGCGTGGAAAGACGGCTCCGCCTCCATCAAGCAGACAGTGAAATTGCTTCCGGCAAAATATCGTCTGACGGTAGACAGCAAGAGTGCTCATGCAGGCACAAGCAGCAGCGGAAAGCTCGTTGCTGCTGGCCAGAATACGGTCATCACCATGAATCAGGGAAGCATCCCTTCGGCATGGACTCCCGTGAGCGTAGAGTTTACGCTGACGGAAGAGACTAACGTGACTCTGGGCTTTGAGTTTACATGGGCAAACAGCGCTGGCGCCAGTTTCCTGCTGGACAACGTACGACTATACGACATCACCGATGAGGTTGTGAAACCCGACCCCACGGAGACCGACGTCACATCACCGACAGAAGGCGTGATTACGGGCGACTTCGTAGACGAAGCCACCATGATGAACGACCTCTTGCAAATGCTGGCCAAGTTCGGAACCTATCTGGTGAACGACTTCCAGGAAGCACAATATACCAACAGCGAGAACGAGGCCTGCGGTTGTTTCAAGGGCGAAAGCACGATGGCCAGCAACGAGGCTGGTGTGCGCACCAATGCCGACCTGTCCATGATTTGTGCCTTCCTTGTTAAATACGCCAAACCCGAAGGCATAGCACTACCTACGGGAGTAACCTGGGCACGCATCGAGGAGATGGCCATGAAGTCGCTCGTCTTTGCCTATTCCACCCACAAGGCCAACCGACTGAAGGTGTGCTCAGGCGGTGACTACTGGGGCAGCACCAGCGGCAGCGACCACGTATGGGAATCGTCGCTCTGGGCCATGTCGGTCGCCTATTCGGCCTACTTCCAGTGGGATAAACTGAGCGAAAAGCAGAAAGGCTACATCTATAACCTATTGAAGGCTGAGTGCAACTACGAGCTGAACCGCACCATTCCCACAGGCTATGCTGGCGATACGAAAGCCGAGGAGAACGGATGGGAAGCCGACGTGCTGGCTGCAGCACTGGGTCTATTCCCCAACGACGAACTGGCTCCAAAATGGTTTGAACGCATGCGTCTCTTCGCTGCCAACAGCTACTCGCACGCCAGCGACGCCAACAATACGGGCATCGTAGACCCCTCGTACGACGAAACCAAATGGAGCGACCTGTACAAAGGCAACAACCTCTATAGCGACTGGACACTGCAGAACCACAACCTCTTCCACACCTCGTACCAGAACGTCGTGATGCAGGAACTGGGCGAAGCCGCTCTGGCCCTGAAGATGTTCCAGGGTGCGACGGAGAAGTGGAGCTCTAACGCCCTTCAGCACAATAATCAGGAGGTGATGGACAACGTGCTCAACTGGCTGGCACTGGCCGACGGTGAACTGGCTATGCCCAACGGCAACGACTGGAGTCTGTTCCTCTATGACCAGATAACGTCCTACACCACACAGGCCTGCTTCCAGCGCGACCCCAATGCCCTGTTGCTGGAGAACCTGGCTTACAAGCAAATAAAGGGTCGACAAGCAACCACCGCCGACGGCTCGTGGCTGCTGCGACCCGATGTGCAGGCCCGCCGTATGGGCGTGGAGGCTCACCGCGTGATGATGACCTACCTGATGCACAAGATGATGTCGACGGCCGACCTCACCCCCACTTCCTGGGACGACTTCCGCAACGCACACTCCAAGGCCATGATGTTCCCCTGCCAGAACATCATCAGGGGCTACACACCCAGCCGCTTCACCTGCTTCTCATGGAGTACTGGACTGAAGAGCTACACGGGCTACTTCGCAGCCGATAAGGCCGACAAGAACAAAATCGTGGTACCCTATCGCGCCAACAACTCAGGCAACATCACGGGCTGGTACGAGGTGAGCGGAAAGGGAACGAACGCCACTCCCGTGGTCTCGGGCATCTATCAACTGGATGGCGACGCATGGGTGATGAACGGTGAATTGTCCGTCAACGACGGTGCGCTGAACAACCGCTTTGCCCTCTACTCCACCCCAGGCAATGCCTTCATCTATCTCGACCACGTGAAAGCCAACACCTCCTGCACCATCACGGCAGAGAAAGGCGGACTGCTGGCCATCTCCACCGACGAACTGACCAAGCTGCAGCGAACACTCTACTATGAAAATGAGAAAACGAGAGATGGAGAAAATGAGAATAAGTCTATCACGTGGAAGCAGTGCGACGGCAGTTCGCAGTTCACCTTCTCGTCCGACTGGGTGAACATAGACAACGAACTGGCAGTGATTGGGCACAACGACAAGAAGATGGCCTTCGCCGACCGCGGCGCCAACAACAGCATCTACACCTCCAAACTCTATCCCATGTACAGCAACGGCCCGCGTAGCGTGTCGGCTGGCAGCGTGGTGGACAGACGCCACCTGGTGTACTACTGCAACATCAATGCCGAAGAAACCAGCACCATCGCTGCACAGGTGAAGGGGCTGAAGGACATCATGCCCGAAGGGTGGAACGGTGTCATCGCACCCGACCCCAATAATACATTCTACATCCTCATCGCCAACTTCCGAGGCATGACATCGGCCACCATCAACGGCATCACGGTTAAGGACCTCGGTGCACCCATCTTCGACAAGGAGACAACCATCCAAGACAGCAAGGCAAAAATCAGCCTCGACCTGCAGCCAAACAATAGTTATGCAAAACCTGCAAAACTGTTCGTTCAGGGTTCCAACGTAAAGGCCGTACTTGAAGACCCAAACACGGCCTACATCACAGCTACGGAGGCAACCACCATCACGATATATGGCAGCACATTCTCAAAGAGCGTGACGCTGAAGAACGGGGAGACAATCAAGGTACGACTCACTGATACAAACATCAGCACGGAGGCGTCAGCCCCTTTTCAGCAAAAATTCACGTACGGAACGGACATGACGAGCTACATCGTAAACCCTCGGTTTGAGGGTAATTCCAAATACGGATGGGAGGTGACAAAGGCCGACGGCAATGCTGCCACCAATTACAACGCACAGGAGTTTTGGAACAACAGCAGTTTCTCGCTGAAGCAGACGGTGAAGGGTCTGCCTGCCGGACGCTACCGCCTCCAGTGGCAAGGATTCTATCGCGCCGGCGGATACGCTGCAGCTGCCAAGGCACTCACGGATAATTCGTATAGCCTCAATGCCACCATCCGCGTCCAGACAAAAAAACAAATAATTGCCTCATCCCTACAGAGCATATTCGGCGAAGCCGGCAAGATGGGGGCACTCGGCGTGAAGACCGAACACGGCTACATCCCCAACAATATGGAACAGGCCTCACAGTACTTTACTGCAGGTTTATATGACCAAAAGGCAATAGATGTCATCTGGGTGGAAGACGGAGAAGACATAGAAATCGGTGTGGAGAAAACAAGCAAGATAGACGACGACTGGGCGATTTTCACCAACTTTCGGCTCACCTATCTGGGTCAAAAAGGCGACGTGAACAACGACAATATCTTGAGCATTGCTGATGTCACCGCCCTCGTGAACATCCTGCTGGGCAAGACCAGCAAGGCCTACAATACCTTCGCCGCCGATGTCAATAAGGACTGGAAGATAAGCATCGCCGACGTCACCGCCCTCGTAAATATCCTGCTGGGAAAATAGCTATGAACCATTTACCATGATTGACCGAGCGACGATAGACAAAATCATGGACGCGGCGAATATCGTCGACGTCGTATCCGACTTCGTCACACTGAAGCGAGCCGGAGCCAACCTGAAGGGTCTATGCCCCTTCCACGACGACCGCACCCCTTCGTTCATGGTCTCTCCCGCCAAGAACTACTGCAAGTGCTTCGCCTGCGGCAAGGGAGGCAACCCAGTCGGCTTCATCATGGAGCACGAACAGATAACCTATCCCGAAGCCCTGCGCTACCTGGCCAAGAAGTACGGCATCACCATCGAAGAGAAGGAAATGTCGAAGGAGGACGTGCAGCGACAAGACGACCGTGAGTCGATGTTCATCGTCAACCAGTGGGCCAACGAATGGTTCCAGCGCCAATTGCACGACACACCCGACGGACGCGCCATAGGTCTTGCCTATTTTCGCGGACGCGGTTTCCGCGACGACATCATCCAGAAGTTCCAACTCGGTTTCTGTCCCGACTCGCGCGACGGGGTCATGAGCCAGGATGCCTTAAAGGCCGGCTATCAGGAAAAATATCTCATCAACGACCCCGAAACGGGCATCGGTACAGGCATATCCATCAAAAACGACAAAGGGCGATTGCGCGACAGATACTGGGGCCGAGTTATCTTCCCCATCTTCACTATGTCGGGCAAGGTTGTGGGCTTCGGCGGACGCGTGCTGGATGCTGCGACGAAGGGAGTCAACGTCAAGTACCAGAACTCGCCAGAGAGCATCATCTACTCCAAGAAGCGCGAACTTTACGGCCTCTTCCAAGCCAAACAGGCTATCCGCAAACAAGACCTCTGTTTCCTGGTCGAGGGCTATACCGACGTGATGGCCATGCACCAGAGCGGTATCGAGAACGTCGTAGCCTCCAGCGGCACTGCCCTGACCGACGACCAGATACGTCTCATCCACCGCCTGACCGACAACATCACCGTCATCTACGACGGCGACGCTGCTGGCATCAAGGCCTCGCAGCGAGGCATCGATATGCTCTTGGCACAGGGCATGAACGTGCGCCTGCTCCTACTGCCTGACGGAGACGACCCTGACTCGTTTGCCCGCAAACACAACGCCGAGGAGTATAAACGCTATCTCGATGAGCACCAGGTCGACTTCATCAAGTTCAAGACGTCGCTCCTGCTCGAGGAGGCACAGGGCGACCCCGTGAAGAAAAGCCAGTTGGTAAACAACATCGTGCAGAGCATAGCCTGCATCCCCAACGAAATCACCCGTGCCGTCTACATCCAGGAAACAGCCGCAACAATGCAGATGCAGGAACGCCTCATCGCCAGCGCCGTGACTCGACAGATAGAACAAAGCCTCGAGGAGATACGGAAGCAACGCGAAAGGGAACGTGAACGCAAGACCCTGGAGCGTATCACAGGCGAAACTCCCCCTCCCCCAGCCGAAGACGAGAGAATACCACTACCCACAGACATTCCCCTGCCTACACAAGAATCGGACGGCACTGACGAATCCGTGCCCTCGCCCTATACTCCATTGGTGGAGAACATCCGCAATCGCGATGCACTGCGATTGGAACAGAAGGAGCGCGAACTGCTACGCCTCGTCATCCGCTTTGGCAACCAACCCCTGGGCACCGTCAAGGATAATGAGGGCAAAACCTCTACCCTCTCCGTCGCTCAGTACATACAATCATCGTTGACGCAGGACGAACTCGCCCTGAGCCACCCCATCCACCAGCGTCTGATGGACATCGCCCTGTCGGCGGAACAAAACAAAGAGATGGAACAACAACTCATCAACTACCCCGACCCGGAAATCAATGCGCTCGCTTTTGACCTGGCCACCGACAGCGAACAGCTGAGCCGCATACATCAGTCCACAAAAAAGAGCTCCACAGAGCCCGAAATACCCCTGTCCATGCTGGTTAACCACATCGTGGCGGACTATAAACTCGAAATCGTAGGACAACAGAAACGCAGAATCATGCGCCAACTACAAGACCCCAACCTCATACGCGACTCGCAGCGCTACCTTCAAGTGATGACCCAGTACAAGGACATCAAGGAAGCCGAAAAGCGCCTCTCGCAGCACGAGGGACGCGTCATCATCTGAAATCCTCCATACCACCGCTCTCATCCTCTGCATCATCCTCCATCCTGCATATCTGGCGTGTAGCGCGACGAGCCTCCTTCCAACGAGGGAAGTATTTGTCCATAAGGGCATGGAAACGGGCATTGTGACGGGGTTCCAGCAGATGGCACAATTCGTGAACCACGACATGCTCAACACACCATTCCGGCAACAGTAGCAGATAGGTAGAAAGGCAGATGGACTTGTCCCTGACGTTGCAAACGCCCCATCTGGAAATCATCGCCTTGTAATAGACCATTGAAGCTTTCACGCCCATCTCTTTTGAGTGGCGTTCCACCATTGGCTCTATCAGGTCTTTCATCCGCCGAAGTGCATCGTCGGCCTGAGCTCTTGTCTGAAGCGGCAACTGGTTGTAGAAGGCGGCTCTACGCTTCTGGTTTTCGCAGGTTCTGCTTCGTGCCTCTCTTATCCAGTCACGGTGTTCTTCGATGAATCGTTCCACCTCGGATTCAGGTATACCCAAGGGGGCCGACACATGCACATCACCATTTTTTACGATGCGCATCGTCATTCTCCTGGTTCTTCTGTATGTTACTTGGATTGTCATCTTCCATCAGGAATAAAGCCTGCCTACTCCATCAGTACCAGTCGATGTTGCTCGAATAGCTGGATTGCTTCTTCCATCGCAGCACGTCGGCCAGCGTGCTGGCATCACACGAGAAGGTGAAGTTGTAGGAACGGTACGGGGCAATCACCATCGAGCATCCCATCGTGAAACAATGGAGGTCGCGCTGGACGGAAGCGGTGGTCATGGACAACTTCTTGTAGTTGAAGTCGTAACCGCTGCTGAAGTTGATGTTCCATCCTTCACTGATGCGTATGTTGCCAGAGAAGTTCAGGGTGTGGGTGAATTTATAACCGTATCGCATACGCTTGGTGTTGAATTCTCCACTCGTATTCTCGCGCATGGTGATGCCATAACTGATGTTGATGCTCCATGGGATAGAGAATTTTACGTAACCGTCCTCGTCCAGTCCCCCCTTTCCGTTCGAACTGGCCGAGTTGCGAGCCTTGGCGCGGTCGGGGTCTACATTCTGCGCCTCGGGATCGGTTTCGTCTTCCTCGTCGTCATCATCATCGTTTTGTTGGGAGGTGGTGGCCTTGTCCTTCTTACCCTTGCCGAAGAGTCGCATCAACTTCTCGTTGTTGAGCTGGTACGAGATATTATGCGACATGCCCTGGAAACGACCAAAGCGGCCCTGCGAATACTCGGTGCGGTCGCTAACGTAGACATTGCCGTTCTCGTTGATGGCATAAGCATACGTAGCAAACACGGCATTCATGGAGAAGGTGTAGCTCTTGGTCAGCTTCAGGCGGACACGCATAGAGAGGTCGCTCCAAGGGCGTGTCTTTGCGGCCATGTTGTACGACATGCTGGCTCCAAGTTCGTCTATCAGGCTGATTTTCTTCGTAGAGTCGCGGTCGGCTCCCTTGTAGACCTTCATCTCTATATTGTTTGAGATGTCGAAGCTGATGCTACCCGTCTTCCCAGAGGGTGCTGTTCCGTAGAGACTTCCGGCAAAAGGCGAGTACGTCACAGTGGTGGCATTGCCGTTGGCGTCGGTGCGCACGTAGCTGTCCCAGAACCCGAATCGGGGTTTGCTGAAATCGGGCGCGTAGGAGAAGCTCACGGTTGGCGTGAAGACATGGCGTATGGCCTGAATCTTCTTACCTCCGAACCACTGAGCCGGGGTGTACATACCATAGAGCTTGGTGTTGGCCGAAAGGCTTAGGTTGTAGTTATAGACGTTGTAGAAGCCAAAGGTCGTATCGCGCTGCAGGGCTTGTTTCTCCGTATTCCACGACTGCATCACCTTGTAGGTGTACATGCGGTCGGTGAAGTTGAACGAGGGAGTAACGTTGAGATAGTTGAACAGCGTGAACGATGCGTTGATGGGTACCTGGTGACGCATGCCGTTACGCCAGTCCTTGATGAGGTTCGACTTGAAGAGTCGGTTCTCCTTCGTAGATATGCTGTTCGAGAAGGTACCCGTGTAGCTGGCCGAAATCTTCTCGTACCAGCGTTCCTTGCCCACGGCCTTCTTTCGCTTGAACGGATAGAAGCGGTTCAAACTGATATTGAGCGAAGGCAACGTGACAGCGATGCTGGAGTCACGCATGTTCTGGCTGAGATTGAAGGTTCCTGAGAGAGTAAGGCCGATGCCGCTGAACGTGCGCGAGTAGGAAATAGAACTCGTACGCGTACTCTGGGTATAGCTCTCAGGATTGTACATCGAGGTCAGATTGTTGCGCTCGTAGCTGCTGCTGGAGAAGTTAACACTGGCCGAGAACGACTGCGAGGGATTGGCCTTGGCATCCTGCCGATGGCTCCACGTTATCTTGAAGGACTTCGAGACGCTGTAGTCGGGCATGTTCTTCTCGCCGTCCTTGGTGAGCTGGTAGCTTAGGAAGAGGTTGCCGCTGAAGCGATAACGCTTGCGATAGGTGCTGGTGGCCGACAGGCCCCATGAGCCCTTAGTGTAGATTTCGCCCAGGAGTTTCAAGTCGACATAGTCGTTGATGGCAAAGTAGTAGCCACCCTCACGGACGTAGAATCCGCGACGTGTCTCGTCGCCAAACGTAGGCATGATGAAACCGCTGGAGTACTTCGAACTGAACGGGAAGAATCCGTACGGGATAGCCAGCGGCAGAGGCACATCCTCCACCACCAGATAGGCCGGACCGAAGACGACATCCTTGCCCGGACGCACCTTGGCACGTGTCAGCTGGAGGAAGAAGTGGGGATGCTTGGCATCGCACGTGGTGTACATGCCACCCTTCAGATACATGGTGCCTAGGGAGTCGCGTTTCGAGTCCTTGCTTATCAGGAAGCCCTCACCCTGCTCAGTATAAACGTTGCTGATGAAGGCTTTCTGCGACTTGAAGTTGTAGCTGATGCTGTCCGGCTCGTACTGGTCGCTACCCTGCTTGAAGACGGGTTTGCCCTTTACCGTGCCTGTAGAATCGGTGCGACTTGTGGCATGAACGACACTGCTGTCGATGCTCATGGATATGTAGTCGGCCTCGAGGTCGAGGTTCTGGTAGGTCACTTTACTGGAACCATACAGGTTGGCACGCGACTGAGCGTAGTCGAAGGTGATGCTGTCCTTGGCCGAGTAGTGAACAGGGTCGTCCAAAGCGCTCTTGCTCACAGGCGTGGTGTCGCGATGCGTAGTGTCCAGTTTCGAACTGTCGGGAGCCACCTCCAGCACGCGCCCCATACGCAACATGTTCAGGATGCTGTCCTCCGTATAGGAGTTGAGCACGCTGTCCACCGTCAGCTGCCCCCTTGCCACAGAGTCCATCATCGTTTCAGTGTCCATCTTCGCCACAGAGTCGTCCACAGCGCGTATGACAGCAATGCTGTCCTTGTGCAGCAAGGTGTCAAGACGAGGCAGGCTGTCGGCACTCCCCAACGCGTCGGCATCAATCTTGGCCGAAGGTGTCATGTGCAGCGGCATAGCAGCAAAGGCCAACATGCAGAGCATGCCAGCCAAAAACATAGTGGTGAATATCCTCGTCCTCACGTCTGTCTTCTGCCTTTGCGACCGCAAAGATACGCTTTTTTGTCGGAATATCGGCTATGCATTGTGTGAAATAATCATAAACTTCCATTAACCACACGTCGACAAACCGTTTACCTGAAGAAGTAAATGGTCTGTCGACGTATAGTTAAAAGCACTGCGATGAAGACGCAATGAGCGGAACTCCGATTAACGGCGCAACATGCTGCGTGTCTGGACGGAACCGTCGCTCATGCGGGTGCGGATAATGTACAGTCCTTGCTGCGGACGCTCTATGCGGCGGCCGTCGGTCGTATAGTATTCTACAGCCACGGGCTCTACGCGGGCGACCACATCGCCAATGGCATCCTCCAGCGTCACATTTACATTGGTGCGAGCCGTACGCTTGGTGCCGTAGTCGTCGGTATAGGTGAACGTGATGGTGGTGCGTCCTTCGCCCACAGCCGTGATGACGCCGTCAGCATAGGTTGCCACAGCGGCCTTGGCGGTACGTCCGGATGCAATAGCCGTAACGTCGCGCTCATAGCCCGATTTGCCTACCGCATAAACCTTGATTTCACGCGTCTGTCCGATTGCCAGATTGACGTTCGTCTCACTCACCTTCAGGGTACTCATCATCATGTCTTCAGGATCGAGCGTGTCAAGAGTGCCTGGTGCGAAGAACTTCTCTTCGGTGAACTCGGGTTCGGTGGAGAACCAGTCGATGTCGACGTATCCTCCGTTCTCCTTCGTAGCATAGTTGAAGAGATAGAAGCGCTGCCCAACGAAAATCTTCAGCGTATAACGCATCGTCAACTTTTGTCCGAACTCCGTCCACGTCGCGTTGTCGTAGCTGTAGTAGAAGCGGCACTTGTTGGTGCTGAAGTTCAGGACGGTACGCAGATAGATGGTGTCGGCTGTTACGACATCGCCCAGCGTCTCCTCACTCGGATAGTCAATATCCTTTTCCTGTCCCCAGTCATACTCGGAGTAGGCACAGCGGGCCGAATAGAGACGGCGCTCACCACCCTCCATCTTCACGCCAATCAGGGCATAGGGGTCTTGGAAGACAGCCAATCCGGCCACGTCGCCCTCCTGCATCCCTCCGATAGCCATCTTCACCGTACCATAGGTGTCGTACTGGGCCTTACCAGCATTGGAGAAATTGGCTTTGGTGTAGGCGGGAATACGCTGGGTGAGCGAATTGCGAGCCTGCATCAGGTCAGGCGAGATGCCACTGGTGGAAAGACGAATCCATCCACGGCTCATGCTCCAGGCATTGTTGTCGGGATTATGGTTCCACTCCCATTGCTTGCCAAAGCGAACGCCCGTAAAGGTCTCGTTCGTGGGAAGGCTCGTAATGGGCCACGAGCTGCCTACGTTGGGCTTCTTGTAAGTGGTTCCCTTTTCCGTCACATCGCGTCCGGCCTTACCCAGTACGGGCCATCCATCCTCCCAAACGACGGGTTCCAGATAGGGAATGCGACCGATGGAACCGGCATCGCGGAACAGGACTGTCCACCACTCCCCTGTCTGCGTCTGCACCAAAGCGCCCTGGTGAATCTTCTGGTCCTTGAAGACACGGTCGGCTGATTCTTCGTAAGGGCCCATGGGGGACTTGGAACGGAAGATGGTCTGCGAACCCTCGGTGCCGCCATACGTAGCATAGATGTAATAGTAGTCATCGATGTGGTACATGTGGCTGCCCTCGCAACCATTGCCCACGGAGATAACCTTGGTGCTTGAAATCTTCTCAAAAGTTGTGGGATTAAGTTGGGTAACATAGATATCACCGATGCCACAGGCTACATAGAGCGAACCGTCTTCGTCGAAGAGCCATCCCGGATCGTGATAAGCCTCTTTCAATCGGGTATCCTTCCATTCACCTTCGGGGTCGGTGGCGGTGAGGAGTACACTTTGTGAATCGTGCGACCATGTGGAACATGGGAAATAAATGTAGAACTTACCTTTGTAATAGTTCAGGCTACCAGCCCACATTCCCTGTGAATAGTGGTTCTTGCCGTTCTGCAGGTTGTAGTCTTCGTTGTTGAGAATCTGTTTCAGCGGATTGGCACAATACTCCCAGTTCACCAGGTCTTTCGACTTCAGAAGTGTGGCACCAGGCATGTGGAACATGGTGGTACTGAGGAAATAGTAGGTATCGTTCACACGTATCACATCGCAATCGGGGAAATCTGCATTGAGGATGGGATTGACATAGGTATTGTTACCCTGGTCTGCACTCCACTGCTTAGTAAAGTCGGGACGGGGCTGTTTCTCCTTCGCCCATTCGGCATACCAGTCGAAGCAGGCCTTGGCACAGGCTTCGGGCTCACCGCCATAAGCGGGCACCACTTTCTTGTAGTTCGAATTGGCATAGGTGCTCCAGTCGAAATAGCAATGCGAACCGGAGAGGGTCATGGAGATGTTGCCGTAGTAGTCATGCAGCGCCTTGTAGCACACACCCCACTTGGAGGTGTTGCCCGTTGACCATGTGCCCATGTTGGGCTGTACCCACTCGCCGTGTTCGTTGTAGTGTCCTTCCTTCGTGGGGTCTTCGGGACTCCAGTCAATCTCGGTAATACAGATGGGATTGGTGTCAACCACGGGTACTTGTTTATGGAACTGGGCAATGAGGTTGCTCTTGCTCTTCTCTATATTATTGTCGCGATCCACACTCTGGTCGCTACAGCCATACCAGCCCGTATAGTCGTGAACGGCATAACCGATGTTGTAGCCCTCAATGGGGTACTTGGCATAGTCGGCATAGCCTGACTGCCAACCTGAACCTGGAACCCAAATGATACCTGTAAAGCCGTTGGCACGGATTTTATCGACAACGGGCTGGAAGTAGTCGTGCAGCGCCCTTTCGCTGCTGTTGCCGTTCTTGTCCTTCACGCTCACAGGCTCGTTGGCCAGCTCGATACTGAGCCAACCCGAATTCTTTAGCACATTGGCATTCTGCGTCACGATGTCCCAAACCTCTATTAGATATTGCTGATAATAGTCGCCCACCTTCAGGTTGCCGGGACATACGCCTGGCGGACGCATGATGACGTACATGCCATGCTTCATGGCATTCTGGGCAAGTTTAAAGTAGAGCGACGACATGTACTTCTTCAGACGCGCTGGATTGAAGTGCCGAATGTCGGCTTCCCCCGTTGCTTCACTTGCGGGCTGGGCCTTGCCAACCTCATAGGTATAACTGCCATCATTAGTCCAGCAGCAGTCCAAGTGCAGGCGGAACAGGTTGCAATAGGCTCCCTGCGTGGTGTCGGTGACAGCATTGAAGATACGGTTGAAGTAGTCGATACATGGCTGCACGTTGTTGTCGTTACAAGCATTGCCCCATCTCCACTCATTAAAGTAGGGGCTGGGAGTGTCCATGAAACCATGCAGGACAACGGTGTTGCCGTGTGTGTCCTTCAGTTGGTTGCCTTCAACGTGCAGCGAACTGATGGTGCCAAACTGTGCCCATGCAAAGAGGGGCAATCCGATGGCAAGAAGGGTTAGAAAGCGTTTTTTCATGTTGTAAACTATTAAATATTACTTAATTATATCCATTTCAAAAGGAGTGGCAGGCAGAGAACCGTCCACCGAACGGCAGTTGGCCTCCACAGGATTATCTTTCCAGGCATATCGAACGCGGGTTCCTGAGCCTTGCAGAACGGCATCATTACCCTGAACATCGGCGATGACATTGTGGAAACGCCCGTCCTCACCAGCCAGTTCAAAACCCTGAGTGGCGCGGATTTTCTGGTCGAAGGTGACAAGCACCCTTCCGTCTGCCGTTTGTCGAGCCCTTACAGGACTGGGAGCCAACAGTCGATGACGACCAAAAACCAGATTATCGAATGACAAAGCCACACGTTCGGCCAGTTCTTTTTTCCGTAAAGGGTGAATATCATTTGCCTCGCCCAGATCTATGGCAACAGCCAGAGCCGCATGGGGGTCGGCAAGGACAGCCCGACGCTGGCTTTCACGCAAACGTGCCCACTGACTCTCTTGGGGTTTTTCGCTGGGAGCCATGAAATTGGCCAACTGTACGACCACAAACGGCAACTCCGGCTGGGAGAATCGTGTCCGCCAATCGGCCATCAGGCAACGCAGTTCGGACTCATACACCTCAGCCTTATCCGTATTCGACTCACCCTGATACCATACCACTCCAGCCAGACCATAGGGAGCCAGCGGGGCGAGCATACCGTGATAGGCAGCAGCGGCCATATTCTGGAAGCTCGCAGGCAAGGAAGGCTGAAGGGGCATCTGTGTGCCATCGGAAACGGCCCACTCGGCAGCAAGCGGAAACTGGGTGCCGTCGTCCCAACGAATGCAATAGGGTTTTTCAGGAACGAATTTGGGGGCGATGCCACGATTCACAAAACGAACCGTCAGCACATTGTCACCCTCGCGCAACAAGCCTTGGGGTATACGATATCGGCGAGGAGGATACTGGTAACCCGTATGCCCAACCAGCTGACCGTTCAGGTAGGTATAGTCGGCATCGACCAGCGTACCCAGCAGCAAGAGTGCCGACTGACCGGCATGAGCCTTGTCCACCCGAATATGCTGTCGCATCCAATAGGAACCATTGAAGGGAAGACGGACGGGCAAGCGATACTGACTGGCACGCTGCCACCCTGCATCGTCAAACTCCGGCGACATCCAGCCCGACTGCACCCCTGGGTCCTTCTCATCGAGCATCTGGTTCCAGCGCTTGGCAGCGTGTGCGTTAGCCTCTACGGAGAGGCGACGGAGTTCCGCGTCGCAATAGTAGCGGGCCTCCTCAGCCATACGAGGGACAAAGCGCGCCACGCTATCCCGTGGAATCCACGACTCAATGGGCGTACCTCCCCAACTCGACTGGATGATGCCCTGCACGACCCCCGTCTCGCGAGCCATACGTTTGCCCAGGAAGTAGCCCAAGGCCGAGAAGCGCCAGGCCGTCTTTCGCGAAAGGTTTTTCCACCCGTCGGAGCGAACGTCAAGTCGGGCCTCCTCTAGCACGGCCTCGTTAGCTACCTGAAACAGTCGCACACGGGCAGTGGTGTCGGCATCAATCTCAGCCGCGTATTGAGGATAAACGCGTTCTATGTTGGTGTCGATGTTCGACTGTCCGCTGCAGAGCCAAACGTCGCCCACCCAGACATCGGAGACTATGAGCGACTGCCCATCAGTACTACCGACTTGCAGGCTCAGAGGTCCCATTGCCTTCATGGCCGAAAGCATCACGCACCATCTGCCCTGTGCATCAGCCGTGGCCGAATAGACAGTCCCCAGAACCTTGCCCTTCAACAGGAGCTTCACGCTGACCTGCTCGCCAGCATTGGCCCACCCCCATACAGGTACCGACTGCCCACGCTGTAGCACCATGCCGTCGGAGAACAGACGAGGAAGGCGAACGTCTCCCAAGGCATCCCCGAGGAAGAACGTCAGCAGAAGAGCTATGCAGAAGAGTGTCTTTGTGAGAGTTTTTCGCATAACATTTTTTCTTGTTTTCGTTGCAAATATATAATTTTCCCCTTATATATACACACTGAAAACGTCTCAAAAACGCCACTTCTGTGTCTCATGAAGCAAAAAAGGACGTCAGAGCGGCAATTATTCAATGATTTTATGTACATTTGTATCGGATTTTAACAAAAATATATAAAAACGTATGAAAACAGAACAAAGCGGATTCTATCGCCTCTCATGGCTCCAGCGCATCGGATTTGGTGCAGGAGACCTGGCTCAGAACCTGATTTTCCAGGTCATTTGCACCTACCTGCTATTCTTCTATACTGACATCTACGGACTTACGCCCTCGGCCGTAGCCATTATGTTCCTGGTGGGCAATGTGGCAAACGTGATATGGGACCCCATCGTAGGCACCCTGATTGACAAGAGTAATCCGCGTTACGGCAAGTACCGCTCGTATTTGCTCTATGTGGGCATTCCGCTTTCAGGCTTCGCCATCTTGTGTTTCTACAATGGTTTTGCACCTTCACTCATCTATGCCTACGTCACCTACGTGTCCATGCAGTTGCTCTATACCTTTATTAATGTGCCCTACGGAGCCCTTAATTCGTCGCTGACACGCGACACGGACGAAATCACCATACTCACCTCCGTACGTATGTTCATGGCCAATCTTGGCGGCCTGGCAGTCAACTCCGGCTTGCCTCTGTTTATCGCCCTGATTGCAGGTGCTCCGTCCGACAGCCTTCCCAAGGACTCATCGGCATGGTTCACCACAATGACCATCTATGCCATCGTAGGGTTCTGTCTGCTACTGTTCTGCTTCTCGCAATGCAAGGAGCGTGTAGTTATGGATGAAAAAACCACTGAGGACGTGAAGGTTAGCGACCTTTGGATGGAGTTTTTGCGCAACCGTCCCTTGCGCATTCTGGCCTTCTTCTTCATCACCGCTTTTGCCATGATGTCTGTGGGCAATGCAGCCGGGGCCTACTTCATCAACAGCAACCTTCACGGCTCAGCTCAGGAGTTGTCCGTATTCATGGCCCTGGGCTCGTTGCCAGCCTTCTTATTCATGCCTCTGGTGCCCTGGTTCAAGCGCATGGTCGGAAAGAAGAATATGTTCTATCTGTTCCTGAGTGCCGCCGTCATAGGCATGGCTATGCTCTACGTCATTTCCAAGATGGAGCATCCGAGCATGACGATGATTTACGTGGCTCAGTTCGTCAAGTCTACAGGCGTCATCGTGTCCACCGGCTACATGTGGGCTCTGGTGCCCGAGGTCATTTCCTATGGCGAGTACACCACGGGGCGTCGTATCTCCGGCATCGTCAATGCTCTGACGGGACTGTTCTTCAAGGCAGGCATGACCTTCGGCAGCATTGTAGGTCCCGCCGTGTTGGCCTATGTCGGCTACAACAGCAAGACCATTGACCAGACACCACTTGCCCAAGAGGGCATACTCTGGTTGGTATGTGTCATTCCAGCCCTGCTGCTCCTGCTCGCCATGTTCATCATTTCGCGCTACGAGCTCACCGACGAGGTGATTGACCGCATCAACATGGAAATCGAAAAGCGCAACAACGCCTAACCCTCAATTTTCAACCCTCAATTTTCAACTTTCAATATGCAACGCTATCTTTTCCCCAATGATTACATGGCCGACCCCTCGGTTCATGTGTTTAACGACCGTTTGTACATCTACCCTTCGCACGACCGCGATTCGGGCGAAGCCTTCGACGACGACGGCGGCCACTTCCAGATGCGCGACTACCATGTACTATCACTCTCCGGGAATCCCTTCGAAGCCGCAGTCACCGACCACGGCGTCATCCTCGACGTCAACCAGGTACCTTGGGCCGAGAAACAGCTGTGGGACAGCGACGTGGTGGAGAAGGACGGCCTGTACTATCTCATCTTCTCGGCCAAGGACTACAATGGCGTATTCCATCTGGGCGTTGCCACGAGCGAGCGTCCTGAGGGACCCTTCATCCCCCAGAAGCACCCCATACGTGGTTCGTTCAGCATCGACCCCTGCGTCTTCAAGGACGACGACGGCAGCATCTACTGTTACTTCGGTGGCCTTTGG
Organism: uncultured Bacteroidaceae bacterium; assembly: GCA_905234735.1. Taxonomy (GTDB): domain Bacteria; phylum Bacteroidota; class Bacteroidia; order Bacteroidales; family Bacteroidaceae; genus Physcousia. The sequence goes on along the minus strand of CAJOJA010000003.1, from coordinate 127,896 downwards.
GGTGGACAGCTACAATGGTACCAGTCGCCCGAAGTACTGACGAAGGAAGGTGTAGACCTAGGTCCAGCTGCCGACCGCAAGACCCAGCTCCGCTGCCCTGCCGACGTGCCTGCACTGCCCTCGTTTGCTGTACGCATGAGCGACGATGTACTGCAGTTTGCCGAGGCACCGCGTTCGGTCGTCATCCTCGACGTCAACGGACAGCCGCTCAAGGCCGGTGATCCACATCGCTTCTTCGAGGCCTCGTGGATGCATAAGTGGGGCGGCAAGTACTTCTTCTCCTACTCCACGGGCGACAGCCATCTCCTGTGCCTGGCCGTGGGCGACAATCCCTACGGCCCCTTCCGTTTCCAGTGCGAACTGCTGCAACCCGTAGTTGGCTGGACCACCCACCATAGCATCGTGCGTTATCAGAATCGCTGGTGGCTCTTCCACCACGACTGTGTGCCCTCCAACGACGTGACGTGGCTTCGCAGCCTGAAGGTGAAGGAACTGCCCGCAAGCCTGTTCGAGTAAAATTCCCCTATCGAATCTTTAACCAACAAAACAAATAACAAAAAATGAGTGAAAAAATCCTAACACTTCGCGACTCTGCCGCCATGCGCTGGACGGCATTGCTGTTACTGGCGCTGGCCATGTTCTGCAGCTACATCTTCATGGATATCCTCTCCCCCATCAAGGACCTCATGCAGGAAACTCGTGGGTGGGACTCTACGGCATTTGGCACCATGCAGGGTTCCGAGGTGTTCCTCAACGTGTTTGTTTTCTTCCTCATCTTTGCCGGCATCATCCTGGACAAGATGGGCGTACGTTTCACAGCCCTGCTCTCGGCCGCCGTCATGCTTGTTGGCGCTGTCATCAAGTGGTACGCCGTCAGCGATGCCTTCATCGGCAGCGATCTGGAGACGTGGTTCAACGAGCACCTCAACTACATCCCCCTCTTCGACGAGTTGGGCGTGAGTCCCTTCTACGAGGGCATGCCCGCCTCGGCTAAGCTGGCCGCCAGCGGATTCATGGTGTTCGGCTGTGGCGTAGAGATGGCCGGCATCACCGTCAGCCGCGGTATCGTCAAGTGGTTCAAGGGGCGCGAGATGGCGCTGGCCATGGGCTCGGAGATGGCGCTGGCTCGCCTGGGTGTGGCCACATGCATGATTTTCTCCCCCTTCTTTGCCAAACTGGGCGGCCAGGTCGACGTTAGCCGCTCCGTTGCCTTCGGCGTGGTGCTGCTGTGCATAGCGCTGATGATGACCATCGTCTACTTCTTCATGGACAAGAAACTGGACAGCCAGACAGGCGAGGCTGAGGAGAAGGACGACCCCTTCAAGGTGAGCGATCTGGGCAAGATTCTAACCGACTCAGGTTTCTGGCTCGTAGCTCTCCTGTGCGTGCTCTACTATTCGGCCATCTTCCCTTTCCAGAAGTACGCCGTTAACATGCTTCAGTGCAATCTGACGCTCGTGGAGCCCTCTCCCGACTCCTTCTGGGCCAGCAGCAGCGTCACCATCGTGCAGTATGTCATCATGCTCATCGTGGCAGCCGCAGGTTTTGCCTCCAACTTCCAGAAGAAGCCCACCAACAAGTATGGCCTGCTAACCCTCAGCATCCTCTCCCTTGTAGCCTACTGCTACATGGGCTACATGCGCCAGTCGGCAGAGTCCATCTTCGCCGTCTTCCCCCTGCTGGCCGTGCTTATCACCCCCATTCTGGGCAGCTACGTCGACCATAAGGGAAAGGCAGCCTCCATGCTCGTGCTGGGCAGCCTGCTGCTCATCGGTTGCCACCTGACATTTGCCTTCATACTGCCCCTGTTCAAGGGTTCTGCTGTAGGCGGCATCGTCATTGCCTACGTCACCATTCTGGTGCTTGGATCCTCATTCTCCCTGGTACCCGCCTCGCTGTGGCCCTCAGTGCCCAAGTTGGTGGATGCCAAGGTGATAGGTTCGGCCTACGCACTAATATTCTGGATTCAGAACATCGGCCTCTGGCTTTTCCCGCTGCTCATCGGCAAGGTGCTCGACAAGACCAACCCAGGTGTCACCGACCCCACTCAGTTCAACTACACTGCTCCACTCGTGATGCTCGCCTCGTTGGGTGTAGCCGCCCTGTTGCTGGGCCTCCTGCTCAAGGTAGTCGACAAGCGCAAGGGCATCGGTCTTGAAGAGCCCAACATCAAGGAATAAGCCCCTTAGAACGCAGTATCTATAACCAAGGAGGGGGTACCCAAATAGGCACATTCTCTTCACCCTCGGCACCCGATTTTCAGGCTTGCCGAGGGTTTATTTGTGTGCCTTTTTGTAACTTCGTTGGCAAAAAAAAGAGAATTCAATGCAAAAAAGTTACTGTTCCCGTGCAGTCTTTTCGTGATTATCGGACATAACAGATAGAGACGTTATGTTTTCGATGGAAGTTACACGGCTGATAGAACGATGCAGACAGGGCGATGCAGATGCGCTCGGAGAACTGTACAAGGCATACGCCCAGAGAATGAGGGGCGTGTGCCGTCGGTATGTCAGTGACGAACAGGCGGTGGATGATGTGTTGCACGATGCTTTTGTAATTATCTTTACTTCGTTTGACCGTTTGCGAGACAATCGAAAGGCTGAATCATGGATGATGTCGATTACACGAAACGTAGCATCGAAATACAAAGACCATCTGAAAAGTCTTTCCTTCGTTCCATGGGAGGAAACAGAGTCGTTGGTAGCTCCTAATGAAGAGGCCAGTGTGAAAGGTGTTCCATTGGAAGAAGTGTTGAAGCTGATAAACAAGTTGCCGGAGGGATATGGCAAGGTGTTCCGACTTTCAGTTTTTGAAGGTATGTCGCACAAGGAGATTGCAGAAATGCTGGGCATTGAACCTCATTCTTCATCGTCGCAATTGGCGCGGGCCAAGAAGATACTCCGCAAGATGATGCAGCAGTATTGGGCGGTACTTTTGTTGTTGCTCATCCCCTTAACGTTTTTTCTACTCAAAAAAGAAGATATCACAATCAAAGAAAAGCCCGCCATTGCCAAGCAGAAAGATACGCCTAAGCAAAAAACACAGACAAATGAACCATCAACAGAACAGGCACAAGAACCTGTAATTGTACATATCCCAGTACATCATACGCCGATTGATACGCTCCAGCCAGTCATTGCCCAGACTCTTGATTCCATTATGCCGGACTCCTTGGCAAAGATGATTGCACAGGAGCAGACTACTCCAGACACAATAAAGAATAACGAACAAGCAGATACGACACATATTATAGATAAGCTGAATCTGCCTCATTACAACATTGCCGACTTGTTCCCCGACAAACCGGTCATCAGACCCCGCAATAAGCAAAGGTGGTCAATAGACCTCGCATACGCCGGAGGCATGGGTGAGCAAAATGCGAGCCGCCCATACAGCTTCACGGAAACACCGACGTTAGCCATCTCTGGTGAACCGCCATCGCCTGTCACTTTCGAGAACTGGAGCGACTATGCAGCCTTCTTAGCCGACAATCCCGACAATGGCAATAGTCATACTCGCAGCGTCATCATGAACATTGCCCTGAACAATGCAGGCGATGCCCCAGGTACAGGCGCAGATAAGATTATCCGAAAGAGTCACCACTACATGCCCATTAACTTCTCGTTGGCGTTGAAGTATAGACTGGATCATCGCTTCGCGCTGGAGACCGGGTTGAACTATAGTCGGATAAGGTCTGAGTTTGAGATGGGCTCAAACGGCAACACCATCAACGAACAGCAGACCATCCATTACCTCGGCATCCCCGTGAAGGGCATCTACAGCATATACAACAGAAAGGCGTGGAGTCTCTACGGCAGTCTCGGACTGACGATGGAAATCCCCGTTCACTCGACGTTCAATACAAGTTACTACTTGCATGGCATATTGGAGGCTACCGACAAGACTACCTTCCGTGCTCCGTGGCAGTGGTCGGTCGGCACGGGCCTCGGCCTGCAATACAAATTCACGCCCAACATCGGATTGTTTGCAGAGCCAAGCCTGCAATATTATATCCCGACAGGCAGCAACGTTGAAACCTATCGCACAGAGCATCCATTTACGTTCTCTTTGCCCTTGGGAATTAGATTTACCTGGTAATCGGTGCAGTCTTTTCAATGTTCGACGGACTATATATATGGAGATCCATTCCAATTATTCATCTAAAAAAACATTGTTATGAAGAAGATTATCAAGAACAGTATTTGGACAGTGGCGATAGCCATTGCCTGTATGTCGATGACTGCGTGCGGCAGTGACGACGAAGTGACAGAGAAGCCTTCCACGACCGATCCTGTTGAGTCCTCAACACTTTATGCCTATGGTATTAGTTCTTCAGGGACTCGCTCAATCGAGGATACTCATAATGCACTTTTTTCGGAGGATGATATCCTGTGGTTCGACGTGAATACCCGTGAAATACGCTTCCGCGACACGATGGGGCCGCTGCGTGAAACAATACCATTGCTTGCCGGGGTCGACTTCTACCTAAGTGGCGAATACCTCTTTTCTGGCGGAGCTACCCACGTCGGTCTCATCTGTAACCAAATATTCGATGACCTCGTACTCTGCTGCGGAAAGATTGACGGTGAAGTAATCGATGACGGTCACTACCATCTCTACGACTGCTACCCCCTTCAGTTTATCAATGACGAGCGTGTGCAAGCCAACCGTATAAAACGAGCTGCACAGTGGGAGACCTTCACTAAATATCTGGAAAGTAAAGGCAAACTGAGGAAATAGCCTCCCATCCTGTGCAGTCATTCTTCCTGACTTCGGCGGTTTTAACATTTCCAAGTGCATAACCTTCTTGCCTACCCGATAAACAGGGAGTTTTGCTCGGCGACTTGGGTGACTCAGTTTTTTTGCCCTCACTGCCCTCACACCCTCACAATGCCAATGTTTATCGCACCTCTGTGGAGTGAGGGCAAAGTGAGGGCGTGAGGGCAAAATGGTGAAAAACGCGGATGGAGACGAAATTTTAGTCTGTTTTTCGTCGTAAGGATTCTCGGGAGGCAGCAGGCAGAGCATCAGGATACAGTAAGCGATGCTGCACAATGCAGCAGGCGACGCATCGGGAGGCAGCGGTCGCTACCATACGTGAACAAACGTTTTACCTGACGTGGTAAACGGATTACCCCATTCGGGTAAACGGATTACCCGGGCGTGGTAAGGGCTGGTAAAACACGTCTCAAATACTTGTTTTAAGCATTCCACCCTCACGCCCTCACTCTACCCTCACGGTCTGCATGGTCGATAAATAGAGGGACCGTGAGGGTGTGAGGGCAGTGAGGGCAATATTCAGCCCTTAATTTCGGCGGTTTTAACATTTAAACGAGGATGAGATAGAGAATGACAGGAAGTGGGATGGTCTAAAAGGCTATGTCACCAACAAGTAAAACCTCTCTTCGACATCATGGACATACTCGACAAGAAAAATGACTAAACTAATATAGGCGTACGCGCGAGCAGGGGAATGCATCGCCGAAGTCAGAAAAAAAAGATTTATTACCGTCCACTAAAACATTTTGATCTCCACATGAAAAAAGGTACGCATTTTCTCGGACAGCAATAGGTGTAAATTTTGAGTTTAGGGCGGCGACTGGCTCTACGCGACGTGAACGATGCTCCGAAGATGCGTTGGGAGATACCCCACGACAAGCTCATCATCGTCAGCGACAAGGGCGAGCGCAAGAAGGCTTAGTATGTGCAGAAGAAGTGGTACGAGGTCAAGTAGCCATGCTCAGTTCTACCCCACTCCCTGCACACTGAAGGCCGATGATGGGGGGATTCTCCTTGGTGATGCGCACCGTGGCGTTGCACAACGAGGGAAATTCGCTGAGCAGACGGCGACAGATGCGTCCGCAGACGTGCTCAAGCAACTGACTGGGTTGGCCCATCTCCTGCCGCACAACATCGGCAATGAGGGCGTAGTTGACGGTGTCTGCCAGATTGTCGGTTTCCGCAGCCTGCTCCTGTTCTGTCTCTACTACCACAGAAACGAGGAAGTCGCCACCCACGACACGCTCCTGAGCCAGCACGCCGTGACGGGCACGAAGCCGGATGTCGTTAATAAATATCTTCATCCTTCTGCTCCTCCTCTGCTGCCCCTGGGACATACTTCTTCAGCGCACGCACCACACCCGCTTTCCAGGTGTTGATGCTGTCATCGTCGAGCGATAGGCTGCTGACCAGACGAATGACGTTCTCCAACGGCATTCGATAGCGCAGGACGCCACTGATGAGCTTGGCATAGTTCCAATACTCCTTATTGAACTTCTCGGAGAGACCCTCGACAGTAATCTTGTAGCCTCGCTTGTTCTCGAACTGGAAATCGTAGCGTTTGCCGTTGGACGTCGCGGCCTTGATGATGCGGCCCTTGCTGACGCTCTTGGGAATCATGATACCCTCGTCGTCGTCCATCAGACCTGTGAATATCTCGTAGGGTTCACCGTTCAGCAGGCCCACAAAAGCGACCCACTTTTCCTTGTTGTTCTGGAAGCGGACAACATCGCACTCAAGCACCTCAGGGCGGACTTCCACAACCTCTGGGCGCAGTTCTTCGGTGTTTTGTTCTTGCATGTCGGTACACATTTATCGTGCAAAAATACAAATTTATTTTGGAATGGGATTAGGGATTAGGGATTAATTTGTATCTTTGCAACCGAAAAACAAATAAAGCACTATGACAGACTCGATAAAGACTCGCAGAAGCATCCGCAAGTACAAGGCGAAGGAAGTTGACAACAGTTTGCTCGACCAGTTGCTCGAGCTCGCAGCCCGTACCCAGACGATGGGTAACCTGCAGTTGTACAGCGTGGTGGTTACCCGCGACGCGGAGATGAAGCAACGGCTCGCCCCCTGTCACTTCAATCAGCCCATGGTCGTGCAAGCTCCCGTCGTGCTGACTATCTGCGCAGACTTCAATCGCACCAGCCAATGGTGTCGGCAGCGTCGGGCGGAACCTGGATACGACAACTTCCTCAGCTTCATCAATGCAGCCAGCGATGCACTGCTCTATACCCAAACCCTTTGCAACCTGGCTGAAGAAGCCGGTCTGGGCGTATGCTATCTGGGCACGACGGTCTATCAGCCCCAGCAGATTATCGACATCCTGAAACTTCCACGCCTGGTGATGCCCATCGCCACACTGACCATCGGCTGGCCCGACGAACAACCGGTGCTCAGCGATCGCTTGCCCCTGGAGGCCATCGTGCACCGCGAGACGTATAGCGACTACGACGCAGCCGACATCGACTGCCTCTACGGCCCCAAGGAGTCGCTGCCTGAGAACCAGCACTTCGTGGAGTTTAACCACAAGGAGACACTGGCCCAGGTGTTTGCAGAAATACGATATACGCGGAAAGACAACGAAGCCCTATCGGGAGTGTTCCTGGACACGCTGCGCCGGCAGGGCTTCCTGGATTAGCGCATCAATACCTTACGAACCGAGCCGTCGGCACAACGAACCACGTAGACGCCACGACGCAAATCGAGGCGCCCAACCTGCCCACTACGGCAACGGCTGACGCAGACGCCATTAGTCGAGAACACCTCGACCCACTGGTCGCTGTCGGCAACGGAATCAATGTAGTCGGCCAACGTGTCGAAACGGTACCCGTCGCTCCACTCACTCGGAAGATAGTCCTCGGGTGAATCGGCCAAAGCCCGAACGCGCAGGCTCAAATGGCTGGAGGAAGGCAGGCCTTCAAGACGACAGGCATTGTCGATGGTCGTTCCACTGACGAGTAGTTCCTCTTCTTCACTATATAGCTCATAGGCATACGTCGTGGCATTGTCCACAGGCTCCCAGCGAGCATCGGCCCCGTCCATAAGGATATTGCCTACCTCAAGGGAAGCGGGCGCTTCGAGCTGGCCGTTCGTGCGGAAGCACAGCGTGATGGTGCCGTCCTCGTTCTCCGTGATATTGCGCAGGGGTTTGTGCATCAGTCCGCCCTCGTAAACCGCTGCAGCAGGCGTGCTCTCGTCCGTCAGCTCGTAATTGAACGTATCGCCAGGATAGAGATGGCCGCTAATAGCAGCCTGCCAGACCTTGGCATCCTTGGTGGCATTGGTACCGTTGTAGTTATTGTTGGCAGCGATGATGGTCATGCGTTGGTGGTTGACAACAGTGTTCACCCGGTTGCCGTTCCATGCTTCGGCGTTATAGTCGACATGAGTCACTTGCAAGCCGTGACCGATGCGCCCAATCTGGTCGTCCCAGCCCTTGGCCTGACGGTTCTCGATGACGTAGTACTCGTTGGCGCTGGCGGGGTTCTGAATCTTATAGCCATAACCTCCATCGGCAAAACAGGGGATGGTCACAATGCAGGGTTCTGTCAATGTCTTCAGCGGACGCCATCCCATAAAGTCGCGCTCGTAGGCCGTATAATTTCCAGGGTTATATCCGTTGTTGCCGTATTCGCCGTAGTCCATCACGCTCCAGAGGTCCATGCCGAAGCCCTTGTAATTGGTATCGTAGAAGTCAGGCAGTCCCAGGGCGTGACTGAGTTCATGGATGAAGACACCTACACCGTCCGTACGGGTAGCCGTAATGTGTCCGTTTTCGTCCTTCGACCTGGGACGGCACTCGCAGGTTGCTGCACTGGTGGCAAAGACGCGTCCGCTGATAGTGGCTTTGGCGGTGCTCTCCTTGGGCCAGATGCAATCCTCGTCGCCACCGCTGTTTTCGCCCAGACCGGCATAGACAAAGAAGACCATATCGATGCTGCCGTTGCCGTCGTTATCGAAACGTCCCCAATCCGTATGCAGATCTATGGCCTTGACTATAGCCTCGTCGCGGAATTTGGAGAAGTTCACGTCCTTCGAGTCCCCAGAGTTCTTACCATAATAGGCGTAGCAACTGTCCAGGGTAACGGGACCTATGATTGTGAACAGAGGGAAAAAGACGGAGTCGCTCTGCTCCACGAAGTAGTCGCGGATGCTGCCGTGACTGCCGTGCCCCGTGTAGAGTTTCCCATCCATCGTTCCGTTGCAGAACTTATCGTAAAACTCGCGAACAGCATCGTCGCCGTCGGCTGCGGTGAAGACTTTATCGGCAAATGCCACCAACACCACCGGCACATGCTGCTCCCCCCTGGAATGCAAGGGGGCAGTAGCCTGCGAACCTATGCGGCGAGGAGCCTTGAGGGCGCTCTGGGGATTGGCATCCTCCACGATGTGTTCTGGGCGTTGGTTCTGGAACCACTCCCAAACGTCTTCCTGTGCCTGGGCCATGCTGACCAGCGGCATCAACAGACAAGCAAGTATCAGTCTTTTCATATCGGAATTATCTTATTTTCTTTTTTCAATATCATTTGGCAGCCAAGGGGATAGCGGCCAGCAACACCACGCAGTATGTGGCCATGAAGGCAAACGCAACAACACTCATATCGCTGTGGAGGAAGCCCGTCGGGGTGTAAGCCGAAGAATAGAACTTGCGCTCGCCGCAAATGCGATTACTCATATAATTATATAGGTAATAGACAAGGCCGCCTACCAACATACCCAGAATGGCCCCGCATAGGATATCGCCCGGAAAATGTACGCCAAGATATATGCGTGAATAGGAGGATAGGCACGCCCATACGAAAAGGCACACCGACATCAGGCGGCTGCGCAGTAGCAGGGAAAGGAACACGAAGAGGGAGAAGGTGTTGGCCGCATGGCTGCTGACAAAACCGAAGCGCCCGCCCGTGTAGCCGAAAACGGTGTCGATGGTGTGAAGGAAAGTGGCATCGTTCGTCGGACGCCATCGCATGACCAGTGGCTTGATGACAGCGCTCGACAGCGAATCGGCCAAGGCCACCGTCAGCGCCATCGCAAGAATGATAAGCAGCAAGCGGCGTACGTCGCTATTCTTCATCACCACGTAGAGCAAGACGAACAGTAGAGGCAGCCATGTAACCGTTTTGGTGACAATCCACATCACGGCATCCCAGTAGACAGAATCGCTACCGTTCAAGGCCAGGAAGAGGCTGTTGTCCCATGCTTTCAGTTGCTCTATCATTGGGGGTAGGTCTTATAGGTCTTATAGGACTTATATAATTTCAATCTGTTTACGTTCAATCCAGCCCTGTTTGCCGTCGGCCAACGATACTTCGGCCCATTCGCTCAGGGAGTTGTCGCGAATGCTGACGTAGGTTCCCTCGTGAAGGACAAACAAGTCGCTGCCCGACTGGGCAGGTGTGCTCTTGACCACTGCCGAAGCCGACATTACAATGGCACCCGTCCGGTTCTGCAGGTAGACACTCTGCGACCATGCGCAGAGATTGCCCAGAAGCGTCAGCAGAATCAGGACTATTGCCAACGTGAAACCGACCTTGCGCAACCATATCTGCCGCCCATATATATATATGGAAATACTGATGAGAGCCAGGACAAAGAAGGCGACCGACGTGCGTGCCCAGTTGTCGGCACTCATCCAGTTGGTCATCGCACGATACCAAGTGACAAAGAAGAATTCGTGTTTTGGCGTCACACGGTCGATGGTCTTGGAGCGGGCCAGGTCCAGGTTGAAGCGGATGTCTTCGTCCCCCGGGCTCAACAGAAAGGCCCTTTCGTACCAGAGGATGGCATGGGCTATGTCGTCGTTCCGATAGTAACAGTTGCCCAGATTGTAACAGACGGTTGCACTCTCACCCGCCTTGGCAATGCGGTGGTAGAGCCGGGCGGCCTTGTCGAAATCCTCGCGAGCATAGGCGCTGTCGGCGGCCACCTTCAGGCTGTCGATATTCGCGGCCATTATCGTGGTCACGAGCAGAAATTGGCATATTGCCAGTAATATGATTCTTTTCATCCTATCTTATTGATGTTCCGACTGCAAAGGTAATGCATTTTCTTCACAATCCGTCGACTTTAACGTTTTTTTGCATTACATTTGCAACTTCAACACAAAACGCGTCCCCTTGTTGTACATGGAATCTATCTCCAGTTCGCCGCCCATGTTCAATGCCATCTGCCTGCAGATGGGCAGACCTAGGCCGTCGCCAGTGGTCAAGTCGCGAATCTCGAGGAAGGGTTTGAAGACGTCCTCGCGCTTTTCTTCGGGGATGCCCGGTCCGTTATCCGAAACCAGGAACTGGCAGGTGTGGGCGCTTCGCTTCATGAAGTCCAGTTCTATCTTTCCCCCTTCGTGAGTATACAATGCGGCATTCCGCAGCAAGTGCGAAAGGATGTGGGCGACGTATTCCCTATTCATGGAGACACTCAGCTTCGGAACATTCATCGTCAAGGTGACATTGCTGCGCAGCTGGTCTCGGATCTCGTTCATGAGCCCCTCGGCAAAAGGCTGGAGGGAGACATCTGTCCGTTCGACCTCCGCCTGTGAGTTGTTCTCCAGTTCCGACAGCACCTGTATGTGCTTCGAGAAGTCCAGCAAGGCCCGAACCTCGGGTGCGCGCTCGTCCAGTTTCTGCAACGTCGGTTCCAACTGAGCCGAGATGTTGCTGATGAACTTCGCCTTCAGGGCGTTGTTCTCCTTGAGCTCACGGATGGTCTTCTTCTGCTTGCGGTTCCGAAGGATGAAGCGAATGAGCACTATGCCTCCCAGGACCAGAGCTACCGACAAGGCAGCCAACAGCACACACAGCCCGATAATCACCACCCAGCGCGACGAGAGTTTGCTGTCCTTCTCGGCGATACTGGATTCGTTGTCGGCTATCTGTTGCTTCAGGGCACCTATCTCGTCGCGCACCTTCAGCGCGCTGACAGAATCCTTCCAGGCGATATAGTTGTTGTAGGACTGGGCAACCATGTTCGAACTTCCCGACTTACAGGCACTTGAAATCAGTGTACGATACACTTCGTCGACCTTATCGTACTCCTTCTGAGCTGTCAGCTTCACGGACAGTTCCTTGAACACTGCGTTTCCCTGTGCGTTTTGTCCGAACGTGTAGTAGTAGACCGCCTTGTTGTAGAGCATATCGTTCCGCACATCTTCCTTGCCCGACTGGGTGGCAAAGTTCTCCATGATATTGAGTTGCTCCTTGACGTTCGTACCCTTTTTCAGACGCATATACATCTGCATGTGCTCCTTCGTTGTCAGATAGCGCAGAGCGGCCTTTTCACTCTCCGACAGCTGGGACGCGCTGATGTTTTGGTCGACACGACGCAGTAGGTCAAAGGCCTCCTTGTAATAATTCTCCTTATAGTACATGGCCGCAGCCTTCACGGCGCACTCCGTTGCCGACTGGGGTTTGTTTTTTCCAGCATAGTCCTCAAAGGCGCGAATGTACAGGTAGCGCGCCGATGCCACACTACCCCCCTTATTGTTAGCCGCAGCTTCGGCTTGTTGCTGCAGTTCGCTCTTCTGCACCTTCTGGGCAGAAGCCATACCGCAGCATATAATAATGCTCAAAAATAGTGCAACAAATGTCTTTTTCATATTACGAATCTTTAATTTGGCAGTACAAAGGTACAATATAAAATTAAAACCGCGACATATTTCACTCATTTTTTGTGCTGGCATTTGCCGCATTCGCGATTAAAACGTACCTTTGCAACCGTAATAAGTAAAAAGATGAACAGCAAAAACTGTACTACGAATGCGGAGTTGCGACAATACATCGAGACGGAGATCCTACCCCGCTACGACCATTTCGACAAAGCGCATCAGCGCAGTCATGCAGAAATGGTCATCAGCCAAAGCATGGAACTGGCCCGTCGGTTCTACGTGAACCCCGACATGGTGTACGCCATTGCTGCATACCATGATACCGGACTCGTCGAAGGGCGCGAACTGCACCACGAGGCATCGGCCCGTATCATCCGCAGCGACCAGCGCCTGCGCCAGTGGTTTACGGAGGAAGAAGTCGAGGTCATGGCTGATGCTGCCGAGGACCACCGGGCTTCGGCAGCTCATGCACCACGAACCATCTACGGACGCATCGTGGCGGAGGCAGACCGCTACATCGACCCCGAAACCATCATCCGCCGTACCATCCAGTTTGGCCTTGACCACTATCCCACTCTATCGCGTGACGAACATTACCGCCGGATGCTCCAGCACCTGCGAGAGAAATACGGCCGCGAGGGCTATCTGCACCTATGGTTTCCTGATTCGCCCAATGCCCTCCGGCTGGAACAACTGCGCCAACTCATTGAAGATGAAGGACGACTTAAGGCCCTATTCAACGGTATGTTGCCGATGGAGCCTTCGGTGGAGGGGCTACTGAGTACTTTAACAACTTCGAATGTTGGTTAATAGTAATGTTGGGGTTCTCGCCATTAGTAACGCGCGTGCACTCGCATTACTATTCTCCTACATTGTGTCCTCTGTTGAGCCTTAAAGTCAAAGCGGGAAAGAGTTCCGCCCCATGGGAATAGGTCTCATGGGGCGGAAATGCGGATATGCCGTTAGAGTGGCTACTTCTTGGTAGCAGGTTTCTTGGCTGCGGGCTTCTTTGCGGACTCGACCTTCTTGGCAGGAGCAGCTTTCTTGGCCACGGACCTCTTCTCCTCCTTCTTGGGATCTTCCAAGCTCTTGGGGCTCTCAGCATCGGGAGCGGGCTCGTACTTCTCCAGACGGGCACGCAGGCGGCTGATTTCGTTGTCCTTCACGGCCAATTCCTTACCCTGGTTGTGGATGGTGGTGTAGAGGGCATTCAGCTCGTCGCTCTCCACCTCGACGGGGAAGAGGTCCTGTACGCGCTTGATGAAGTCGCCCAGGACGTTCATGTAGTTGGTGAAGGCATCGTAGGGCGAGTCATAGAAGCCGCGGAACATACCGACACTGGCGGGTTTGGTGGTCATGTAGCGGAAGTTGTTCGAGGCCTGGATGCGGTCCCAGTCCTGCTTGATGCGACGGTCCTTGCAGGCCAGGATGCGGTCGGCCTCCTGATAAAGTTTGTTGAAGGCCTCGCGCTGCATGCCGTTGCCGAGCCAGCAGGAGGTGTCGCGCTCCTCGTCGTTCCAGCTGACGGGATAGGCTACCTCCATGGGGCTGACGGACTTGGTCTTGCCGATGATTTCGCTGGGCGTAGCGAAGGTGACACCACGCTCCTTGGCTACAGCGGGCAGTGCCTTCAGGAACTCCAGGATGTTGCTCGACAGGGGCTGGAATACGCCCAGTGCGCAGAGCTCCATGAAGATGTTGATGACCTGTTCCTCCTCAGGCAGCTGGGCAATCCAGTCGACGTACTTGTCGGCGAAGAGGGGATATTCGTTCCACGAGGAGTCGCTGAAGCGCAGCGAGAGGTCGTCAGAGAGCTTATAGTCGCGCAGCAGAAGCTTCACGTTGGGGTCCATGGCGCAATGGTAGACGAAGTGGGGGCTCTTCCAGCCCAGTATGTGCTTGGCACCCTCGGCTATCATGCCCTTGAACCCCATGCGGCCGGCCAACGAACCGATTTCGTCGGAGTAGATGAGCGAGGAATTGCGCAGCACCTTGGGGGTCTGGCCGAACATCTCCTTGATCTTCTTGGCCTGGCGCTTGGTCTCCTCAATGAAGACTTCCTCGTTGGCCAACGACGACAGACCGTGACTGTAGGGCTCGGCCAGAAACTCTACGCATCCCGACTCGGCCAACTGCTGCAGGAGCTCGATGACCTCAGGAGCATAGACCTCCAGAAGTTCGATGGCTACACCGGAGAGCGAGAAGGCCACCTTGAACTGCTTGCCGTAGGTCTTGGTCATCTCCAGCATTGCGGTCAGGGCAGGGATGTAGCTTTTCTGGGCGGTCTCGGTGATGGCGCGCTCGTTCTCGTAATCGTCATAATAGTAGTGGTCGGTACCAATCTCGAAGAAACGATAGCGCTTCAGGTGCACCGGCTGATGAATCTCGAAATATAAGCAAATTGTTTTCATAATCATTTATTACTTTTTCATTTTTTACTTTTCACTTTTAAATTTATCAGGCATGATAGTCGTTCACATCGAAGTAGCCACGCGAGATGAGCTGGTCGTAGCAGGAACGAATGCGCACGGCTACCTTTTCCCAGGTGATGCCATCGACCTCCTTCATGCCCTCCTCGGCCAGGTACTTGTGCAGGGCCTCGTTGGTACAGATGCTGTAGATGGCATCGGCCATAGCGTCGATGTCCCAGTAGTCGACCTTGATGACGTTGTCCAGAATCTCGCCGCAGCCGGACTGCTTGGAGATGATGCTGGGACAGCCGCACTGCATGGCCTCCAGGGGTGCGATGCCGAAGGGTTCGCTGACGGATGGCATCACGAAGACGTCGGAGCTCTTGTACATCTCGTAGACCTGCTTGCCGCGCTGGAAGCCAGGGAAGTGGCAGCGGTCGGCAATGCCATAGGCCGCAGCCAAGTCGATCATGGCATTCATCATGTCACCCGAACCAGCAAAGCAGAAGCGGATGTTGCGCGAGCGGTCGAGCACGCGCTTAGCGGCCTCGATGAAGTACTCAGGCCCCTTCTGCATGGTGATGCGGCCCAGGTAGGTAACAACCTTTTCATCGGGTTTCTTCTGTCCCTCGATGGCCTGGTACTCCTCGCTCAGGGGGTACACGGCATTGTGCATGGCAACACACTTGCGGGGGTCCTGATGGTACTGGTGGATGACTGTCTGACGGGTCAGTTCCGAGACGCACATGATGCAGTCAGCATGGTCCATACCATTCTTCTCGATGCTGTAGACAGTGGGATTGACCTTACCGCGCGAACGGTCAAAGTCGGTGGCATGAACGTGGATGCAGAGAGGCTTGCCGCTCACCATCTTGGCATGAACGCCAGCGGGATAGGTCAGCCAGTCGTGGGCGTGAATAACGTCGAATTGTTCGCTTCGCGCCAGCACACCTGCGATGATGCTGAAGTTGTTGATCTCCTCGTGCAGGTTGCCCGGATAGCCCCCGGCAAAGCCCATGCAGCCCAGATCGTCCAGTCCCTGCATGTAGTTGAAGTCGGCATAGAGGTGGTCGCGGAAGCGATAGTAGTCCTCGGCCGTGTGGCCCACAAAGCGGTCCTTGATGTCGTCGTAATTCACGTCGCGCCATACAATGGGCACCTGACTCATGTTGATAATCTTGAGGAACTTCTCCTCCTCGCCCGTGGGCTTGGGCATACAGAACGTGGTTTCTACGTCGGGCTGCACGCTCAGACCCTTGGTGATACCGTAACTGGCAACGGCCAGTCCGCCATAGATTTTAGGAGGGAACTCCCATCCGAACATTAAGACTTTCATAGTGATGGCCTCCTTTCTTTAGTATTCATTATATTTATCCAGCAACTTCACGACGCGCATGATTTCGGCCACGTTCATCGCAAACGAGATGGCACCACGTCCGTGGAAGGGAGGATTGCCATCGAAGAGTTCGGGAATCGTACCGATGCAATGGTAGAAGAGTTCCTCCTCATAGCCCACCAACTGGCGCTCTATGAAGCTGACACGCGAACGGCCGAAGACGCGCAGGCAGGCCTCCATGTAGAAACCGGCCAGCCAGGGCCAAGCCGTACCTTGATGGTAGGCATAATCACGCTGCTGCTGCGGGCCAACGTACATCGGGTTGTAGGCACCGCTCTTGGGCGAGAGCGAACGAAGGCCCTTGGGGGTGAGCAGTTCCTTGGTGCAGAAGTCGAGTACCGACTTCTTCTGCTTGGCATCGAGCGGGCTGTAGTCAAAGGCTACAGCAAATACCATGTTCGGACGCACTTCCCATGACATCATGTTGCCGTCGACATAGTCGAGCAGATAGCCGTGTTCGTTGAGGAACGTCTCCAGGAAACTGGCGCCCGCCTTCTTGGCCAGGCCCTCCAGCGTGATGGCCACCTTCTCGTCGTTCATCTGGCGGCATATCTCGGCACTGAACATCAGGGCGTTGTACCAGAGGGCATTGAACTCCACGATGTAGCCCGTGCGCGGAACGATGGGCCGACCGAACGACGAACTGTTCATCCAGGTGATGGCCTTGTTCTTGCCACCCGGAGCGTAGAGCAGTCCGTTGCTGTGGAGTTCCAGACCGGGATGCTTGCCGGCACGTATCCACTCCATCATCTCCTGAACCAGTAGGCCGTACTTGTCGATGCACTTCTGCAGGCCCACAATCTTGGCATACTGCTGAATGCACCATACGGCCCACAGGAGTACGTCGGGCTGCTCCATCTCATATATCTTCACGCCAATGGGGTCGCCGGCAATAAACTGGCGGATGGCCTTCTCGGCAGTCTTCATCACCAGCTCGAACTTCTCAATCTCGTTGTTGGTTAGCGTCAGTCCAGGCAATGAGATGAAGAGGTCGCGGGCACGAGACTTGAACCAGGGATAGCCGGCCAGCACGTAATTCTCGCCGTCACGGCTGATGATGAACTGATGGGCCGAATTGACCAGATTGTTGTAGAAGTTGTCGCGCGGCGTGCGAACGTTGACCTCGAAGTCGGCCAGCTGAGCCAGCGAGGAGGTCTTAATCTCCGACAGACCAGCGCTGAAGACTACGCTCTCGCCGTTCTTGATATTGAACTCGAAGTAGCCAGGAACGTACAAGTCCTCGTTCGTAGCATATCCGCGCTCCTGCTCCTTCGGATACTCGACACCGCGATACCAGTCGGGCTGGAAGACAAACTTGTTCTCCTTGTCCACCTGCATATACAACTCGGGGTAGCCCGGATACATGCAGGTCTTGATGCCGTTCTCCACCTCCTGATAGTCGCGGCTGGCACGACTGTTCTCGTGGGTGTACTCGCGAACACTGCGGAAGGCCAGGAAGGGGCGCAGGCGCAGGGTCGTCTCGCTGTGGGCATTGAGCAGAGTGTAGCGGATAATCAGTCGGTTCTCGAAGTGCTGGAACACCATCTCCCGACGCAGAAGTACGCCACCCACACGATAGGTCGTGGTGGGCACTTGCAGGCTGTCAAACTCGCGGATGTACTTGTGTCCACGAGGTGCAAAGTTGTCGCCGTGGTACTTGTGCAGGCCCAGATTGAACTCAGCCCCGTGCTGGATGACAGTAGCATCCAACGAGGAGAGCAGGACGTGGTTTTCGTCGTCCAACTCGGGCACAGGCACAACCAACAGGCCATGATACTTTCTCGTATTACAATCCACCAGGGTCGTACACGAGTAGGCTCCTGAACGATTCGAACGCAGGATTTCCTTGGGCAGCGAATCCTGAAGGTTCGTCATCAGAGTCTTGTCAAAGCGCAAATAACTCATAGTTGTAGTTGATTATGTTAGTGTTTTACATTTTGATAGTTAAGGCGGCCCATATCGACATACGGACATTCAAATTTAGTGAAAAATATTAAAAGCCAAAAAGAAATGGCAATTAATTTTACATTTTTCTTGTCTGAAAGCCTCAAAAAGCGTAAATTTGTGTCGTTAAACACATTTTCAGGCACATTTGCGATGTCAAAAAAGCAAGAATCTATTAAAAATGTGATGGAAAAGTTGTCTGCACTCTGTCAGCACATGACAGACGATCAAAAAAGACAGCTGGAACAAACCATCGTACTGCAGGAATACAAGAAAAACGAGATTATCTATCGCGAGGGAGACATCCCCCAGCATCTGCTCTGCCTGCTGCGCGGAAAGGTCAAGGTCTACAAGGAGGGAGTAGGCGGACGGGCACAAACCATGCGCCTGTACAAACCCGTGGAATACTTCGGCTATCGAGCCTACATCACCGGCGAGAACATCCACTGCACGGCGGCCGCCTTCGAGGCAAGCCTGATTGCCAAAATCCCCCTAGACCTGTTGGTTAACTTCATTCGAAGCAACAACAACCTGGCTTGGTTCTTCATCCAGAGCCTAGCCAAGCTGCTGGGTATGTCGGACGAGCGCACCGTCAACCTGACCCAGAAACACATACGCGGACGACTGGCCGAATCGCTTCTATACCTGCGCGACAGCTACGGACTGGAGGAGGACGGATGCACACTCTCCATCTACCTAAGCCGCGAGGACCTGGCCAACCTGTCGAATATGACCACCAGCAACGCCATACGCACCCTGAGTGCCTTTGCCAGTGAACACCTTGTGGCCATCGACGGCAAGAAGATAAAACTCATCAACGAAGCGGAACTGGAGAAAATATCGCGCATGGGATGATGGGAAAATGGGAAAATGAAAGAATGAGAAAATGAGAAAGGCACTGCCCCATTATGCATTATGAACTGATAACCATCCTTGGACCAACAGCTAGCGGCAAGACAGCCCTTGCGGCTCACCTATGTCATCGCATAGGCGGAGAGATTATCTCGGCCGACAGCCGTATGGTGTATCGGGGTATGACCATAGGGAGCGGCAAGGACCTGAATGAATACATCGTAGAGGGTACGTCCATACCCTATCACCTGATAGACATCGCAGAAGCCGGATACCGATTCAACGTCTACGAGTTCCAATGTGCCTTCCAAAACGCCTACATGAACATCACGGCCAGAGGTAAGGTTCCCGTTATGTGCGGAGGCACAGGGCTGTACATCGAATCTGTCCTGAAGAGCTACGAACTGGGGGCCGTCCGATTCCCTGACAGACGCAGCCTAACAATTGGAGTAAAGATTGACCGTAATCTACGTAGAGAAAAGATAACCAGAAGATTAAAGGAACGACTAGAGCACGGAATGATTGAAGAAGTGGAGGAACTCCTGAGACACTTGCCACCTGAGCGGCTCATCCGCTACGGACTGGAGTACAAGTACGTGACACTATACCTGACAGGACAACTCACATATGAAGAAATGTTCCATCTGCTAGAGATTGCCATCCACCAGTTTGCCAAGCGGCAGATGACGTGGTTCCGCGGAATGGAAGAGCGTCGCGGACTGCCCATCCACTGGATAGATGCCACACTGCCGATGGAAGAAAAAATAGAGCAGATAATAGAATTATGGAACGCTGGGGAATAATTTACAGTCCAAAGTCGGGCGTACTGCACACACATCGCCGATGGGAGAACATACGGAGATACCTGCAAGAGCAGGGAGTTGAATACGACTTCGTGCAGAGCGAGGGGAGAGGCTCCGAGGAACGGCTGGCAGCAATGCTGGTCAAGAACGGCTACACGACAATCGTCATCGTCGGAGGAGATGGTGCCCTGAATCGGGCCATACACGGGATGATGGCCGTAGACCCCGAACTGCACAAGAGCGTGACGTTCGGTATCATACCCAACGGACACGGCAACGACTATGCCCGTTTCTGGGGCCTCGACGAGGGCGAGCCGCTGAAGGCCGTCAATGTGCTCCTGCGACGGCGCATCCGCAAAGTCGATCTCGGAGTCCTGAAAGAGGGAGAACGCGAGCACTACTTCCTCAACTGCCTTAATCTGGGACTGGCAGCCAACATCATGGACATCAAGCACAAGACATACCGATTCTGGGGGCTTTCGTCACTCAGTTATCTGAGCAGTTTCGTGCTGCTCCTGTTCCAGCGTATGGAACAGAAAATGAGTCTCAGCATCAACCACGAAAAGATAGAGGGGCGGCTAATGAACGTATGCATCGGAAACGCCCAAGGCTACGGCATGACCCCCAACGCGGTACCCTACAATGGGATGCTCGACGTCACCACCATATCCCACCCTGCCGTTGCCCAGCTCGTGGCCGGAATGTACATGATGACAACGGGGAAATTCCTTGCCCACCGCAACGTACGCCCCTACCGCTCGCGACAGAAAATCCACATTTACGAGACCAGCAAGTCGTGCATCAGCATCGACGGACAGGTGCTCACGGGAACAACCCTCCCCATGGAGGTTTCCACACGACAGGAATACATCAACTTCATCATCCCCTGAATCCGCTTTGACAAAGCCGAATCGTTAATTATCACTAAACTTGCCAAAAGATAGCTGAAAATTCCCGATTTTTACGTATCTTTGCACGCTAAATGATATAACGTACACGTAACATACCCTACAAAATGACTAAAGATACAAAAAAAAGGAATACGAAGACAAGCGAGAAACCGCACAAGGCCGCCACGGCCAACGGCGACATGGAGGAACCCATCAGCAACAGCGAACTGATACGCTGGATAGGCGGAGGGTTACTTATTCTCTGCGCCATACTGATGCTCATAGCCTTCACCTCGAACCTGTTCACAGGTGCCGAGGACCAGAGCTACCCGAACGCAGAACGGGCCGCCAACTGGCTCGGAGGCTTCGGCGTTTGGCTGGTAAGAATCGTTATGGACCGCACCTTTGGCCAAGCCACGTTCATACTGCCTGTACTGATGATAGTCACGGCCTTCCGCATCCTGCAGATCGGACGCATCCGACTCTGGAAGTGGCTCATCAACTGCATCCTCTTGCTCGTGTGGTTCTCCGTAGCTGGCGCCTACCTGCAGACATTCCTGTTCCAGGACAGCTACATCATACTGGGTGGCGGACATGGGTTTACGGCCCTCGACTACCTGAAGGAGCACATCGGCATGGCCGGAACGTTCATTGCACTCATCGTCACTGCTGTAGCCTACGCGCTCTACCTGAGCGGCGAGACCATTCACATCATCCGACGTACACTGGAGGCTGCACGCCGCAGGGCCGAGCGCCAAGGCGGTGAAGAACCCACTACGGAAAAGGAGGGGGACGACGAAAATCCGCAGGACGAGTCCGAAAGCCCCGTTACCCTCAGTCTGGACGCCACTCCACTGACCCTGAAAGCCGACACGGCAACAACTGTCACCTTCGAAACCAATCAACCCATAGAGGATGTGCCACAAGAGACGCAGAACATCCCCTTTGAAATAGAAGGAACGGGGCAGCCCCTTCGCGGCGACGTAGAGCAGGAAGGAATGAAGGTGCACGTGGGCGAAGGCGAACCCGAAGCCGAGCTGGACGAGACAATGGCCTTGGAACCTTACGACCCGAAGTTGGACCTCTCGCAGTACAAATATCCCACCATCGACCTGCTCAAGCACTACGAGACCGACCGCGTGGCCATCGACATGGAGGAGCAGAAGAAAAACAAAGACCAGATTCTGCAAGTCCTGCACAATTTCGGCGTGGAAATCAGCAGCATCAAAGCCACCGTGGGCCCCACCATTACCCTCTACGAGATTACGCCCGCCCCAGGCATCCGCATCTCCAAGATTCGCAACCTGGAGGACGACATCGCCCTCTCGCTTTCAGCATTGGGCATCCGCATCATTGCTCCCATTCCTGGTAAGGGCACGGTAGGTATCGAGGTGCCGAACGCCAAACCCCAAATGGTGTCGATGGAGAGCATCATCAACAGCCGCAAGTTCCAGACTACAGAGTTCGAACTGCCTATGGCACTGGGCAAAACCATCACGAACGAAATCTTCATGGTCGACCTGGTCAAAATGCCTCACTTGCTCGTGGCCGGTGCCACAGGTCAGGGTAAGTCCGTCGGCCTGAACGCCATCATCACCAGCCTGCTCTACAAGAAGCATCCCGCCGAACTGAAGCTGGTAATGGTTGACCCGAAAAAGGTGGAATTTTCTGTCTACAACCCCATCGTCAACCACTTCCTGGCCCAGGTGGAGGGCAACGAAGACACCGACGAACCCATCATCACCGACGTCAACAAGGTGGTGCAGACGCTGAAGAGCCTCTGCGTGGAGATGGACACCCGCTACGACCTGCTGAAGAAAGCTCGCGCGCGCAATATAAAGGAATACAACGAGAAATTCAAGGCGCGTCACCTGAACCCCAACAATGGCCATAAATTCATGCCCTACATCGTGGTCATTATCGACGAGTTCGGAGACCTCATTATGACCGCCGGCAAGGAGATAGAGCTACCCATCGCACGCATCGCCCAGCTGGCCCGTGCCGTAGGTATCCACATGATTATTGCCACTCAGCGCCCAACCACCAACATCATCACTGGAACCATCAAGGCCAACTTCCCAGCCCGTATGGCCTTCAAGGTCAGTGCCATGATTGACTCGCGTACCATCCTGGACCGCCCAGGTGCCAACCAACTGGTTGGAAAGGGCGACATGCTGTTCCTGGCGGGCAATGAACCCGTGCGCGTACAGTGCGCCTTCGTCGACACCCCCGAGGTGGAAGCCATTGCCAGCTACATCGCTTGCCAACAGAGCTACAATCATCCCTTCCCCCTGCCGCCAGTAGCTATGGAGGGCGAAGATGGCGGAGGGGCAGCTGACGTGGACATGAACCATCTTGACCCCATGCTGGAGGAGGTTGCCAAACTTGTCGTTCAGACTCAACAAGGTTCTACGAGCATGATACAGCGCAAGTTCTCAATAGGTTACAATCGTGCAGGTCGACTAATGGATCAACTAGAACGCATCGGTGTAGTAGGCCCTCAAGTAGGAGCTAAACCGCGCGATGTCCTCTGCATGGGCGACATCGAACTGATGCAAATTCTGGAGAATATAAGATAATTTAAAAGTTTAGCTAAGATATAGATGAAACGTACGATATTCCTTTTTCTCATTTTCTCATTTTCACACCTTCTCACCCTCACCGCCTTGGCTGGCACGAAGGATGCAGGCACACGGAAGGTGTTGGATGCGACGGCCGCACACATCCAGAAGGCCGGCGGCATCAGTCTCCAATTCATCGCCACCACACTTTCAGGCAAAACAGTCCAAGGGTCAACAAGCGGACGAATGGACATCATGGGAAATAAACTCTACATGAGTACGCCCGACATGCTGACGTGGTTCGATGGCAAACAGCAATGGAGTATGCAGACAGGCGACAACGAGGTAAACCTGACCGAACCCACAGGGACTGAACTGCAAACTCTCAACCCATATGCCTTCCTCTCCGTCTACAAACGCGGATTCAACTACAAGATGAAGAAGGGCACGCTGTCCAACGGAAAGGAAGGTTACAAAGTCTACCTCAATGCAGACAATGCCAGGCAGGACATACGCGAGATGTTTCTGGAAATCGACAACCAGTACAATCCCGTTCGCGTAAGCATTCGGCAAGGCAAGAGCCACTGGGTGCGACTGGTCGTCACTTCGTTCAAGACGGGACAGAAATTTGCCGAAGGGCACTTTACCTTCCCTACGAAGAAGTATCCCAACGCAGAAATCATTGACCTCCGATAACTCCCTTTTAACTACCCTCTAAATTATGGAACATATTCGTTGCTTAATCATCGGTGCAGGCCCTGCCGGTTACACAGCTGCCATTTATGCAGGCCGCGCCAATCTGAGCCCCGTACTGTACGAGGGCATACAACCTGGTGGTCAGCTGACGCAGACCACCGAAGTCGAAAACTTCCCCGGCTATCCCGATGGAGTGCAGGGCTTCGACTTGATGGAGGACATCCGCCGACAAGCAGAGCGCTTCGGTTGCGAGATGCGCCCCGCCATTGCCGTGCGCACCGACCTATCGAAGACTCCCTTCCACGTTTGGTTTGACGACGAGACAGAGGTGACTGCCGACTCCATCATCATTGCCACTGGAGCCACGGCCAAGTATCTAGGACTACAGGACGAGAAGGACTTCAACGGACGCGGTGTCTCGGCTTGTGCCACGTGCGACGGCTTCTTCTATCGCAAGAAGACGGTGGCTGTCGTTGGCGGTGGCGACACGGCTTGTGAGGAGGCCTCCTATCTGGCTGGATTGGCTCAGAAGGTTTACCTCATTGTTCGCAAGCCCTACCTGCGTGCCACGCAAATCATGCAAGACCGCGTGCTCCAGAATCCCAAAATTCAGGTATTGTTCGAACACAACACAGAAGGTCTGTTTGGAACGGAGCACCTAGAGGGTGCCCACCTGGTACATCGCAAGGGTGAAGCCGACGAACGGCACTACGACATCCAAATAGACGGTTTCTTCCTGGCTATCGGCCATAAACCCAATAGTGACATCTTCCGCCCGTGGGTGAAGACCGATGAGACGGGGTACATCTTGGTTGAGGGGGACAGTCCTCGCACAGGCATTCCTGGGGTGTTTGCCGCAGGCGACGTAGCCGACCCGCACTATCGTCAAGCCGTCATTGCCGCAGGCTCTGGTGCCAAGGCAGCCATCGAGGCCGAACGCTATCTTGCAACCCTATAGGACCCCTCTAAGACCTATATAGCCTATGAACAAATACCAACTATACCGCTTGCTAGAGAAGACGGAATCGCTCAAGGACGAGCGGCACCCGATGTTCGAGCGCAACCGCTTCATGAAGTTTCTCACCTGGTTCATGGTGGCCTACTATGCAGCCCTGCTACTCATTATGGGCGTCTCACTGGGCTTCGGACTGAAGGGCGATTATTCAGCGGCCTACCATCGTCTGGACGGTGGATTCTTCTACCTGCTTATTATTGACTTTTGGATGCGCTTCATGATGCAAGAGACTCCGGCACAGAAGGCACAGGCCTACGCCCTATTGCCCGTTCGCCGTTCGTTCTTGATGAAGAGCTACCTCCTGCGTAACATATTCTCCTGGGGTAACACGTTCTGGGGGTTCTTCCTCGTGCCCTTTGGCCTTGTGTCCGTTGTACCCCTGATGGGTTGGTGGGCCTTCTTCGGCTGGTTGGTTGGCTATTGGTTACTCTTTGTCTTCAATGGTTTGTGCTACATCTTCACGCGTGCCCTGTGCATGAAGCACATGCTCTGGTTCCTCGTTCCGGCAGTCCTGCACGCAGCCTTGATATGCGCCTGCGTGCTGCCCGACCACAACGTTCTACGTGTACCCTTCGTGATGTTCATGGAGGGGTTTGTCGAATGGCAGCTCCTACCCTACCTCATCGTGGGCGCACTCATAGCCTTTGCTTTCTGGGCTAATTACAAGCTACAGATGGACATGGTGTACAACGAGATTGGGAAAAAGGAGGAGGTGGACCTGAAGAAGGCATCGAAGTTCACCGTCCTCAACCGCTACGGTATCATGGGCGAGTACCTGAAGATGGAAATCCGTCTGCGCATGCGCAACAAGCAACCTCGCATACAATTCTACATGGGCATAGGCCTAATTACGTTCTTCAGCCTCGCACTCTACTTCACCGATATGTACGATACGGGATTCATGAAGTCATTCATCTGCCTCTACGACTACGTCATACTAGGAGCCACCACTCTTATCTCCGTTATGTGCTACGAGGGAAACTACATCGACGGACTCATGAGCCGACGTGACAGTATCTACGACCTGCTGCGAGCCAAGTATTACTTCAACTCCGCCATGCTGCTCATCCCCTTCCTCTTTATTTTGCCCTTGATGATTATCGGCAAGATCAGCGTATGGATGAATCTTGGCTACCTGTTCTTCACCGTCGGAGTGCTCTATCCCTGCGTCTTCCAGTTGGCCGTGTACAACAAGAACACCCTGCCGCTGAACGTCAAACTTGCTAAGACCAACTCAGGCACTATGTTGCAGAATATCATCTCCATCGTGATGTTGTTACTTCCCATTGCCTTGGAGAAGGTCTGCGTACTGCTACTTGGTCCTGTATGGGGGTATATACCCCTTATCCTGATGGGTATCGTCGGCCTGGCCGCACACCACATCTGGCTGCGCAACATCTATCAACGCTTCATGCTGCGTCGCTTTGAGAACATGGAGGGCTTTCGCGCTTCGCGCAATGGATAATTGAGAATGCATAATTGATAATTGAAAATTGATAATTCATTATGACTATTAAGATAGATAACCTCAAGAAGACGTTCGGTGAGAAGGTTGCCATCGACATCGAACAATATCAGATAAACAAGGGGGAAATCCTGGGTCTCGTGGGAAATAACGGAGCTGGCAAGAGTACCATGTTCCGCCTCATCCTCGACCTCATCAAGGCCGACACGGGCACCGTGCTGGTCAACGATGTTGATGTCAGCAAGACCGAAGAATGGAAGGAGTGGACTGGTGCCTACATCGACGACTCGTTCCTCATCGACTACCTGACACCCGACGAGTATTTCCAATTCATAGCCCGCATCAGCGGCATCAGCGAAGAACAACTACAGGACGACCTGCAGCGCTTCGAACACTTCATGGCTGGTGAGGTGACGGGACAGACAAAGCTTATCCGCAATCTCTCAGCCGGCAATAAGCAAAAGGTGGGCATCGTGGCTGCCATGCTACTCCGTCCGCAGGTGCTCATTCTGGACGAACCCTTCAACTTCCTCGACCCCTCCAGCCAATCGGTCATCAAGCATCTGATTACCGACTACAACCGCGAGACGGGTGCCACCATCCTCATCTCCAGTCACAATCTGAACCATACCGTCGACATCTGTCCGCGCATTGCCCTGCTGGAGAACGGACACATCATCCGCGACATCGCCAACCACAACGGCGAAGCCCAGGCCGAGCTCGAAGACTACTTTGAGGTCAAGGACTAAATGTCTTCGCAGCATTCACAAACTTTCAACATAACAATGAACCGAGAACTATGAAGAAGACTCTACTGACATTGGTGCTCTGCTGCATATGGGTAGGACTCGGAGCACAGAAAATCATAAAGGTGAAGGGCGAGGCCACGTACCACGCTCCCACGAACGTGACACTGGAAGAGGCACGCCAGACGGTGTTGGAACGCGCCATCGTGCAGGCACTGGCAGATGCCTTCGGAACCACAGTGTCGCAGGTGAACACCTCGCTCACGGACAACCGCAACGGAAAATCGAATATCGATTTCTCCTCCATCGGCGCCACTGAAGTGAAAGGCGAATGGTTGGAGACCATAGGCGAGCCCGAATACTCCGAACCACGCTACGCCGAGAATATGCTCATCATCAGTTGCCGCGTGGAAGGACGTGCCCGCGAGATTACCACCGAAGCCTTTGACCTGAAGTGCCGCATCCTGCGCAATGGCACAGAGGACAAGTTCGAGGGCGGCGAGTTTCGCTCGGGCGATGATTTATACCTCTCTTTCCTGTCGCCAGTAGGTGGCTATCTGGCTGTCTATCTGGTGGATGCCGAGAGGCAGGCATTCTGCCTCCTACCCTATCAGCGACAACAGTCGGGTATCTACCCCATCGAGGCCAACCGCCGCTACGTCTTTTTCCACGAGAAATCGGCTCCAGCAGAGGAGCGCTCCGTGGTAGACGAATATACGATGACGTGCGAACGCTCGTCAGAACAGAACCTTGTCTTCATCGTATTCTCGCCAAAGCAGTTTGCCAAAGCTGCAGACACCAGCATGGACTCAGGATTACCTCGCCAGCTTTCCTTCGCTGACTTCAACCAATGGCTCGTCCGTCATCGACGGAAAGACCCGCAGATGAACGTGCGACGAATTCCCATCACGATATCGAAGTAGCAGAACCGAGCTTCAACCCCATCTCGGCGGCCAACTGCAGCATATACTCGCGAGCAGCCTCGTGAGTATTGGGGATGCGGCTCTCCCAGATAGCATCCTTGACGGCTTGTTTCAGCGTGCCTATCTCGCGGCACGGACCAAGGCCGAAGGTCTCCATGATTTCCTCGCCAGTAATGGGGTTCTGCCAGGTGCGGTAGTTGTCGCGCTCCTGAAGGTCACGCAACTTCTCACGAACGAGTTGGAAATTATGCAGGAAGGTGCGCTTGCGCTCGGCATTCTTGCTGGTGATGTCCGCTTCGCACAGGAGCATCAGGTCATCAATGTCCTCCCCTGCCTCAAAGAGCAGACGTCGCACAGCGGAGTCGGTGACCTCCTCGTCAGCAATGGCAATGGGACGCATGTGCAGACCTACAAGTTTCTCCACATAATGCATACGCTCGTCCAAGGGCAGCTTCATACGACGGAAAATTGGAGCCACCATCTTCTGTCCCACGTAGTTATGGTTCTTGAATGTCCAACCGGCAATAGGGTCCCAGCGCTTCGAGCGAGGCTTGCCGATGTCGTGAAGCAGAGCAGCCCAACGAAGCCAAAGACCATCGTTATCTCCATTCGTAGCCACAGCCACATTATCCAACACTTCAAGAGTGTGGTAAAAATTATCCTTATGGGCACGACCATTCTTGACCTCCACCCCTTCCATCGCGGCCAATTCAGGAAAGATGATAGGCAAAAGACCAGCACGGGAAAGCTCCACAAATCCGATGGACGGACGAGGCGAAAGCATGATTTTGTTCAGTTCGTCGATGATGCGCTCCTGCGAGATGATGCGTATGCGCTCGGCATTGCGCACAAGAGCCTCCTGCGTCTCCTCTTCAATCTGGAAACGAAGCTGAGTGGCAAATCGGACACAGCGCATCATACGTAACGGGTCGTCGCTGAACGTGATATCAGGGTCGAGCGGTGTAGCAATGAGACGGTCCTCCATATCCAGCAGTCCATCGAACTGGTCGATGAGTTCGCCAAAGCGTTCGCTATTCAAACAAACGGCAAGAGCATTGATGGTGAAATCGCGCCGATCCAGGTCGTCCTCCAGCGTTCCGTCCTCGACGATGGGCTTTCGCGAATCGCGACTATAGCTCTCACTACGGGCACCAACAAATTCCACGGCCCCTCTCCCATCCTCCTCCGAGGGGGAAGGATAAGACAATTGGGCCGTGCCAAAGTTCTTGAACACGGAGAGATGCGCCTTGTGTCCCAATTTGTTTTTCAATGTCTGGGCAAGAGCGATACCGGGTCCGGTACCACCCTCCTTTTCTTTTTGGGAGGATTGGTGTGGGTCAACCACTACACAGTCAATATCTTTCGACGGGCGCTCCAGAAAGAGGTCGCGCACGTAGCCCCCCACCACATAGCACTCCAAACCAAGTTCGTCAGCCGTCTGCCCAATTTGGTGAAATATGGGGGCCGACAGCAACTGCTGCATCTCCTCGCGACTTATTTCTCTCATTTTCTCATTCTCTCATTTTCAACACATCATGCTCCAGTTTCCTGCGGAAGAACTCTTGCTTCAAGCTGTCACCATCGGCAAGCTTCAGCTCCACACTGTCGAGCAACAAAATGGCCTGCCTACGTGCATCAAGAGCCTTGGGGAAACGCTGACGCAGACTCAGAATCGTATCGCGGGCTGCTGTGTAGTCGCCTTGGGTATAGGCCGCACGTGCCTCGCAAAGCATCTGTCGCCCCTGTTCTTCTGGGTCAACCTTCGTGCAAGCAGCCAAAGTCAATAGTAGCGAGGCAGCCAAAAGATTATTAATCTTTCCCATTATCTTATAGTATAAAGCGACGGAAATCATTACCAAAGGCCAACAGCATCAAGGCGATAAGGCAACCCATACCAATATATTCGAGCCATACCATCACCCGTTCACTGGGTTGGCGACCCGTAATGGCCTCGTAGAGCAGAATGACTACATGTCCACCATCCAGCCCAGGAATGGGCAGAATGTTCATCACAGCCAGCACGATGCTGAGCATGGCGGTCATCATCCAAAAGCGCAACCAGTCCCAAGATTCGGGGAAGAGATTGCCGATGGCGATGAACGAGCCCACCTCTTGCGCTCCCTCTTTCGTAGCAACATACTTCATGTCGCCCACGTAGTTTGAAAGAGTGCTCCAACCCAGCTTCAGGCCCGCAGGGATGCAGGTAAGCAGCGAATAGTCGATGTGCTCCACCTCATAGTCCAAGAGGTCGATATGGCGGATAAGGCCCATCATATAGTTATCGTCGAGAAGCAACGAAACGGTATCGGGCGAAGCTGCATCAGGATTGAGGAAGACAAGTTGCATACGGCGCATACGTAGACTATCGGCATGACTGCATCCCTTCATCGCCAACACATCCTGACGGCGCAGGTAGAGCGAATCGTAATCGTTCCAGTAGCGGATGTCCGTTCCGTCGACAGCCAACAGGCGCGCTCCCGCTTGCATGCCAGCTTTTCCAGCAGGTCCATCAGTCAAGACGCTGTCCACCAGGGCCACAGAAACAGGGGCCAGAAAGGCTGGTTGCATCTTCATCACTTGCAACAAATCGGGGCGTTCGTCGGGCATAGTCAAATCAACTTCCCTACCCTCGCGAAGCACAGTTACTACTCGGGCATCGGTCAAGTCGCGCAGCACCTGTCCGCCCCACGCGCCCAGTTCTTCGCCATCGGCCCGGATGGGGATATCAGCATCGCGAAAACCCAGTGCCTCGGCCTCGGGATTGAAGGCGAAACCGCGCGTGACATTTCGCATGGGTAAGCGGTCTTCGCCTACGAAAAACATGATGCCACAGTAGATCACGAAGGCTGTGATAAGATTCATGAGCACACCGCCAACCATGATGAAGAAACGCTGCCACACAGGCTTCGAACGGAATTCCCAGGGTTGCGGCTCGCCGGACAGTTTCTGGTTCGTCTCGTCAATCATTCCAGCTATGGCCACGTAACCACCAATGGGCAACCAGCCGATACCGTACTCCGTACCGGCCTCTGGGTCGTACTCCTTATTGCCAAGGCCTTCGGTTTGGATTTTATCGTTCTGACCAGTCAGTCTGTAGAAGAAATTGCGCAACCTGGCAAAGAAGTTATTCCCCTCCTCTCCACGTTTGGTGATAAGCGGTTTGCCGCATAGACGACGAAACCAGTTATCGTAGGAGCTGAAGAGGTGGAAACCCCAGTTGGCGAACATATAGAAACGCATCACACGGGTCTTGAACAGCTTGGCAAACCCAAAATGTCCGCCTTCGTGCAGCACCACGAGCAACGACAGACACACGAGCAGTTGCAGGGTCTTAATCAATATTACACTCATATTAAATAATTCAAAATTAAACCTTAAAACTATTATACCTTAATTATCCTGAAATTTCTCAAGCAATCAACTCATCGGCCACGCGTCGCGCCTCAGCATCGATGGCGAAATAGTCGTCGAGCGTAGGCTGAGCGACGAATGTCGTGCGCTGCATCGTTGACTCGATGATATCCGACATCTGGAGGAAAGAGCAACGTTCCTGACGGAAAGCCAGATTAACCACTTCGTTGGCTGCATTCACCACACAGGGCATCGTGCCGCCCTGGCGCAGGGCCTCAAAGGCCAAACCGAGACAACGGAATTTTCCGAGATCGGGAGCCTCAAAGGTCAGGTCGGCCATGTGATACCAATCGAGCCGGTCAAACGTACTTGCCAGACGTATAGGATAACTGAAAGCCAGCTGGATAGGTACGCGCATGTCGGGTACTCCCAACTGGGCCTTCACAGCTCCGTCGCGAAACTGCACGGCACTGTGAACCACACTCTGTGGATGCACCACCACCTGGATGCGGTCGGCCTCGACACCAAAGAGCCACTTGGCCTCGATGACCTCGAAGCCTTTGTTCATCATCGATGCGGAGTCGATGGTAATCTTTGCTCCCATGTCCCAGTTAGGGTGCTTCAGCGCCTGACCAGGTGTGACGGTCTGCAACTGTTCCATCGAGAACTTGCGGAAGGGACCGCCCGATGCAGTCAGTATGATTTTCTCTATCTCCGACTGTTCGCCCATCAACGACTGGAAAATGGCGGAATGTTCGCTGTCCACGGGAAGTATGGCTGCGTGGTTCTCCATCGCCAGCTGCGTGACCAGTTCGCCAGCCACGACCAGCGTCTCCTTATTAGCCAGGGCTATCTGTTTGCGGTTCTTGATGGCAGCCACCGTGGGACGCAATCCAGCAAAGCCTACGAGGGCCGTCAGCACGATGTCGACTTCATCATTCTGCACCACCTGACAGAGCGCATCGGCTCCAGCATAGACCTGAATGGGCAGGTCGGCCAAGGCTTCACTGACATAGTCATATCGCGACTCATCGGCAATAACCACCTGTGCCGGCTGGAATCGGCGGGCCTGCTGAATAAGAAGGTCGGCCTGTGAGTTGGCCGTCAGTACGTAGGCTTCGTACAAATCGCTATGTTCTTCAATAACCTCAAGAGCCTGTGTACCAATGCTCCCAGTAGAACCAAGTATTGCTATTTTCTTTTTCATTCTCTCTGTTACTTATATTTCCAAAAGTCCTTTCGGAAGGTCCATACGGACGATTCGATTTTCATGGTCTATCTCACGTATAAAGTCTTCAGCTGCTGGAACCAGTATGTTACCCCGTGTTGTTCGGACTTCGAAGAGCACGTTCATCGTCGACTCGTCGACAGCCACTATCTCGCCCAGTTCGCCTGCTCCGGCATCGTGGACACGGAAGCCCACGAAGTACGCCCACGTATAGTCGACATCCTCATCGTCGGGCACCAACGACAGGGGGAAGTAAACTTCCGCACCGGCATACTCCTGCACATCCTCTATCGAATCTATGTCCAGGAACTTCAGCAGCGCGGAATGCTCGCCACGGAAACGGTACTCCTCCAGGAAGAAAGGCACCAGGATGCCATCCACCATCAGCACCAGATAGTCGGCATCTACCCTGTCCCATACATCGGTGGTGAAGGTGAAAGTAATCTCCCCCTTCACGCCATGCGGCTTACCCAACTTGCCGATATGTACAACCTCCTGCTCGTGTATCATTTGATTCGTGTGATATGTGCGCCCAAGGCATTCAGTCGTGCCTCGATGTTCTGGTAGCCGCGGTCTATCTGTCCAATATTGTCAATCTGGCTCACACCTTCGGCACTCATGGCGGCGATGAGCAGTGCGATGCCCGCACGAATGTCGGGGCTGGTCATTCGGCCTCCATGCAGGGGCATTCGTTTGTCGTGACCGACCACAACGGCGCGGTGCGGGTCACAAAGAATAATTTGTGCCCCCATGTCGATGAGTTTGTCGACAAAAAAGAGGCGGCTCTCGAACATCTTCTGGTGGATGAGGACCGATCCCTTGGCCTGCGTAGCCACAACGAGCAGCACACTCAGCAAGTCTGGAGTGAGTCCGGGCCAGGGAGCATCGGCCAGTGTCATGAACGAGCCGTCGATGAAGGAGTCTATTTCATAATGATCCTGTTCGGGGATGAAGATGTCATCGTCCTCATGGCGCACCTCTATGCCCAGGCGGCGGAAGGTGTAGGGGATGATGCCCAACTGGTTGTATCCTGTCTGCTTGATGCGGACTCCGCGTCCACACATTGCGGCCATTCCGATGAACGACCCCACCTCGATCATGTCGGGTAGGATGGTGTGTTCGGCTCCGTGCAAACTGGTGACGCCCTCAATCGTCAAGCGGTTGCTGGCGATGCCCGAAATGCGGGCTCCCATGCGGTTGAGCAGCAGGCAGAGTTGCTGGATGTAGGGTTCGCAGGCGGCATTGTAGATGGTCGTTGTGCCCTGGGCGAAGACGGCAGCCATGACTATGTTGGCCGTACCCGTCACCGAAGCCTCGTCGAGCAACATGTAGTTGCCACGCAGATCGTCTGTCTTGATGTCAAAGATGCCACGTTCCTTGTCGTAAACAAAGTCGGCACCCAGTTTCTTGAAACCCAGGAAGTGTGTGTCCAGTCGGCGACGGCCTATCTGGTCGCCTCCGGGGCGCGACACACAGGCAGCACCGAAGCGAGCCAACAAGGGGCCGAGAAACATGACGCTACCTCGCAGGTGGGAGCATTGCGACAGATATTCGTCGCTGCGCAAATAGTCGCGGTTCACACTATCAGCCTGAAACGTAAAGTCGCCCACCCCGTTCTGCGTGGTCTTCACCCCCATCTCGGAGAGCAGACGAATCTGATTGTTGACATCGGCAATGTCCGGAATATTCTTTATGCGCACAGGCTCGCTCGTCAGCAATGTGGCACAGAGCACCTGCAGTGCTTCATTCTTTGCTCCCTGCGGCATGATTTCACCTTGCAGCCGGTGACCGCCTTCGATGACGAAACTGCTCATTTCTTCTTTCTCTTTTTACCGCACCCGGCGTCCTGGCGCGGCAGGGTTTGTACGGGAGCAAAATGGAAGGTGGAAAGGTCGAGCGATACGCGCCCCTTGGTGTAGCGGCTGATGTCGCTGGCCACCTTCGTGTCATCCATTGCGTCGCGGTTCCAGTTAAAGAGGGTCTGCTTCATCTGGTTTGCGGTCAGGGTCAACATGACATCGCGTTCCTCGCCCTCGGGCATTTCGGCCAACTGGCGCAGCGACTCTTCAATCAGGTAACCGTACTGTCGCTGACCGATGTCCTTCATCGGGTACTTTATGGGTTCGGGCTTCGGTGCTTCAGCGCCCAGATGGGTGATTTCGCAGGGATAGTCGATATCGAGCTGATAGCCGGAGATGAAGGCTATGTGATCCCAGATGCGGTGACGGTAGTCAGGCAGCTCGCGCATCTGTGGTTGCATGCTGGACATAATGCGGAATATGGACTCTGCACATTGCTGGCGCTCTTCCTTGCTGGGGAGAGCGGTGGCGTAGGCTATCATATCTTGGATGCCTCTTCCGTACTCAGGCATCTGAAGTTTCTCTTTTTGGGTGTTGTATTTCATTGAAGGGAAGTTAAAGGGAAGTTATAGGGAAGTTAAAGGGTTTTTCGACTTTATGGCCACGAACTCCTTCAGATAGAAGGGCTCGCTGTAGGCCACATCGGCAAACTCATCGCGCAGGAACTTCCGTTCGGCCAGGGGGAACATGTACTTGCCCAGCGGGTTGATGCCGTCGATGAAACGGGCATTGGGGTGCCGGATGACGGTCTTTGTCTTCTCCGACCCATCGCCGAAGAAGTAGACCGGGCCGCGGTCGAGGTATTCCCGATAGGCGTCTCCATCCACGACATCGGCCTGAACGGGGCGGACGGGTTTCAGCGCACGGTCATAGACGGCTGCATAGACCTCCATGCGCCGCGCGTCAATCATGGGCACCAGAAGGGCGTTGTCCTCCACCTCCTCGTGGTAGAGGAGCACGGGCACGCACAGCACCTCCAGCGTGGGCAGGGCTATCAGGGGAACGTTGCGCCCGTAGCATACGCCCTTGGCCATCGAATAGCCTATGCGCAGTCCCGTATAGCTTCCAGGGCCCTCGCTTATGGCTACGGCATCGAGGGGAATGGCGTGGCTCTCGGCAAACGACAGAGCCTCCTCGACGTACACACCGCACAGGGTGGCATGGTTGGGGCCTTCCTTGTCTGCCTGGTCGTAGATGCAGACTCCATCCTGACTGACAGCCACTGAACAGACCTTGGTACTCGTCTCAATATGTAGTATGCAAGCCAATTTTAGTTACGATTTAACGATTTACGATTCACGATTTACTAATTCGTTTGCAAAGATACAAAATTATTTGTACTTTTGCACTATATTTAAGTAAGAAAAGGAATGATATTATCCATGACAGGATACGGCAAGGCCGTAGTCGTATTCGAAGGAAAGAAAATCACGGCAGAGATAAAGTCGCTGAACAGCAAGGCACTTGACCTATCGACACGCATTGCACCCGTATACCGCGAAAAGGAGATGGAGATACGCAGCATGATTGCCTCCGAACTGGAGCGCGGCAAGGCGGACTTCAGCCTGCGGGTCGAAAACGTCGGCAGCGATACGGCAGCCCCCATCAACGGAGCACTGGCCGACAGCTATCGGAAACAAATCCGATACTACAGCCACACGTATGGCATCCCCGAACCCACGGACTGGTGGTCTCTGCTGCTGCGCATGCCCGATGTGATGAGTCGCGAAGAGGATTCAACCGAACTGACGGAAGCCGAATGGACCGTAGCACGCACTGCCGTAGCAGACTGCATACGCCAGCTGATGGACTTCCGTCGACAGGAGGGCGAGGCGTTGCAGCGCAAGTTCGAAGAGAAGCTGGACAACATCGCCCAACTGCTCAAGAGCATCGAACCCTACGAGCAGAGCCGTGTGGAGCGGATTCGGCAGCGCATCGTGGAGGGGCTGGAGAGCATCAAGGAGGTCGACTACGACCGCAACCGGCTGGAGCAGGAGATGATTTACTACATCGAGAAGCTGGACATCAACGAGGAGAAGCAGCGCCTGCAGAATCACCTCGCCTACTTCCGCCAGACTATGGCCGACGGACACGGGCAGGGCAAGAAACTCGGCTTCATCGCCCAGGAAATGGGGCGCGAAATCAATACTACGGGCTCGAAGTCGAACGAGGCCGAAATGCAGAACATCGTCGTCCGCATGAAGGACGAACTGGAACAAATCAAGGAACAAGTCTTAAACGTAATGTAATGAATAGGGGGAGGTTAATCATCGTCAGCGCCCCGTCGGGCAGCGGCAAGAGCACTATCGTGCAGTATCTCATGCAGGAACATCCGGAATTCCGGCTGGCTTTCAGCATCAGCGCAACAAGTCGCCCACCAAGGGGCAAGGAACAGGACGGAGTGGAATACTTCTTCCTCTCGCCCGAAGAATTTCGCCAGAAAATCGAGAGCAACGAGTTTCTCGAATACGAGGAGGTATACCCCGACCGATTCTACGGCACACTCAAGTCGCAGGTTGAGGTCCAGTTGGACAACGGTCAGAACGTGGTCTTCGATGTGGACGTGAAGGGCGGTTGCAACATCAAGCAGTTCTATGGCGACCGTGCCCTGAGCATCTTCATCCAGCCCCCCTCGGTAGATGCGCTGCGCCAGCGACTGGTGAGCCGCGCCACTGACGATGCCGAACAGATAGAACGCCGACTGGCCAAGGCCGAGGAGGAAATGTCCTACGCCCCACGCTTCGACAAGATACTGGTCAACGACGACCTTGAAACAGCCAAGGCCGAAGCTGTTGCCCTGCTCACGGATTTCCTTCACTCTTAAATCTTTAAATCTTTATTTTTTCCATGTTAATCGGTCTCTTCGGCGGTTCGTTCAATCCCATTCACCTGGGTCATCTGCACCTCGGACAATGGCTCTGCCAAAGGGGACTGGTCGACGAATTGTGGTTCCTCGTCTCACCCCTCAACCCCTTCAAGCAGCACGCCACCGACCTACTTGACGACACCTCGCGACTTCGGCTGGCTCGTCTGGCCGTCGAAGGCAAACCCCACCTGCAAGTTTCCGACTTCGAGATGCACCTGCCCCGGCCTTCCTACATGGTACATACGCTACAGCAGCTTCGCGCCACCTATCCCCAGCACCAGTTCGCCCTCGTCATCGGCAGCGACAACTGGCTCCGCTTCCCCCAGTGGAAGGACAGCGACGAGATACTCCGTCACCACCGCATCCTCGTTTACCCCCGTCCTGGCTACGAGCTGGACGCCACCGCCCTGCCCCCCGGCGTCCGCCTCGTCAACACCCCCCTGCTCGACATCAGCAGCACCCAGGTGCGCCAGGCCATCGCCCAGGGCAACTACCACGGCAAGGGACTTCCCCGCGCCGTATGGCAGGAAATCCGTCGACAAGGGTATTATGGGATGGGGATGTAAGATGGAAGATGTATGACTACTCCATGCACTACTATAGCATTAGCTCGCACCTCTTTAGCAACTACATAAGTTAATACGCACTTTCGTGTACGCCTTTGACAGCTCGGCCGCTGGGGTCGTTCATGCCTTTGAAGGCGGCGTCCCATTCGAGGGCGATGGCTGTACTGCAGGCGACAGAGGCCTCGGAGGGAACGGTGCGAGCCGCAGAGTCGCTGGGGAAATGCTCGGCGAAGATGCTGCGGTAGTAGTATTCCTCTTTGTTCTTCGGCGGATTGATGGGGAAACGCTCGGCTGCATGGGCCATCTGTTCGTCGGCAACGGCCTCTGAGGTGATTTGCTTCAGCGTGTCGATCCATGAGTAGCCCACCCCATCGCTGAACTGCTCCTTCTGTCGCCAGGCGACTTCGGCAGGCAGCATGTCGGCAAAGGCCTCGCGGACGATTTTCTTCTCCATCGTCTGACCAGGACACATTTTGGCCTCTGGATTGGTGCGCATGGCGACATCGAGGAACTCCTTGTCGAGGAAAGGCACACGGCCCTCTACGCCCCAGGCCGACAGGCTCTTGTTGGCACGGAGGCAGTCGTAGAGATAGAGCTTGCCAAGCTTGCGAACAGTCTCTTCATGGAAGGCCTGAGCCGAGGGAGCTTTGTGGAAATAGAGGTAGCCACCGAAGATCTCGTCGGCCCCCTCGCCGCTGAGCACCATCTTGATACCCATCGACTTGATGACTCGCGCCAATAGGTACATCGGTGTGGAGGCGCGAACGGTGGTGACATCGTAGGTCTCAATGAAATAGATGACGTCGCGGATGGCATCCAGTCCCTCCTGAATGGTGTAGTTGATTTCGTGGTGTACGGTACCGATATGGTCGGCCACAAGTCTGGCCTTTGCCAAATCCGGAGCGCCCTTCAGACCTACGGCAAAGGAATGCAGACGGGGCCAATAGGCACGAGTCTTCGAGTCATCCTCAATGCGGTGTTCGCTGAACTTTTCGGCAAGGGCTGAGATGACCGAGGAATCGAGACCTCCAGACAAGAGCACACCGTATGGCACATCGCTCATCAACTGGCGCTTGACGGCATCGGTCAGTCCCTCGCGGATGGCAGAAACGCTGGCGGGATTGCCCTTCACGGCTTCATAATTGAACCAATCGCGCCGGTAATAGCGCTTCATTCCAGGCTCCTTGCTCCAATAATAGTGGCCGGGCAGGAAAGGCTCGTAGCGCTCGCATTGCCCTTCGAGGGCTTTCAGTTCTGAGGCGACATATACGGTGTCGTCGCCATCATAGCCGATATAAAGAGGTATCACGCCGATAGGGTCACGGGCTATTAGATACTCATCGCGCTCCTCATCGTAGAGAGCAAAGGCAAAGATGCCGTTGAGGTCTTCGAGGAAAGAGCCGCCCCCCACCCCCTCCCGAAGGGAAGGAGACTGCTGGCGCCATTCGCGATAAAGTGCCAGAATAACCTCGCAGTCACTACCTGTCTGGAATTCGTACTGTCCAGCAAAACGGCGGCGTATCTCCTGATGATTGTATATCTCGCCATTCACCGCCAACACCTGCTTACGTTCAGGCGAATACAACGGTTGGCCACCGCTCTCCGGGTCGACGATACTCAGCCGTTCGTGAGCCAGGATGGCGCTGCCACCACAATATATTCCACTCCAGTCAGGTCCGCGATGACGGATTTTCTGACTCATACGCAATGCTTTATGTCGCAGCTCTGGGGTCTGCTGTTTTATGTTAAAAATAG
The DNA here is from genome assembly GCA_905234735.1 of uncultured Bacteroidaceae bacterium. GTDB lineage: Bacteria > Bacteroidota > Bacteroidia > Bacteroidales > Bacteroidaceae > Physcousia. The sequence continues at coordinate 88,178 of CAJOJA010000003.1, read as the reverse complement.
ATACAATTCCGCACATAATGATAATTTACTATTTACAATTTTACATTTTATTCAACGGTTACACTCTTGGCGAGGTTGCGAGGACGGTCTACGTCCTTGCCCTTGCATACTGCGATGTGATAGGCCAGCAATTGCAATGGAATGCTGGCGATAAGAGGTTGAAAACACTCAAGGGTATCTGGCAGTTCAATGACATGGTCGGCCAGCTTGCAGATTTCTTCATCACCAGCAGTGACGAGGGCTGTGACACGTCCGCCTCGTGCCCTCACCTCTTGTATGTTACTTATAACTTTCCCATGAAGTTTATCACGCGTGGCAATCACGAAAACGGGCATCTCGCTGTCTATGAGGGCTATAGGACCATGCTTCATTTCTGCCGCAGGATAGCCCTCGGCGTGGATGTAAGAGATCTCCTTCAGTTTGAGGGCACCTTCAAGGGCGACGGGATAATTGTAGCCACGTCCCAGATACAAGCAATTCTTTGCGTAGGTGAAGATAGCTGCTAAGCGTTCTATCTGCTCGTTGGTTTTCAGAGCTTCCTCCATTTTTGCAGGAATCCGTGTCAGCTCGGCCACCATCTCCTTGTACTGTTCATCAGAAATCGTGTGGCGTTCATTGGCTATGCAGAGTGCAAGCATTGACAGCACGGTGACCTGTCCCGTAAAAGCCTTGGTCGATGCCACGCCTATCTCTGGCCCCACATGGATATAAACACCCGTCTGAGTCTGGCGGGGAATAGAAGCACCAATAGCATTGCATACACCGAAGACGAAAGCTCCTGCCTGGCGTGCCAGTTCAATGGCTGCCAGCGTATCAGCGGTCTCACCACTCTGTGAAATGGCAATGACCACATCGTCAGGGTATATGACAGGTTGACGATAACGAAACTCCGAGGCATATTCCACTTCTACAGGGATGCGACACAAACTCTCAATCAGCTGTTTCCCAATGAGCCCGGCATGCCAGCTTGTACCGCAGGCCACGATGATAATGCGACGTGCATTTATTAGAGTCTCACGGTAGTCGATTACGGCAGAGAGTGTGATGCGGTCGGCTTCTACATTAATGCGGCCACGCATGGAGTCGCGCAGGCAATTGGGTTGTTCGAAAATCTCCTTGAGCATGAAGAAGGGATAGCCGCCTTTCTCTAACTGACCGAGAGTGACATCTATCTGCTTCACCTTCGGATGTTGTGTCTCGTTATCGATATTCACAACTTTCAACTCCTGGCCCAATCGCATCACTGCAATATCACCATCATTGAGATATACCACACGGTCTGTATACTCGGCAATGGGACTGGCATCTGAAGCAAGGTAGAAATCACCATCGTCCCCAAGCCCTACGACAAGCGGCGAACTCTGACGCGCACAGACAATAGTGTCAGGGTGTTCGCGGTCGAGTATGGCGATAGCGTATGCACCAATCACTTGACGAAAAGCCACTTGTACGGCTTCGAGCAGCGGAAGGTCGTTGCTGAGCATGATGTGCTCAATGAATTGGACAAGCACCTCTGTGTCTGTGGCACTCTTGAACTGTATGCCACGAGCTATGAGATTCTCTTTAATTGTCGCATAGTTCTCAATGATACCATTGTGTATGAGAGCAAGACGCCCCGATGCAGAATAATGGGGATGAGCGTTGGTGCTGTTAGGTTCGCCGTGCGTAGCCCATCTTGTATGAGCGATTCCCACGCAACCCGTTGTGTCTTTTTCTTCGCAGAAAGTTTCAAGGTCTGCAACCTTACCTTTGGACTTGTACACATTCAGATTGCCATTGTTACTAATCATGGCCACACCTGCGCTGTCGTAGCCACGATATTCCAATCTTTTCAGTCCTTTTATCAATACGGGATAGGCACGTCTCGTACCTATATATCCTACAATTCCGCACATAACCTTTATCTTAAATTATTATTATGATTTACTTGATTACCAATTTGTTATTATTCAATGCAAGCCCTAATGAACGACATGAAGAGCGGATGCGGATGCAGTACCGTTGACGAGTATTCTGGGTGGAACTGCGTGCCGACGTACCAGCGTTTTTCCGGTATCTCGACAATCTCCACGAGGTTTGCGGCAGGGTTGATGCCCACGCACTTCATTCCCCTGGACTCGCATTCCTCTTTGTAGGCGTTGTTGAACTCGTAGCGATGGCGATGCCTCTCACTTATCAGCACCTCATCACCGTATGCCTCGTAGACGCGACTGCCTTTCCGCAGTTCGCACTCATAGGCACCCAGTCGCATAGTGCCGCCCATCTGCGTGATATTCTTCTGTTCCTCCATGATGTCGATGATGTTGTGCGGTGTCTGCTCATCCATCTCGCGACTGTTTGCATCCTCGTAGCCCAGCACGTTACGGGCAAACTCAATCACCATCATTTGCATACCCAGACAGATGCCGAAGGTGGGAATTTCGTTGGTGCGCGTGTATTCTGCAGCGAGAATCTTGCCCTCGATGCCTCGCTGTCCGAAACCAGGACAAATGATGATGCCTGCCATACCGTCGAGCTTCTCGGCTACGTTCTCACGACTGATTTCCTCGCTATTGATAAAGTGCAGCCGTGCCTTCACGTCGTTGTAGATGCCTGCCAGATTCAGACTCTCGCGAATGCTCTTATAGGCATCCTGCAGGTCGTATTTGCCCACCAGTCCGATGTGTACTTCGTGCTTGGCATTGCGCTGTTTGTCGAGGAAGTCATGCCAAGGTTTCATAGTTGGCGTCTCACCTACGGGGATTCCAATCTTTCGCATGATAGCAGCGTCCAGTCCCTGTTTCTGCATGTTCACGGGCACCTCGTAGATACTCGTCATATCCTCGCTCTGCACCACGCACTCCAAGTCCACATTACAGAAAGATGCCACCCTCATGCGCACGTGGTCATCGAGGTGGCGTTCCGTCCTGAGGACGAGAATATCCGGCTGAATACCCATCCCTTGCAGTTCCTTTACAGAGTGTTGCGTCGGCTTCGTCTTCAGTTCGTCCGCCGCCTTCAGATAGGGCACATAAGTCAGATGCACACACACGGCATCGCGTCCCAGTTGCCAACGCAGCTGCCGGATGGCCTCCATAAACGGTGCACTCTCTATGTCGCCGATGGTACCGCCGACCTCTGTTATCACGAAATCTAGGCCCTCGTCTAGACCCTCACGCAACATTCTCCGTTTAATTTCGTCCGTGATATGCGGCACCACCTGGATCGTCTTGCCCAGATAGTCGCCGTGCCGTTCGCGGTCTATCACCGTCTTGTAGATGCGCCCCGTCGTAATCGAGTTGTTACGCGTAGTGTGTATGCCCGTAAACCGTTCATAATGTCCCAAGTCCAGGTCGGTCTCGAAACCGTCCTCCGTCACGTAGCACTCCCCGTGCTCGTAAGGGTTCAGCGTCCCAGGGTCGATGTTGATGTAGGGATCGAATTTCTGAATCGTGACCTTAAAGCCACGTGCCTGCAGCAGTTTACCTATGCTGGCCGAGATGATGCCCTTTCCTAATGAAGAAACCACACCACCCGTGACAAAGATATATTTTGTATTCATCATCACCTTAAGTTGTCATTTTGCTTAAAATCGATGCAAAGATATTACTTTTTGTTCTAATATACAAAATTTGAAGGACAAAATGCAAACATCCACTCATATTCATTGATATATTTCATACTATTTATTCTTCAGGGGGAGTGGATTCTTTGTATTCATAAGGGGAAACTATCAACGTTTGGCCTCGAAGTTGAAACCGACACCAAAAAGGAGGTAAACCTTCTTGGAATCGGGGTTTACAGTAAGACCTGCGAAAACGGGAAGATGGTATTTCTCTTTGAACAGGAAGTCCTTGGTAGCCTTTAGGGTGACATTCGTAACGGCGAAATGTGTATTACCATAGAACGTGCTATACCAAGGCGAACAGCCGACAGTAACCAACCAATCGAGCGTAGCCAGACGGAAAGGGGCTGCGAGTTCGAAATAACTACTGTAGGCCCGATTACCACTACCATTTAAACCATCATTACCAGAAAGGCTGGTGAACCACTTGACTGCAAGAAAGTCAAAATCATAGCCGATACCAGCCTCCCAGATGTGGGTGGTCTTGCCGTTCTTATATTGGAAATAGCTGCCTTGTGAAAACCAATAGTCGGTCAGGCAAACAGAGAAACCTTTGTAGGTATAGCTGAGGGTGAAGTCCAACTCCTTGGTATCGGCCCAATTGGCAATGCCGATGTGTCCCCAGGTCGAAAGGCTGAGACCCTTGTAACTAATGCCAAGAGTGGGTTGCAGACCTACATTACCAAGATTCTGACCACGCCAGATGTATTGGTCGACGAGGTCGACACCAATGGTTGCCGAAAATGAATCTTTCGGGCTCTTCCCCGCTTCCTCTTTGTATAGGCGGGAAGTTGTTTCTTGGGCGGAAAGAGTGGTAGACAATGTTAAAAAAATGGATATAGCGAGGGCTTTAAAGCCCATTTTTGATATGGTCTTCATAATCAAATTATTTGAATGAAAAAAAACATTTATTCCCTATCCTACCAATCAGTCAACACTTGCTATACAAGGAGGGAGGAGACAAGTGCGGGTCTTTAGTTGTAGCAGAGTTCGCCATGCTCGTAAACATCCAGTCCTTCGTCCTCGATGCGGGCAGGCACCCGAAGACCGTGCAACTTCTCGATGCCATAGAAGAGAACGACACCACAGACAGCGGCCCAGAGGTCGATGACAAGAAGACCGAAAGCTTCGGCACCGAAGAACCCCCAACCGTGACCATAGAGGGCACCGTTCTCTGTGGCCAACAAACCGGTCATGAGTGTACCCAGGATACCGCATACGCCGTGAACAGAGCTGGCGCCGACGGGATCGTCGATGTGTAGCTTGTGGTCGATGAACTCAATGCTGAAGACGAGTACCGTGCCGCAGACGAGGCCGATAATGACGGCTCCCAAGGGAGATACTACGTCACAACCAGCCGTTATGCCTACGAGACCGGCCAACACACCATTCAGCGTCAGAGAGAACGATGGTTTCTTGTACTTGAGCCACGTGAGGAACATAGTTGCCACACCGCCGGAAGCGGCAGCCAGATTGGTGGTCAGGAAAACATGGGAGATTGCTACACGGTTGACCTCACCGGAGGCAGCGAGCTGCGAGCCAGGATTGAAGCCGAACCAACCCATCCAGAGAATAAATACACCAAGGGCTGCAAGGGTAAGCGAATGACCAGGAATAGCCCGACTACTGCCGTCCTTGGCATACTTACCGCGACGGGCACCAAGAGCAATTGCGCCGATGAGAGCCAGCACGCCGCCTACAGAGTGCACGATGGCAGAACCTGCGAAGTCATGGAACACGTTACCAAAGGTAGCCATCATGAAGCTATCGGCCGCATCGTTGCACAGCCAGCCCCCACCCCACGTCCAGTGCCCCTCGATGGGATAGATGAATAGCGAAATCATAGCGCTGTAAATCACATACATCGAGAACTTGGTACGTTCAGCCATCGCACCACTGACGATGGTGGCAGAAGTGGCGCAGAACACGGTCTCGAAGATGAGGAAACCCTCTACGGGCAAACTGCCGCTGTAGAAACTGAGGTCCCCAAAGTTAGGCATTCCGATGAAGCCTGCGCCGTCCGAACCGAACATGAAGCCGAAGCCCACGAGCCAGAATAGCAGCGAACCGAACATAAAGTCCACAAAGTTCTTAAAGAGGATGTTGACGGTATTCTTACCACGCGTGAAACCAGCCTCACAAAGCGCAAATCCGGGTTGCATGAAGAACACCAACATAGCGGCCAATAACATCCATACTGTATCTAATGAAAGTGCAATATCGTTCATAATCGTAGTCATTTAAGTTATTCTAATTACTTTTTGTCTCTCAACACCGTGTCTCCGTGTTCTCCTGTTCGGATGCTCCAGGTGTCAATCATGTCACTCACGAAGATGCGGCCGTCACCAACCTCACCCGTATGAGCAGTCTGGATGATTACCTGGATGGTAGGCTGGACAAACTGATCGCGACAAACAATGCTGATGGCCACTCGTTCAATGACATCCGTGGAATACTGTACACCACGATAAATACGCTCTTGTCGACTCTGACCAATTCCATGGACATCGTGATACTCAAACCAGTCGATGTCCGAACTGAGCAAAGCCTCTTTGACCTCCTCAAACTTGGTCTTTCTGATGATTGCTTCAATCTTCTTCATACCTTAAAACTGTTAATAAATGAGCGTCCTGTAATCCATTGTAATGATTTCGGTGGCAAAATTACATCTTTTTGACAAAATACGCATCATTTTGTCACAATAATCTGAAACTTTATTGACATAAATCAAGAATTTCGCCTGTTTTACAAAAATAATATCATTTTGTTGTTGCGATTATTGTCAAAATGTTTAACTTTGCATTGTCTTGATGACAAAATGTTATAAAATTCAATATTATTATTACAATAATTCATTTATGGGACGCAGTTTGTATAACGAAGCTTATGAACATGACGCTTGCGGCGTGGGAATGGTAGTGAACATCCACGGCGGGAAGAGTCATGAACTGGTGGATAATGCACTGAAAGTGCTGGAGAATATGGAGCACCGCGGCGCTGAAACGCGCGACAAGACGGGCGACGGCGCTGGTATCATGGTGCAGATTCCACACGAGTTCATTCTGTTACAGGGGATTCCTGTGCCTGAGAAGGGTCGTTACGGAACGGGATTGGTGTTCCTGCCCAAGGATGCTAAGGCGCAGGAGGACATCCTGAGCATCATGATTGAGGAAACGGAACGCGAAGGTTTGCAACTGATGCACATGCGTTTGGTTCCTACTTGTCCGGAAGCATTGGGCGTAGGAGCGAAAGAGGTGGAACCCGAAATCAGACAAGTGTTTGTGACGGGCATCTCAGAGGATGGGGTTGAAACTTTTGAGCGTATATTATATAAGGTAAGGAAGCGGATTGAAAACCGCGTCAGCAATGAGGATTTCTACATCTGCTCTCTTTCAAACAAGAACATCGTATACAAGGGCATGCTGACGAGCGGCCAGCTCAGACGCTATTTCCCCGACCTGTCCAATCCTTATTTCACGAGCGGATTGGCATTGGTGCATTCACGTTTCTCTACCAACACCTTCCCCAAGTGGAAGTTGGCACAGCCCTTCCGCCTGCTGGCACACAACGGCGAAATCAACACCATCCGAGGCAACCGCGGTTGGATGAAGGCGCGCGAGAGTGTGCTCTCGAGCGAGGCACTGGGCGACATCAAGAATCTACGTCCCATCGTACAGGAGGGCATGAGCGATTCGGCAAGCCTCGACAATGTGTTTGAGTTCCTGACAATGAGCGGACTCGGTCTGCCGCAGGCAATGGCCATCCTGGTGCCGGAGTCGTTCAACGACAAGAACCCGATTAGCGAGGATTTGAAGGCGTTCTACGAATACCACTCCATCCTGATGGAACCGTGGGACGGGCCTGCCGCACTGCTCTTCTCAGACGGTCGCTATGCTGGAGGCATGCTGGACAGAAACGGCCTGCGCCCCAGCCGCTACACGATTACGAAGAACGGCATGATGGTCGTTGCGTCGGAGGTAGGCGTAATGGATTTCGAACCCAGCGACGTTGTGAGCAAGGGACGTTTGCAGCCCGGTAAGTTATTGCTCATCGACACGCAAGAGGGCAGAATATACTATGATGGCGAAATCAAGGAGCAGCTCGCTAAGGCACATCCCTATCGCGAATGGCTCTCGACCAACCGCATCCAGTTGGAAAAACTGAAGAGCGGTCGCCATGTAGAAAACTCTGTAGAAAACTATGAACGCAAGCTCATCAACTTCGGCTTCGGTCAGGAGGACATCGATAAAACGGTGGTCCCGATGGCAACTGCCGGTCAGGAGCCAGTGGCAGCGATGGGTAACGACACTCCGTTGGCCGTCATCAGCGACCGTCCACAAATCTTCTTCAACTACTTCCGCCAGCAGTTTGCCCAGGTCACAAACCCTGCCATCGACCCGATTCGTGAGGAACTCGTCATGAGTCTGACAGAATACATCGGAGCCGTGGGTACGAACATTCTGACCCCCGATGCCAGCAACTGCAAGATGGTGAGGTTGCCCCAACCGGTGCTGACGAACACACAACTCGACATACTGTGTAATATAAGGTATAAGGGGTTCAAGACCAAGAAACTTGCGATGCTGTTCGACATCAAGTTGGGCGCCAGCGGACTACGTCAGGCCATCGAGGGCCTATGCAAGGAGGCTGAAGCTTCGGTAGATGAAGGTGTGAACTACATCGTCCTTTCGGACAGGGATATCGACGAGACGCACGCTGCGGTGCCGAGTTTGTTGGCAGTCTCGGCTGTTCACCACTATCTGATAGGTGTGGGCAAGCGGGTACAGACCGCCCTCGTCGTGGAGAGCGGCGAAATTCGTGAGGTGATGCATGCCGCCCTGCTATTGGGCTATGGTGCAAGTGCCATATGCCCCTACATGACCTTTGCTGTGCTGGACGATTTGGTGAAGAAACACAAGATCCAGGAGGACTACGCGACGGCAGAGGCCCACTACATCAAGGCTGTGGACAAGGGGCTAAAGAAGATTATGTCGAAGATGGGCATCTCGACCATCCGTTCGTATCGCGGTGCGAAGATTTTCGAAAGCATCGGCCTTTCCGAAGACCTGCTGAAGCGCTATTTCGGTACGGATGTCAGCACCATCGGCGGCATCGGACTGGCGGACATTGCCCGCGATGCCATACGCCTGCACGACGAGGCTTTTGAAGTTGACAAGTTGACGAGTAAACAAGTTGACTCGCCAACTCTCAGAAACAACGGTCAGTTCTCTTGGCGCAAGGACGGCATCCTTCATGCCTGGAATCCAGATACTATTGCCAACTTGCAGATTGCCACGCGCCTGGGTTCGTACAAGAAATTCAAAGAGTGGTCTGCAATGGTGGATGAGAAGGAAAAACCCATCTTCATTCGCGACTTCTTTGGTTTCAAGAAGGCCGCAAAGCCCACACCCCTGGAGGAAGTGGAGCCTGCGGAGAGCATCGTAAGGCACTTTGTTACGGGTGCCATGAGTTTCGGCGCCCTGAGTATCGAGGCCCATGAGGCGTTGGCTTTGGCCATGAACAAACTGGGCACACGCAGCAATACGGGTGAAGGTGGCGAGGACAATACCCGCTATCACTCGGATGTGGAAGGTGTTTCACTCTCCAGCAAGACCAAGCAGATAGCCAGCGGACGCTTTGGCGTGACGGCAGAATATCTGGTGAATGCCGAGGAGATACAGATTAAAGTGGCACAGGGCGCCAAGCCTGGCGAGGGCGGTCAGTTGCCTGGGTTCAAGGTGAATGAGATTATCGCCAAGACGCGTAATGCCATCCCTGGCATATCCCTGATTTCGCCTCCGCCACACCATGACATTTATTCAATTGAGGACCTGGCACAGCTGATTTTCGACCTCAAGAACATCAACCCCACGGCTGCCGTCAGCGTGAAGTTGGTTGCAGAAAGCGGTGTGGGAACCATTGCCGCCGGTGTGGCAAAGGCGAAGGCTGACCTGATTGTCATCAGTGGGGCCGAGGGCGGCACAGGAGCCAGTCCTGCCAGCAGCATGCGCTTTGCCGGCATCTCACCTGAGATAGGTCTGGCCGAAACGCAGCAGACGCTGGTCATTAACGGTCTGCGCAACCAGGTCCGACTGCAGACCGACGGTCAGTTGAAGACGGCCAAGGATGTCGTCATCATGGCCATGCTGGGTGCCGACGAGTTCTCGTTCGGTACGCTGCCCTTGATTGTACTGGGCTGTGTGATGATGCGCAAGTGCAACACCAACACCTGTCCTGTGGGTGTGGCTACGCAGGACGAACGCCTCCGGGCCCGCTTCCTGGGCAGGGCCGAATATGTGGTGAATTTCTTCACGTTCCTGGCCGAGCAGGTAAGAGAATACCTGTCTGAAATGGGTGTGCATAGCCTCAAGGAAATCATCGGGCACACGGAACTCATTGAGGTGCACACTGCCAACGCCACCGACAAGCAGAGGACCATCGACTTTGCCCGTCTGCTGTACAAACCCGAAAGTGACAAGCCCCTCTACTGGGACCGCGGTCAGTTTACGAAGGTTGGCGGTGTCAAGGACGAAGAAATCGTGGCTGCTGCACAGAGGGCTATCGACAATCAGGAAGAAGTCACTCTCGACTTTGCCATCAAGAATACCGACCGCGCCGCCTGCACCATGCTTTCGGGTGTGATTGCGAGGAAGTACGGCGAGGCAGGTCTGCCCGACAGCACCATCAACATCAAATTCAAGGGGTCGGCGGGCCAGTCGTTTGGCGCCTTTGCCGTAAGGGGTCTGGACATCAGGCTTGAGGGCGAGACCAACGACTACTTCGGCAAAGGCCTTTCGGGTGGTCGCATCAGCATTCTGCCTCCCGCAAGGCGCGATGCCGACTTCCGTGCCGAGGACAACATCATTGCCGGCAACACGGGCCTGTACGGAGCCACCAGCGGAGAGCTGTATGTGAATGGTCGTGTGGGTGAGCGCTTTGCCGTGCGCAACTCCGGCGCCATAGCCGTCGTGGAAGGCGCAGGCGACCACTGTTGCGAATACATGACGGGAGGCCGTGTGGTGGTTCTGGGCAAGACGGGCCGCAACTTTGCCGCCGGCATGAGTGGCGGTGTGGCTTATGTCTATGACCCCGACCACACGTTCGACTACTTCTGCAATATGGATATGGTGGAAATTAATCTCGTAGAGGAAGCCTCGCATCGCAAGGAACTGTTGGAACTCATCCGTCAGCACTATCTGCACACCGGGTCTGCCATGGCCGGACGCATGCTGGACGACTGGAACCGCAACGTGGAGGACTTTGTCCAGGTTGTTCCCATCGAGTATAAACGTGTCCTTCAGGAGGAACAGAACAAGAAGCTTCAAGAAAAAATTGCAAACATCCAAAGAGACTATTGAATATGGGAAATCCTAAAGCATTTCTGACAGTTCCCCGCAAGGAGGCTGGATACAGACCTGTCCACGACCGCATTCACGACTTTGGCGAGGTGGAACAGACATTAAATACAAGAGACAGGCAGGAGCAGGCCAGCCGCTGCATGGACTGCGGTGTCCCCTTCTGCCATTGGGCTTGTCCGCTCGGAAATAAAGACCCCGAATGGAACGATGCCCTGTATCATGGTGAGTGGGAAACCGCATACAAACTGCTGAAGATGACCAACCCCTTCCCAGAGTTCACGGGACGCATCTGCCCTGCGCTCTGTGAGAAAGCCTGCGTGTTGTATCATACCACTGGCGAAGCCGTCACCAACCGCGAGAATGAGGCGGCAATTGCCGAACGTGCCTTTCTGGAGGGCTACGTGACCATTGAAAGTCCCCGGCGCAACGGAAAAAGGGTGGCAGTCATCGGTGCAGGTCCTGCAGGCCTTGCCGCTGCCAACGACCTGAACCTGATGGGCTATGCTGTAACCGTCTTTGAGAAAAACGAGGCAGCTGGCGGACTCCTTCGTTATGGTATCCCCAACTTCAAACTCAACAAAAGAATAATTGACAGAAGGATTGAGGTCATGGAGCAAGAAGGCATAGAGTTTATCTACGGCTGTGCCGTAGCAATTGATAATGGAAAATTGACAATTGATAATGGTTCTGCTGATAATAACTGTCAATTATCAATTATCAATTGTCAATTTGATGCCATCGTGATGGCATCAGGCACCCCTGTCGCAAGAGACTTGAAGGTTCCCGGCCGGGAACTGAAGGGTGTACATCTGGCGCTGGAGCTGCTTGCACAGCAGAACCGTGTGTTGGCTGGTGCGACATTCCCCGACGAGGAGCGCGTCACAGCCAAGGACAAGGATGTTCTTGTGATAGGTGGGGGCGATACAGGGTCGGATTGCATCGGTACGGCCCATCGTCAGGGCTGCAAGAGTGTGACGCAGATAGAAATCATGCCCAAGCCTCCCGTTGGCCACAATCCCAACACACCTTGGCCCAACTGGCCCGTCGTGCTGAAGACTACCAGTAGTCACGAAGAGGGGTGTACCCGACGGTGGAACATTAACACACTGGAGTTCCTAGGAGAGAACGGTCACGTCACTGGTGTAAGGGTTCAGCCCATCGACTGGAAGCCGGCTTCCACCCTTCAGGGGGCCGGGCGCCCCATCATGGTGGAGGCAGGTGAGCCTGAAATCATCAAGGCCGAACTTGTCCTGCTGGCTATGGGCTTCCTGAAGCCGGAGCATCCCGAGTATCCTGCTAATGTCTTTGTCTGCGGCGATGCTGCCAACGGAGCTTCCCTGGTGGTTCGTGCCATTGCCAGCGGCAGGCAAACAGCCCGGAAGGTTGCAGATTATCTCAACACCCATTCGTCTCAATAAATCACACAGTCCCCTATGTCACACACTATCCGTTTCACCAAGATGCACGGTTGCGGCAACGACTACATCTACGTCGATGCATCGCGCTATCCCATTGCCGACCCTGTGGCTGCAGCCGTCGCCTGGAGCGACCGCCACAAGGGCATCGGCTCGGACGGCCTGGTGCTCATCGAACGGTCGACTTCTCCCGAAGTAGACTTTGGGATGCGTATCTTCAATGCCGATGGGTCGGAGGCCATGATGTGTGGCAACGCCAGCCGATGCATCGGAAAGTATGTGTACGAGCGCGGGCTCACCAGCCAGAAGTACATCCGACTGCAAACCCGTTCTGGCATCAAAGAGCTGCAGCTTCAGGTTGACCCGTCGACCCATAAGGTCGAGTCCGTCACCGTTGATATGGGGACACCTTCACTGAAGAACGAAAAACAGTTCACGCCCAGCGAAGAACCCCTTCCCGACGGCACCTTCGTGTGCATGGGCAATCCTCACTATGTCGTCTTTGTAGAGGACATCTCCGCCATAGACATTGCCACAGAGGGCTCACGACTCGAGCACCATCCGTGTTTCCCAGAACGCTGCAACATCGAATTTGCCGAAATGCGTCCTGGCGGCATTCGAATGCGCGTCTGGGAACGCGGAAGTGGTATCACCATGGCTTGTGGCACAGGGGCTTGCGCCACTGCTGTGGCAGCATACATAACAGGACGCAGCGGACGTTGTTCGCACATCATCATGGATGGAGGGGCACTCGACATCGAATGGAAATGGTTTGAGGATACCATCTACATGACCGGCCCGGCAGAATTTGTCTTTGAGGGGGAGATAGAAGTGAGGAAGTGAAGAAGTGATGGAGTTAAAAAAGATAGAGTAATGAGAATAAACGACAATTTCCTAAACCTCAGCAGCAACTATCTGTTTGCTGACGTTGCCAAGAAGGTTTCTGCCTATAAGACAGAACATCCCGAGGCCGACATCATTTCGCTGGGCATCGGCGATGTGACTCAGCCGCTATGTCCTGCCGTCATAGAAGCCCTGCACAAGGCTACGGACGAGATGGCGACGGCAAACAGTTTTCGCGGCTATGGGCCTGAACAGGGGTACAGTTTTCTGCGCGAGGCCATACGAAAGAACGACTTCCTCGACTGCGGCATTCCCATCGACCTTGACGATATATTCGTCAACGACGGCGCCAAGAGTGACACGGGCAACTTCCAGGAACTACTCGGCAAGAACAACACCATCGCCGTCACGGACCCTGTTTATCCCGTGTACACTGATGCCAACATGATGGCAGGAAGGCATATTGTCTGTCTGCCCTGTACGCCGGAGAACAATTTTGTTCCGGAACTTCCTCGCCAGCACGTTGATGTCATCTACCTCTGCTATCCCAATAACCCCACGGGCACGACGCTCACGTACAAAGAACTATGGCAGTGGGTCAACTATGCTCTCCGGAACGAAGCTCTCATCCTGTACGATGCTGCCTATGAAGCCTTCATCCAAAGTGACAACATACCCCACAGCATCTACGAGATTCCCGGTGCCAGAGAGTGTGCCATAGAATTTCATAGCTATTCCAAAACCGCAGGTTTCACGGGCATACGTTGCGGCTATACCGTCATACCTAAGGAGGTAGTGGGGAGAAGTGCCGACGGCAGCCGTGCGAAGTTAAACCCGCTATGGAACCGTAGACAGTGCACCAAGTTCAACGGCACGAGCTACCTTAGTCAACGTGCAGCCGAAGCCATCTACACCCCCGAAGGTATGGTGCAGACAAGCGCAACCATACATTATTATATGGAAAACGCGCGTATGATGAAGCAGACGCTGCAAACCATCGGACTGCAGGTTTATGGCGGCGACGATGCGCCCTACTTATGGGTACGTGTGCCAAGCCTCACCCCTACCCTCTCTTCAAAGGCCGAGGGGAGCAGTTGGGCCTTCTTCGACGAACTTTTACATCAGGCCCATGTCGTTTGCACCCCAGGCGTCGGCTTTGGTCCTTCCGGAGAAGGTTTTGTCCGCCTCACAGCTTTCGGACAGCGCGAAAGAACAATTGAAGCATTAGAGAGAATAAAACAAATTTATTAACCCCATAAAAGATTACAATTATGGCAAACGATTTAAGATTTCAAGTTGTCGGTGAGGCATTCAAGAAGAAGCCTCTTGACGTAGAAGCACCCAGTGAAAGACCTTGCGAGTATTTTGGCAAGCATGTCTTCAACCGTGAGAAAATGTACAAGTATCTGCCCAAGGACGTCTATGAACAGATGATTGACGTCATCGACAATGGCGCCGGTCTGGACCGCAAAGTAGCCGATGCTGTGGCAGCCGGCATGATGCAGTGGGCCAAGGAAAACGGTGTGACACACTATACGCACTGGTTCCAACCGTTGACCGAAGGCACAGCCGAAAAGCACGACTCATTTATCGAACACGACCATAAGGGTGGTATGATTGAGGAGTTCAGCGGTAAACTGCTCGTGCAGCAGGAACCCGATGCCTCGTCGTTCCCCAGCGGCGGCATACGCTCTACCTTCGAGGCCAGAGGCTATTCGGCCTGGGACCCCACGAGCCCCGTCTTCATCATCGACGACACACTCATCATCCCCACTGTGTTTATCTCTTACAGTGGTGAATCGCTCGACTACAAGGCCCCGCTTCTGCGTGCTCTGAAGGCCGTGAATGTGGCTGCCACAGAGGTGTGCCACTACTTCGACCCTGCCGTAAAGAAAGTGACAAGCAACCTCGGTTGGGAACAGGAATATTTCCTTGTGGACGAAGGTCTCTATGCCGCCCGTCCTGACCTGCTGCTCACGGGTCGCACGTTGATGGGTCATGACTCTGCCAAGAACCAGCAGATGGACGACCACTACTTCGGCTCCATTCCCGAACGTGTGGCTGCCTTCATGCGCGACCTCGAGATTCAGGCGTTGGAACTGGGCATCCCCTGCAAGACGCGTCACAACGAGGTGGCTCCCAACCAGTTCGAGGTGGCTCCCATCTTCGAGGACACTAACCTAGCCGTAGACCACAACATGCTACTGATGTCGCTCATGAAGCGCGTGGCCCGCAAACATGGGTTCCGTGCCCTGCTGCACGAAAAGCCCTTCGCAGGCATCAACGGAAGCGGCAAGCACAACAACTGGAGCCTCTCAACCGACACAGGCGTGCTACTTCACGCTCCAGGCAAGACGGCAGAGCAGAACCTGCGCTTCGCCACATTCATCGTGGAGACTCTGATGGGTGTATATAAGCACAACGGACTTCTCAAGGCCAGCATCATGAGTGCCACCAACGCCCACCGTCTGGGTGCCAACGAGGCTCCTCCAGCCATCATTTCCAGCTTCCTCGGCAAACAGCTCAGCGAACTGCTCGACCACATCGAGAAAGCCGACAAGGAGGACCTTTTCTCGATGGACGGCAAACAGGGCATGAAACTCGACATCCCTGAAATCCCCGAGCTGCTCATCGACAACACCGACCGCAACCGCACCAGTCCCTTCGCCTTCACAGGCAACCGTTTCGAGTTCCGCGCCGTGGGCAGTGAGGCCAACTGTGCCAGCGCCATGATCACGCTGAACGCCGCTGTGGCAGAGGCCCTCGTCAGTTTCAAGAAACGTGTGGATGCCCGTATTGCCCAGACAGCCAAGGACTTCGAAAACAGCGAGCACAGCGCCACCTTCCACGCCATCATCGATGTCCTGCGCGAGGACATCAAAACCTGCAAGCCTATCCGCTTCGACGGCAACGGCTACAGCGACGAATGGAAGGCAGAAGCCGCCAAGCGTGGACTAGACACGGAAACCTCCTGCCCCATCATCTTCGAGCGTTATCTCGATGCCGACAGCGTTCAGATGTTCGAAAGCCTGGGCGTGATGACAAAGAAGGAACTCGAAGCACGCAACGAAGTGAAGTGGGAGACCTACACCAAGAAGATTCAGATTGAGGCCCGCGTGCTTGGCGACCTCTCGATGAACCACATCATCCCCGTAGCCACCAGCTACCAGAGCCAACTCCTTCGCAACGTGGAACGCATGAGCACCGTCTTCCCCACCGAGAAAGCCGCTGCACTCAACGCCCGCAACCTCAAGCTCATCGAGGACATTGCACAGCGCACGGCCACCATCGAGACACAGGTCGAAGAACTTGTTGCCGCCCGCAAGGTTGCCAACAAAATCGAGGACGAGCACCAGAAGGCTATTGCCTATCACGACACCATCGCCCCAATGCTCGATACCATCCGTCGACAGATTGACAAACTCGAACTCATCGTCGACGATGCCCTCTGGCCACTGCCCAAGTATCGCGAACTCCTGTTCATCCGATAAGGGATGACCAAACCAAATGTTATATGAGGTAAAAGCTGGTAAAAGGGTTGTATCCCTTAATCTTTCTCGATAAGCGCCACAGCATATGCCGAGATGCCCTCTTCGCGACCCGTGAAGCCGAGCATCTCGGTTGTGGTGGCCTTGATGGAGACAAGGTCTGCATCGATGCCCATCACCTGGGCCAGGCATTGCTGCATGGCTGGGATGTGGGGGTTGATTTTGGGTCGTTCGGCACAGATGGTAGCATCGATGTTACCCACGCGATAGCCCTTCGTGCCTATCAGCTCCACAACCTTGGCCAGCAGGATCTTGCTGTCGGCGTCCTTGAAATCAGCGCTGGTGTCAGGGAAATGGTAGCCGATGTCTCGCATATTGGCGGCACCGAGCAAGGCGTCGCAGATGGCGTGGATGAGTACGTCAGCATCGCTGTGACCCAGCAGACCAAAGGTGTGGGGCACCTTGATGCCGCCTAACCAGAGGTCGCGATTCGAGACCAACTGGTGAACGTCGTATCCCATGCCTACTCGTATCATCTCCGTCTGCGTTTTCCGATCAAATCCTTCATGCCGTCCAGGTCGAACGAAAGACTGAAGCGCATGGTCTGGTCGAGCGGGTTGGACTGGGACGTGGAGAACACATAAGCGGCATCGATGGCGAAGACGCTCATCTTGAAGCCGGCTCCCGCGGTGACGTACTTACGGTTGCCCTTGTTCTCATGCTCGTGGTGGTAGCCGGCACGTATCATGAAGCGGTCGTTGTAATTATATTCCATACCCAAACTCCACTGTATCTCCTGCATCTCCTCCTTGAAGCCACCAGGAGCATCGTGAAAGGACTTGAAGATACCCGATATGGGCGAAAGGTCGTAGTACTCGCGCTGCACGCGGTCGGTGTACTCCTCGTCAGCCTCTCCCTCGCGCTGCTTGGGATAGGTGGGTACCAGGAGTTTGTTGGCGTCGGCCGT
Source organism: uncultured Bacteroidaceae bacterium (assembly GCA_905234735.1). Taxonomy (GTDB): domain Bacteria; phylum Bacteroidota; class Bacteroidia; order Bacteroidales; family Bacteroidaceae; genus Physcousia. Next base: position 70,503 of record CAJOJA010000003.1, on the reverse strand, counting down.
AATCGACAGTTTGTTATACTGATTGAAGGGGATGGTGAAGTTGCATCCCAAGCGAAGGTTCGTAGGAATGAACTCAGAGTTGTCATCGCCGCCGTACGAAATCTTGGAACCGATGTTGTTGATGTTCAACCCCCAGGAAAATGAGCATTCACGATTGCCCATCATGAAGTAGCCGTTGCGATACATGGCGATGTCGGCTGAAAAGGCCTTACCGGCCTTACTCTCGGCCGTATAGTCGTAGGTAATATCGGAATAGATGAAACGCAAGGCAACGCTCATGGCAAAACACTCGCTCAGCATACGGCTGTAGGCCGCGTCGACTGCCAATTCGTAGGGCCGGATGGTCATGGCATTATCGGACTGATCCAAATAGACATCGCCCAGCGAGAAGAAACGCAACGAGGCACTGAGCGAGTTGTAGTCGCCGATGCGGTAGAAACCAGCCAGGTTGGCCAGATGGATGTCGTTGACCAACTTGCGCAACCAGGGCGTGTAGGAGGCACTGATGCCGGCGCGGGCAATGTTGAAGGGGTACTTGGCTGGGTTCCAGAACTGGGAGTTGGCATCGGGTTCGGTGGCCACACCCACATCGCCCATAGCACCGGCACGGGCATCGGGAGCAATGGCCAGCGAAGTGACACTGTAGTTTACAGGATTGAACATGTTCTGTTTATCCTGCGCGCGTACCGTCCATGCCGCCATCGGAAGCAGTACGACAAGTACTATTCTGAGATAATTTTTCATCCACATACAATTAATAAACGGCACAGCGGGCTATTTATTGCCATGAATGATGATTTTTTGTGACTTGGTCACTTTCTTGCTGCTGCCCTGTCGCATCGTGGCGCGATAGAGATAAATGCCTGCACCCAGGCGTCCGCCGCCCGACATGGTCAGGTTCCAAGGCACACTGAGATGGCCCGTACCGCTATTGGCAGTCATCGACTGGCTCCACATACGCCGTCCGGCGAAGTCGAAAACTTCGAGGAGCAGCTCGCAGTCGGTGCCGGGCATGTTATAGGAAATAAGGAAATTGGTGCTGACGAGTGCCGGGCTCTGGCTGACCGCGAGGCTAAGCATCGAAGGCTTCAACGATGAGTCGACTACGAAGTCCAGAGTCGTCGAACTGGTATTGTTCAGCACGTCCCAGGCGCGGAAGCTGAGCGAGTGAGCACCGTCCTCGAGAGCCGGAATGCTGAAGGCAACTGTGCCACGCGTGAAGTCGCCGAACTCGCCCGTATAGTAGTCGTTCAGCACGTAGGTCTTCGCCGCATCACCATCGACGGTAAGCAACAGGTCGTGCCCCAGTCCGCCACCGCTGTAGTTGATGCCGTTGTCGTCATGCAGCTGTGCCACGAAGTAGGGAGTGGCATTCACCCGTCCGCCGTTCTCGAAATCGTCGCTGTTCAGGTAGGCATATATCTGGGGACCCTCCGTGTCATCGCCTATTGTTTCGCTGATGCCGCCAACGAGGAAGTCCTCGCTGTAGCCGTTGGCCTCCACGTCACCCGCGTTGTTGATGGCATAGAAGACCACGCGGCCACTCTCGTTGGTGAAGTTGATGTCGACGGGCATCACATAACTAATAGAGAACACGCCCGCGCGCACACTGTCCTGACCGCTATAGAGAATTTTCTCGCGACTGGTGAACTCGTATGGTCCGCGAGTGGCTCCCGCATTATTCTTGCAGACGATGCTCTCCAGATTGTCAAACACACGGGCGGACAGCGTGCCGTCGAAGGCCGTCAGCCTCTCCCCTGCTGCATTGGCGATGTGTCCGCTCATGCGCACGAGCTCACCGGCGCGGAGCTGCATCTCACTGGCATCCTGGACCAACTGCCCGTTGATGCTATCCAGCACCACACGGTTGGTGGGCGCTCCGAACGTGAGGGCCGGGTCGCCCAAAAGGGCATAGTGGAGCTTATTCTCGCGGTTCATGACCTCCACGCGCCCCGTTATCAGGTAGTTCTTAGCCAGACGTATGGCATCGCCCACGCGATAGCGCCGCCCAGCCTCATCGGTGTCCAGCAGATAGCGCATAAACCAGCGGTTCATGGGCAGATTGTTCGACGCATAGACCGTGCGCGCTGTTCCGTAGAAGGCCACAGCAGCCCCGTTTTCGTTCAGAATGGCCGTCTCACCGATGTTCTCGGACCGACCGTCAAAAGGCATCACATCGCAGGCGGCAGTAACCCACAGGGGCAGGTGCGTGCCGCTGAAGGCTGCGAAGTCCTCCAGTTTCAGTACGAACTCGTGCGAGAGGCAGTACGTGGCAGCATGTCCCGTATAGTTCATCACCAGGGCGCCCTCTGCCATCTGTTCCTTGATGAGGTTCGTCACCTCTGGGTAGGTGTTGCTCGTAAGCGTGGAAACGCGCGTATAGGCGTCCCACATCACCTTGCGAACGTCCATTTCCGGATTCAGGCGCATGGTCTGCGTAGCCACGCTATCGGCCATCCAGAGGTGTTCGTTCTCGTCGCCGTCATCGCCCATCACCATGATGATATTCTTCCAGTCGCCCGCATTGGCATTGCTCAGATGAGCGATGGTTTTGTCCACCAGCATACGGGCCTCGGCCTGAGTTGTCACAGGGAAGCGTCCGACGCCCAAGTCGACCTTGTCGTCGGTCAGTCGACTACCCTCCCCGTCGTCCAGCAGACCGAAATAGTCCTCCATGACGTAGCTTTGGGTGTCGCTGAAGCTGTTCTCGCTCTCGAAACAAAGCAGATAGTCGTCGGGATTCGAATTGCGCCATGCTGTGCTCAACATCCGGTTGTCCCAGGCACAATCGCCGAAGAGCAAGAGGTAGCGCGGCATCTGGTCGTCCGTCTCGGCACGGTCGTAGAGCATCTTCATCAGCCGGCGATAGGCCGTAGCATCGGGCGTCCCGCTGGAGAACTCGTTGTAGATTTGGTCGGCACGGACCACAGCTGTGCGCAAACCATCATACTGGGCATGCGCCTCGGCCAAGCGGGTGGCCTGAGCCGTGAGTTTGTCGTTCGTGGGCACAATGATGACCATGTCCAAGCTGTCCAGCCCGTGCAGGTTCTGATTGTCGATGTTGCCCACCACCGTGGGTTGCGGAAAGTCGTATTGCGGTTCAAAGGCCACGTAGCGTCGCGAACCATCGTCCACCGACACATTGTATGTACCCTGCTGTGTTCCGGGCACCAACGCCGCCGGGGAACCGGCTTCACCGATGCACATCACCTGTAAGCCAGAGCCTGCGATGCGAAAGAGCGTTGGCACAGCTTCGTTGCCCGTGAAGGCCACGAAACCCTGATATGGGGTGAGCAGGCGGTTGTAGTGCATAGCCAGATAGTCTAGTCGGGCGTCGTTGCCAGAGGTACTGGTGAGCCGGACCGTCCAAGTATCGCCCGTCCGGTACGAACTGACATCCATAGTGCGAGAGGCCGAGGTCGCATAGACATAGCGGCCCAGCGACGAAAGCGCCATCACGGACAGCGACTCTCCATTCACCGTGGGTTGAACCTCGGTCCGAGTGTCTGCCGAAGCGGTAAATACGACGGTTAGGTACTCATTGCCCAAACTCGACTGAGTGGTCAGTTTATAGGTATGTGAGTTACTATTGGCATAGTTCGCATCTGCATAAAGATTCCTCCCTCCGTGGAACCAAGCATATTCGTCCTTTTCGTACAGCACATGGTCGGTGAACGAATCGAGCGTGTCCACGGGTTCCTCCGTTGCCTCCACCGTTGCCATCTCGACGGGGCTATTGCCTTCGGTCAGGAAATAGCAAGCCTGTGTGGCGTAGGGGTTGAACACGCGCGTATTGCCCGCCCAGTACACCAGTCCGTTGCCCCAGAAAAGCCAAGTGTCGGCATTCGCCTTGTACAGCGGAACCTCCTGCAAATCATCGTATTCCGAATCGGGGTCTGAGACCTCGCTCAGACGGTAACCTCCGTGACCATACAGTCGCACGTTGTCGGGATTCGTGAATCCCATCTTTATCAGGGCACTACGCGTCAGGCGATACATTCCATCCTCCGTGATGGCTATCTTCACCCACTTGCCCTCGGCTAACACGCTCTGTCGGGTGTATCTTCCTGCGTGATCCGTAGCCGCCAGAGCCTTCGCCCTTTGCCCTTTGCCCTTTGCCTTTTCAACGGGCAGGATGCTGATCTTTGCACTGAGCAACTTCAGGTAGCGCCCATCACGTTTCACAATGGGACAAAAGACGATGTCCATCATGCCGCGCTTTCGACTAACGGTCACAGCTGATGTCACTTGCAAGTCATCGGACAAGGTCGCCCCTATGCGTTCCACACGGCGCACCTCTTCGGCCGTCAACGGCGCCCACTCGGGATATTCGATGCAGACCCGATAGTCGAACCGTCGGAAATCCGACTCCAAGGGCACCACTTCGCTATAAAGAGGCAGCACCGTGTCGATGCGCAGTTCGTTCCAGTCGAGGGTGGTAATTTGGGCAGAAAGAGAATGAGAAAATGAGAGAATGAGAAAATGAGAAAGCAACATTAGCCACTTACTCCTTCCCCAAACCTTATATGATAAATTCCGTCTCATTTTCTTATTTTCATCGCACGTTGCAGTCCAGTACTTTCCGTCCTTCGAGGAATCCCTCGAGGTGATCACCCTCATGCACAGGCCCCACACCTACGGGAGTTCCCGTGTAGATGAGGTCGCCCATCTTCAGGGTGAAGAAGCGGCTGACGAAGCTGACTATCTCGTCCACGCGGAACAGCATGTCGGCCGTATGGCCCTCCTGCACCGTCTCACCGTTCTTGTCGAGCCGGAAGTGCAGGTTCTGCACATCGGCATAGTCGGCCAACGGCTGCATTTCGCCTATCACGGCACTGCCGTCGAAGCCTTTGCTCAGTTCCCAGGGCAACCCTTTCTCCCTCAGCTTCCGCTGCAAGTCGCGTGCCGTGAAGTCGATGCCCACGGTCACCTGGTCATAGTAGCGATGAGCCCAGCGCTGGGCAATACTTCGCCCCAGGCGACATATCCTCACCACCAGTTCTGCCTCGTATTCGCACCGCTGGGTATAGTCGGGCACGAAGAAAGGCTTTCCGTCCTTCACCAGAGCCGAATCCGCTTTCGTAAAGATTACGGGCTCCTCTGGTTTATATAACGTTCCATCCAGCTCTTTATTGTGCTGGATATAGTTCATTCCAACTGCAAATATCTTCATAGCGAGGTCAAAGATACAAAAAAAAAACGTCCGACACTAAGGTCAGACGCTTTTTTCTTATTTTAGAAGTCCTAAAATTACTCGGCACGCAGGGTGAAGCGCTTGAAGTCCAGCACGGTGAGGTCCTTGTCTACCGACTTCAGGTACTGGTCAACGGTCTGGTTCTTGTCCCAGATGTACTCCTGACTGAGTAGGCAGTTCTCCTTCAAGAACTTGTTCAGACGACCCTTGGCAATGTTCTCAACCATTGCAGCAGGCAGATTGGCAGCCTTCTCAGCACTTACGGTAGCAATGATTTCCTTAGCGCGGGCAACATCCTCGGCTGTAATCCAGCCCTTGCCCATGTTGCTCTCCATGTGGTCTTCGCTGTCCACGTGTGCGGGGTTGATGCCGGCCTTGCGCAGGGCAGCCTCGACTGCCTTGTGTACCTGCTCTTCCTTGGTCTTCTCAATAGCCACGTTGAACTCGTTGTCCTTCACGCTCTGGGGTACACCAGCCTCGCTGACAGCCACGGGAGCAGCGCTGGCAATCTGCATAGCCACGTTCTTGCCCACGGTCTCGTCCTCAAGGGCCTTGTTCAGGGCAACCATTGTGCACAGACCGTTGCGGTTCATGTGGTTGTAGCAGGCGATGGAATCAGCCTCGATGACGTTGTATCCGTCGAGTTCCATCTTCTCGCCCGTGATGCCGCTACGAGCTACGACGGCGTCCTGTACGGTGCCATCGCCCATGGGCAGAGCCTTCACCTCGTCCAGCGTCTTGCACTTATTGGCAACGGCAGCGTCGAGAATCTGCTGCGTCAGCGCCACGAAGTCGGCATTGTTGGCAACGAAGTCGGTTTCACACTTCAAGGCGATAATAGCACCAAAACCACCCTGTGCCTTCACCAGTACGCAACCCTCGGCAGCGTCGCGGTCGCTGCGCTTGGCAGCAACAGCAGCACCCTTCTTGCGGAGGTATGCAACAGCACCGTCCATGTCGTCAGACTCGGCCAGGGCCTTCTTACAGTCGGCCAGACCTGCGCCCGTCATTTCGCGGAGCTTCTTGATATCATTCATTGTAACTTCCATAGTACAATTATTTTCAATTGTCAATTTTCAATTATCAACTTATTCAGCAGCCTCTTCCTCAACCACTTCCTCTGCATCCTCTTCCTCAGCTTCGTGGCCGTCCTTCTGGCTTGCGGCAGCAGCATCGGCATCAGCCTTCTCTACCTTGCGCTCCTCCAGGCCCTCGTTGATGGCGGCGCAACATGCGTCGAGGATAACCTCGATGCTCTTGCTGGCATCGTCGTTAGCGGGGATTACAAAGTCCACGTTGTCGGGGTTGGAGTTGGTGTCGACGATAGCAAACACGGGGATACCCAGACGATTGGCCTCGCGAACGGCAATCTGCTCCTTCAGCACGTCCACAACGAACAGGGCGCTGGGCAGACGGTTCAGGTCGGCGATGCTGCCAAGGTTCTTCTCGAGTTTGGCACGCTGACGGGTAACCTGCAGCAGCTCGCGCTTCGAGAGGTTGCTATAGGTGCCGTCGGCAATCAGTTTGTCGATGGTAGACATCTTCTTCACAGCCTTGCGGATGGTGGGGAAGTTGGTGAGCATGCCACCGGGCCAGCGCTCGATGACGTAGGGCATATTTACGCTGGTTGCCTTCTCGGCAATAACAGACTTGGCCTGTTTCTTCGTAGCGACGAACAGTATCTTCTTGCCGCTCTTGGCTATCTGCTTCAGAGCCTCTGCAGCCTGGTCAACCTTGGCTACGGTCTTGTGCAAGTCGATGATATGAATGCCATTGCGCTCCATGAAGATGTAGGGAGCCATGGCGGGATTCCACTTTCTCTTGAGGTGGCCGAAGTGACAACCAGCCTCCAACAGTTGGTCAAAATTTGTTCGTGACATTTGTTTTCTTTTTTTGTTTTGTTTACTTTCTTTTTAATTCTTTTGTTTCTTAGAATCAACCCACGGGTAGTCCCCCGATTATTTAGGAGTCGCGCAGGTTTAGATACTAAACAGCTTCCAACAGATTAACGCTTGCTGAACTGGAAGCGACGACGTGCCTTTGGACGACCCGGCTTCTTACGTTCAACCTCACGACGGTCACGTGTCATGAAGCCTTCGGCACGCAGTGCGGTCTTATCCTCGGCGTTGATTTTCACCAGTGCGCGGGCAATAGCCAAGCGCAGAGCCTGAGACTGGCCCGTATAGCCACCTCCGTTCAGGTTCACCTTGATGTCGTACTTCTCAACGGCGTCAACGGTGGTCAGCGGCTGCTTTACCACGAACTGCAGGATGGAGCTGGGGAAATATTCTGTAAGGTCTCTCTTGTTGATGGTAATCTTACCCGTACCTTCAGTTACATAGATGCGGGCAACGGCGCTCTTACGGCGACCAAGTGCATTAACTACTTCCATCTTTCGTTATTATTTGTACTGGTTAATATCGATTGTCTTGGGGCTCTGAGCTTCATGCTTGTGCTCACCGCCTTCGTAAATATAGAGGTTGTCAAGCAGTTGGCTGGCCAACTTGTTCTTGGGCAGCATACCCTTTACGACCTTGCGGATCAGTTTCTCATAACCGTTCTTCCTGGCAATGATGCTGGCAGGCGTGTGTTCCTTCTGGCCACCGGGGTAACCCGAATAGGTCAGGTAGGTGCGATCTGTCATCTTGTTGCCCGTCAGGACAATCTTGTCCGCATTTACGATAATAACATTGTCGCCGCAATCCACAAACGGAGTGAAGTTGGGCTTGTACTTACCTCTCAACATTTTTGCCACTTTGGTGCAGAGGCGACCCAGCACCTGGTCGGTAGCATCTACTACCACCCACTCTTTGGTTGCGGTCACCTTGTTCACATAAGTGGTCTTCTGACTCAATGTGTCCATGTTTTGTTTTTTGTGTTCGTTACTACTTTTAACTTCTTAATTCTCTGCGATTCACGAACCATCCGTCCAGGCCAATGAAACGGACTATTCACACGCAGTTTAGGCACTTTTTAGGGTACCCTGATAATAATCGGCTTGCAAAGGTACAACAATTTGAGCGAAATACAAAATATTTTTGCTATTTTCTTACTCTATTTGCTTTCCTTCCCCAAAATAAGATTCACGATGGTCGTGACATCTGCAATATTGACGGAACCGTCTCCATTCACGTCAGCAGCATCGTGGTCGTACAGGTATGGACTTATGTTGTCTTTTCCCAAGATGACGTTGACCAAAGCTGTTACATCGGCTATAGTAAGATTGCCGTCGCCATTTACATCCCCCCTTTTCTGGGCTTCATCCACACCGTTGTAAACATAAACAGAGGATGCTGCCAGCTTCAGTGTCAGTTCCGTGTCGATGTCGATGGGTGTGTCCACAGTGAGCCCCGCGAGTACAGCCTGTGCGAAGGCATCGCTGAGAGTGACCGAGGTGTGGATGTAGGCAGGAATGTCGAGGGCCTGGCGCAGGGTAGTCTTAAAGGTCTGTGCCGATGCCGAGGGGTTGCGCAGGGCCAGCGTGGCCTTCTTGCCGTTCCAGGCGGCCCAGCCATAGACGTTGGCCTTGCTGCCGTCCCAAGGATTGCCGCCCACCCAATGCACGTCAGGCAGCACGTCCTCCTGTTCCCTCTGCCACTTGATGCACTCGGCAAGGTCGCCCCACAGCGCACCGTTGTTGATGCTGTTCATCAGAGCATAGTCGGCATACACCTCCACCATGCCGCTGCCGCAGGCAAAGGCACAGCGCATCTCACGAACGATGTCGTTGTAGTTCTTGCTCATATTGGCCACGCCCCCACCGTAGTTGGAGAGGATGAAGCCGTGGGTCATCAGCGTATTGATGGGACAGAGGGGTGAGTTCTGTACGAAGTTCTGATAGACGAGGCGGTCGCGATAGGTTATCCACTGCTCGCGCGTATTTCCCTGATTGCCGGCGGTTCCCCAGTCGTTCTCCTGTCGCCATACAGCATCGGTCATCTGGAACCAGAAGGGCGAGGCCCATGTGCCCACGGTGGTGTTGAAGAACACGTCGGGCTTCACCTCACGCAGCTTCTGCTCGATGGCAATGATGCCCTCGGCATTTTCCTCGCCCGTTGCTCCTGCATCTGGGCCTGTGGCGCTGAACTGGGCGCTGATGCCGTCGAACTTGAAAAAGTTGAAATGGTAGGTGTTGAGCATATAGCACGTGCGGTCGAGGAATACATCGTAGTAGGCGGGATTCGACAATTGCATACCTCCCCTACCGCTCCAGTAATTGCGTCGGTAGGTGCCACTCTGGCCATAGCCGCCCACGGGGCCGAGCCATGCACCAATCTGCGAGTCCATCGCCCACGCCTTGTCGCTGAGGTTCTGGAAGCCATCGGGGAAGTTAGGATTGAACTCCCACGTGCCATAGATGTCCCAGCCGTCGTCCCAGACAAAGGAACCAATGCCTACGCCGTACGGGTCGAATAGGTTTGTCTTCCATTGGTTCAGGACTTCCAAGCATTGCCCTTCGTTGAAGTTGGTGGTGTAGTTCTGGTCGTTGTTGCGGTTGATGTTCAGCTCGAACCACGAGTTATACATCGGGAACGGACGCCAGGGCACGGCACGCTCACGCTCGCTGTAGCAGAGGAACGAACGACGGGCCTGTCCAGGGGCGATGAGGCCCACAACAGCGCCGACCCTCCACGACTTGCCACTCTGTAGCGTCGTCTGGCGGCTCCATTCGCCTTGGATAGATGTCTCCGTGGGAGCAGGCAGATGGTAATAATAGTTCTTGTTGTAGCTCAGGTTGATGTTGCCCGTCGAGGTATTGTCCGAACCATCGGGGTTCAACACCACAAAATAGCGTAGCGTATAGTCGCCTGACGCAGGCACGACAAAGGAATAGTTGTTGTCAGTCTTGGCCGTGCCGGAGAATCCGCGATGGTAGTCCGAAGCCACCACGTTGCCCTCCGAGTCCACCAAATCCACGCCGGCAATCGTAAGACCATGATAGCCCGAAGCGTACATAAACTGTGCGTTGAAGGTGCCCTCGCCGCGCGAGAAGCCCACGGTCTTCTGCATCACCTTGATGCGGTCGCTGGTGTAGCCCAACTCGTTGATGCGTGAAGGCACGGCTGCAGGTGCGCTCCACGAAGAGGTGTTCCACGTATCGGTGCGTGTGCCGCCTACGGCCAGCAACGGGGCTGTCACCGAGACGGCAGCCGAGGGCAGCACATTCGCAGCACTGTTGCCGTCGAACAGGAGTTCCGGAGCCAGCACGTCGCAGCTCCACGTGATGGTGCCGTTGCTGTTGAAACTCGTTTGCGCGTCGGTCACGGTATCGCGGAAATAGCGTACAAGGTAGAAACCGGGGGCAGGAACATTGAGCATATAGACATTCTTGGATTTCGCACCACCCGTATAGCCCTTGTGATAGTCGCTGGCCACAACGCTACCATTGAGGTCGACAATGTCCACACCGGCAATGTCCAGACGGTGGTTGCCGCTGGTGTATTGGAAGGTCACCGTCTGCGTGCCACCTTCAAGGATGGCGAGATAGCCTTGCAGACCCTTGATGCCGCTGGCAGGCAGCCCGAGGTTGAGAACACCCTGCGGTGTATCGGCTCCAGGCTCCCACGAGAAGGTAGAACTTGTCCAGGCGTTGTAGTGGAAAGCCTCTGTGGGCATAGCCCCCACGATGGAGTTCTTGCCCATCGGTGTCTCCAGTCCTGCAAATATCCGGTCGCTGGCAATGACCGCTCCACGTGTGTTGCCCACCACGACAGGGGCCTGCTCGCTGCTGCTGTTGTCGACGGTGTAAATCATCGGAATGATGGAGGTGAACGATACGTCGGCGGCGGCTGTCAGTGTGAGCTCCGTGCGCAGATAGTGCGAACCGTCGCGCAAGACGGCACGCCACACCAGCGTCAGATTGCCGTAAGAGAACGTCGTCTCAATGGCCTTTCCCGCAAGCCTCAGGGACCCTTTGACGGCGGTGACATCGGGCGCGAGCGCAGCCGTACTCACCTCCCCCATCGTCATCTGCGAAGCGCAGACCTCCGTGCCGCCCGCCAGCACGAGGCGGAACAGTTCCGTACCCGCCTTCAAGCCCATAGCCTCGCATCCGTCAAAGACCAGCGTGCCGCCCTGCCGGCGAAAACTGGCAGAGAGAATCTGGTTGGAAAGCGTATATACACCTCCCTCGAAACTGACCTGGGCAGCCCCGGCCTGCTTTTGCTGCGGAAAGATGACCGCCTGGCCCATCGCATGAACGGCAAAGAAGATGACCAAACAAAAAAGAACAGTTTTTTTCATGACACGTCCGATTATTTTTGCAAAGATACATATTATATTATATATAAGGAAGGAATATCGGAAATATTTTACCTCCCATTTTCCTATTATCCTGTTATACCTGCATCCAAGACCAGGTATACACTATACGAAGACGATGGAATACCATACCTGGAACCCATGGAAACAATGTTTCCATCCCATCGAGCGACTTCCATGGTATCCTCTACATCCGCAGGCACATGGAGCGCCACCTTGGAGAGGTTATAAAGAACTTCAAGCTGGGATGCAATCGCGAACTTAGGGAAATGATTGCGATGGCATCGCAGCCCCCAGGCCGTCCTGTCCTATGGACGCGCGGCTACAACGATAATTGGGAAAGTTATAAGAAAGACTGGAATTATTCTATCATGTTACGAACATAAATAGAAAATAATGCAACATTGTAACATTTAGCCCTGTCCCCCGTGTCAGTCATTACGAACCTTTTCAATTATAATGTGTTGTATATCAGCGTACTGTGACACCGATACCGAACAATTCTCAAACAAAACGCTAAAACACTTGATTCCGCCCCGGAAATGTTGTACCTTTGTATTGTGATTAAGGAATCACATTAGTAATGTGAGTGCACGCGCGTTACTAAGACGAGAACCGAAACATTACTGAAGTATTCGAAGACCTGTGGATGAGACCATCGCTTCAAGCAAACGTTTGCAAAAAAATCTTCATCAAAAAAAGTACAGCGTGTGGTGGTTTCGCAGAAAAGTCGTATATTTGCAACGCTATGTAACACAAAACGTAAAGAAGAGAATCATGAAACAAGCCTTTCTTGCAGCCGTTATGGCCCTGACGGTGAGCACGACCTCAATGGCCGCCGCGAAGCCACAGGTAGAACACATCCACCCCACGTGCTGGTGGGCCGGCATGAAGGACGGTCGCCTGCAAATCATGCTCCACGGGAAAAACATCGCCCGGGAGGAAGTCGCCATCGCCCGTGCTCAGGGTATCGCCCTGCGCGAGGTCGTGCGCACGGAGAATCCAAACTACGTGTTCCTCTATCTCGACACGAAGGGGGCTCCGGCTCAGACCTTCGACATCCAGGTGGGCAAGACCGCGGTGCCCTATATATTAAATGAGCGCGCACGCGTGGAGCGCAAGACCTACGACGCCTCGGACGTGGTGTATCTGCTGATGCCCGACCGCTTTGCCAACGGCAACACGGAGAACGACCGCATACAGGGCATGAAGGAACAGGAACTGGACGCCACAGCTCCCCTGGGCAGACACGGAGGCGACCTGGCCGGCATGACGGCACAGCTGGACTATCTGGCCGACCTGGGCGTGACGGCCATCTGGCCCACCCCGACGCTGGTCAACGACATGCCCCTGGAGTCGTATCACGGCTACGCCATTACCAACTTCTACGAGACCGACCCGCGACTGGGCTCGAACGACGACTATCGCCACTTTGTCCGCGAGGCCCATCGGCGCGGGCTGAAGATTATCCAGGACATCGTCTTCAACCACTGCGGCAGCGAGAACTTCCTGTTCCGCGACATCCCCACCCGCGACTGGTTCAACCACGAGGGACACTACGTGCAGTCGGGCTACAAGACGGGGGCCGTGGGCGATGCCAACGCCTCGCAGTACGACCGTGGGCGCACGACGGACGGATGGTTCGTCCAGTCGATGCCCGACATGAACCAGCGCAACCGGCTGGTGCGCGACTATCTCATCCAAGCCTCGCTGTGGTGGATAGAATGGGCCGAACTGGACGGCATCCGGCAGGACACCTACCCCTATAACGACTTCGACGCGATGGTCGACTGGTGCCGCCGTGTGGAACTGGAATATCCGGGCCTGAACATCGTGGGCGAGGCATGGATCAACCACAACGTGGGCGTGGCCTACTGGCAGAAAGACAGCAAGATAGCCGCCCCGCGCAATTCACAGCTGCGCACGGTGATGGACTTCCCCCTGATGGGACTGCTCAACTGGGTTTGCGACCAGGAGACCGACGAATGGGACCACGGATTTGCCAAACTCTACGAGTACCTGAGCCAGGACGGCGTGTATGCCGACGTTGACCACCTGCTCACCTTCCTCGACAACCACGACACCGACCGCTTCCAGAAGAACGACGAGATGGCACAGGACACCACCCGATACAAGCAGGCACTGACCCTGCTGCTGACCCTGCGCGGCATCCCGCAGCTCTACTACGGCGACGAGATAGGCATGGCTGCCAACAAGGGACGGGGCGACGGCGTGCTGCGTCAGAACTTCCCCGGCGGATGGCCTGGCGACAAGAACAACGCCTTCACGCCACAGGGTCGCACGCCGCTCCAGAACTGGTACTTCCGCTTCACGCGAAACCTGTTGCAATGGCGCAAGGGCAACCCCGCCGCGCACTACGGCAAGTTGATGCACTACTGCATCCAAAACGGCGTATACGTCTACGGACGAGCCCACGAGGGCAAGAACATCTGCGTCATCATCAACGGAACCAGCAAGCAGCAGACCATCGCCCTGGACCGCTATGCCGAAGTGCTGCCCCTGCGCAAGGCCACCGATGTACTGACCCATCGCAACGTCGTACTGAGTGACTCGCTCACCCTCGGCCCGCGCGAAACACTGGTGCTGGAGTTTTAATTGAAAGTTGAAAATTGAAAGCTAAAGGTTAACCATGAAACGAATTTCTTATTTTCTCATTTTCTCATTCTCTCATTTTCTCATTCTCTCCCTCTCCGCCCAGAGGCTGCAGTCGCCCGACGGACGATTCGAAATGTGCTTTGAACTGAACACAGACGGACGGCCCACGTATCAGTTGACGTTAGACGGACGGAAAGTGATTGACACCAGTGGCATGGGACTGGAACTGAAACGCGAACAGGCCGACCGCCAAGAGACCTTCGACAACACGCAGCACACCGCTGCAGCGACCATCGAGCAAAAGGCCGACCTCATGACGGGATTCACGGTTAAGTCGGTGGACAACAGCAGCTTCGACGAGACTTGGGAACCCGTCTGGGGCGAGGAGAACAGGATACGCAACCACTACAACGAAATGGCCGTCCGACTGCACCAGGCACGCAACCAGCGCGACATCGTCATCCGCTTCCGTCTGTTCAACGACGGACTGGCCTTCCGCTACGAGTTCCCCGCTCAGAAACAACTGACCTACTTCGTCATCAAGGAGGAGCACACTCAGATCCGCATGACGGGCGACCACCGTGCCTGGTGGATTCCCGGCGACTACGACACACAGGAGTATGCCTACACGGAATCGCGCCTGTCGGAGATTCGCAGCAAACTGCCCACTGCCATCACGTCCAATGCCTCGCAGACACCCGTGGGAGGAGCCTGCGTACAGACGGCACTGATGCTGAAAACCGACGACGGGCTGTACATCAACCTGCACGAAGCCGCCTGCATCGACTACCCGACCCTGCACCTCGACTATACGGAGGGGACACGAACCTTCGAATCGTGGCTCACACCCGACGCACGCGGCGACAAGGGATACATGCAGACTCCCTGCCAGTCGCCCTGGCGCACCATCATCGTGGGCCGGAGCGGTGCCGACATACTGGCCTCGCGCATGACGCTGAACCTGAACGAGCCCTGCCGGCTGGAGGACACCTCGTGGATTCGCCCCACGAAGTACGTCGGCGTCTGGTGGGAGATGATTACGGGCCGCTGCCACTGGTCCTACACCGACGATGTGACCAGTGTGAAACTGGGTGAGACCGACTACACGAAGGTGAAGCCCAACGGACGACATGCTGCCAACACGGCACACGTGAAGGAGTACATCGACTTTGCTGCCCAGCACGGTTTCGACGCCGTTCTGGTGGAGGGCTGGAACCAAGGGTGGGAAGACTGGTTCGGACACGAGAAGGACTACGTCTTCGACTTCGTGAGCCCCTACCCCGACTTCGACGTCAAGGCCATTCACGAATATGCCGCCCAGAAGGGCGTGAAGATGATTATGCACCACGAGACCTCGTCGTCGGCACGCAACTATGAGCGCCACCTCGACCAGGCCTACCAGTTCATGGTGGACAACGGCTATCCTGCCGTGAAGAGCGGCTACGTGGGCAACATCGTGCCACGCGGCGAACATCACTACGGCCAATGGATGAACAACCACTACCTCTACTGCATCCAGAAGGCTGCCCAGTATCACATCATGGTGAATGCCCATGAGGCCGTACGACCGACAGGACTCTGCCGCACCTACCCCAACATGATTGGCAACGAGAGCGCACGCGGAACGGAATACGAATCCTTCGGCGGCAACACGGTGGAACACACCACCATACTGCCCTTCACCCGACTGATAGGCGGACCGATGGACTACACCCCAGGCATATTCGAGCCCGACCTGTCGAAGGTGGCACCAGGCAACACCTCACGCGCACGCACCACGCTGGCCCGCCAGCTGGCTCTGTACGTCACGCTCTACAGCCCCCTGCAGATGGCCGCCGACCTGCCCGAGAACTACAATCGCTTCCCCGATGCCTTCCAGTTCATCAAGGATGTGCCCGTCGACTGGCAGCAGAGCCTCTACCTTGAAGCCGAACCCGGACGGGTGGTGACCATCGCCCGACAGGACAAGCACTCCGAAGACTGGTACGTAGGCAGCACCGTAGGCACGGGCGGGCACGATACGCTGCTGCCGCTCTCGTTCCTGCAGCCAGGCTGCACCTACGAGGCCACCATCTACCAGGACGGCAAGGATGCCGACTGGGAACGCAACCCGCAGTCATACACCATCACGAAGAAGAAGGTGACCTCCAAGATGAAACTGAAGCTCCACTCAGCCTCCGGCGGCGGATTCGCGATAAGAATTGAAAAATTGAAAAATTAATCGTAAATAACGTGATGACTAAAAAACCTAACTTGTCCTTCTGGCAGCTGTGGAACCTGAGCTTCGGGTTCTTTGGCGTACAGATTGCCTACGCCCTGCAGAGTGCCAACATCAGCCGCATCTTTGCCACGCTGGGTGCTGACCCACACTCGCTGAGTTTCTTCTGGATACTGCCCCCGCTGATGGGCATTATCGTGCAACCCCTCGTGGGTAAGTACAGCGACCGCACGTGGTGCCGTTTCGGACGTCGCATCCCCTATCTCTTCGCAGGTGCCCTGGTGGCCGTGCTCATCATGTGCCTGCTGCCCAATTCGGGTAGCCTGGGCCTGACAAAGAACGTCGTCATCTGGGGCATGACGGGGGCCATGCTCTTCGGATTGTTCTCACTGATGATGCTCGACACCAGCATCAACATGGCCATGCAGCCCTTCAAAATGCTAGTGGGCGATATGGTGAACGAGGAGCAGAAGACCAAGGCCTACAGCATCCAGTCGTTCCTGTGCAACGCCGGCAGCGTAGTGGGCTTCCTCTTCCCCTATATTCTGGCACGCCTCTACGTCAGCAACATCGCCCCCGACGGCATCGTGCCCGATACGGTCATCTACAGCTTCTATGCCGGAGCAGCCATACTCATCCTGTGCGTGCTCTACACCTCGCTGTCGGTGAAGGAATGGAACCCGGAGGAGTACGCGAAGTATAACGAAATCCTTAACCATAACGATAAAAAGGGCGACGAGCCATCGATGCTGGCCTTGCTGGCAAAGGCACCCTCTGCCTTCTGGAGCGTGGGGCTGGTGCAGTTTTTCTGCTGGGCTTCCTTCCTGTGCATGTGGAGCTATACGAACGGCTCCATCGCCACGCTGGTGTTCAACACTCCCGTTGTCGACGGTCTGCTCTCGACGAGCAGCGTGCAATATCAGGAGGCAGGCAACTGGGTGGGCGTGCTCTATGCCGTACAGGCTGTGGGCTCTATGGCTTGGGCGGCAGTCATCCCCTTCCTGCCTGGCCGTAAGTTCGCCTATATGCTAAGTCTGATACTGGGTGGCATAGGGTTCATCCTGACAAACTTTGTCCACGACCCCTACCTCATGTTCCTGCCGTTCGTGCTCATCGGCTGTGCATGGGCGGCGATGCTGGCCTTGCCCTTCACCCTGCTCACCAATGCGCTGCAGGGACGCGGACACATGGGCACCTACCTGGGACTGTTCAACGGCACGATATGCCTGCCTCAGATCATCATGGCCGCAACGGGTGGCATCGTCCTGGGCCTGATGCCCATAGGCAGCAACGGTGCAGCAAACGAACCCCTGATGCTTGTCTTCGCAGGCTGTCTGCTGCTGTGCGGCTCTGTGGCCGTCTATGCCATTAAGGAGAAGTAAATCGCAACCTTAAGCAAACTCTTTGCTTGCCCCCTTATAATCCAGTACGTGTCGTACCGCGAACTACGAGCCGGGTCTTCACTACGCGGCTCACATACTGCCCCTCAGGAATCACACCGTTGATGGTGTCCATCATCACCTGAGCCCCCAAGCGACCTACATCGTGTCCACTCTGTGCTATAGTGGTCAGTTGTGGGTCGCTGCTTTTGGCCAGCACGCCATCGGCAAAACCGCAGATACACACCTCGTCGGGCACGCGCAGTCCCATCTTCTTGCACGTGTACAACACGCCCAGGGCCGTATCGTCGTTGATGGCAAAGAAGCCGTCGGGACGCTCGTCCAAAGCCATCAGCGTGGGGACTATGCGTTCCGTCTCGTCACAGTTGTCGCATTGGCACACGAGACGCTCGTCGACAGGCAACCCATGTCGGTGCATCGCATCGCGGTACCCGTTGAAACGGTTCTTGGAAATCTCCAGATGCATCGTTGACCCCAGGAACGCGATGCGTCGGCAGCCGCAGGAAATCAGATGCTCCGTAGCCGTATTGCTGGCGGCATAGTCATCCACCACGACGCGACTGGTGCGCACCCCCGTACAGATTCTGTCGACAAACACCATCGGAATGCCTGCAGCAATCGTATCCTCGATATGCTTGTATTGCGCTGTGTCCTTGGCCTGACTGATAATGATGCCTGCAACACCCTGTCGGCGAAGCGCCTCCACCACCTCACGCTCCCGCTCGTAGCTGTCGCCCGTCTGGGCAGCAATCACGAAGTATCCGTTCGCACGGCAAGTCTCCTCGATGGCCGTCAGGATGCAGGAGAAAAAGTAGTGTTCGAACTCGGGCAGTACGATGCCCACCAGGTTGCTCTTCGGCGGTGTGTGGAAGGTGCGGAGAGCCGCTGCAAGCACGTTGGGCTGATAGCCATGTTCGTCGGCATAGGCCTGTATCTGGGCACGACGTTTTTCGCTGATGGAGCTGCTGCCACGAAGCGCACGACTGACGGTACTCACCGAGGTGCCAAGTGCCTGAGCTATATCACGTATGGTGATGATATGTTTTTCCATGATAGCATTGATTCACGACACAAAATTATGAAATTTATAGTGTATGTGCAAACGATTGCACGACAAATTCATAAAAAACCGCATAAAAATACTTCTATGTTACTCGACAAATTTATAAATTTGTGCATATATTCAATTAAAAACTAACTAAAAACATTAAAAACTGTAACATGAAACAAGTCTTTTGGAAAGGTTCTCCGAGACTGCTTACCTTACTGCTCGGACTACTCCTATCTGCAAGCGCATTCGCCCAGATACAAGTAAAAGGTCTTGTCAAGGACGATTTGGGCGAGCCCCTGATTGGTGCCAAAATTACCACTAAGAGTGGCGACGCCGCCACAGTCACCGACTTCAACGGTAACTTCCAAATGAAAGTGGCCAAAGGCACAGTGCTCGTATTCTCCTACATGGGCTTCATCAGCCAGGAGGCAGTAGCCTCCCCCACCATGGTGATTACGCTGGTGGAAGATGCCAAGACGCTGGAAGACGTCGTCGTCATCGGTTATGGTCATGCCAAGAAGGGCGACCTGACAGGTAGTGTGTCGGCAATGACACCCGACGATATGTCGAAAGGTATCACGAACAACGCCACCGACATGCTGGTGGGTAAGATTGCCGGTGTAGACGTCATCACCAGCGGCGGTACGCCAGGTGCCGGTGCACAGATACGCATCCGTGGCGGCTCCTCACTGAATGCCAGCAACGACCCTCTCTTCGTCATCGACGGACGCCACGGGCATGAGCAACATCCTGGCCAACATCAACCCCAACGACATCGAAACCTTCACGGTGCTCAAGGATGCCTCGGCAACGGCCATCTACGGTAGCCGCGCCTCGAACGGCGTCATCATCATCACCACCAAGAAGGGCAAGGACGGACAGCGCCCCAAGGTTTCCTATAATGGCGACGTCACGGTTTCCACGATTCAGAAGAAGTACGACGCGCTGGACGGCGATGCCTATCGCAGCCTGGTCAGCAGCATCGACGGACTGGACGCAACGGCACTGGGTACGGCCAACACCAACTGGCAGGACCAAATCTTCCGCACGGCCATCTCCACCAACCACAATTTCTCCATCAATGGCGGACTGAAGAACATGCCCTACCGACTCAGCGCAGGCTACAACATGGCTAACGGTATCGTGAAGACCTCGGCCATGCGACGCACAAACCTCTCCCTGAATCTGGCACCCAACCTGTTCGACAAACACCTGAGTCTGAACGTAACGGCCAAATACATGCACGAATTCGACCGCTATGCCGATGCTGGCGGTGCCATCGGTTCGGCCCTGTCCATCGACCCCACCCGTCCCGTTTATGACACCAGTGCCAACGGCAAGTACTTCGGCGGCTACTGGCAGCCCTCGCAGAGTGCAAGCTTCAGCGATCCGGACTGGAAGCTGACCAACAACCCCAATGCACCGCAGAACCCGCTGGCCCTGCTCAACAACCAGTACATCATGGCACACGCCAACGACTTCATCGGCAACCTGGCTATCGACTACAAGATTCATCGTCTCGAAGACCTCAGCCTGCACGTGAACGTCGGCGGTCAGTACACCAAGTCGAAGCAGGACGACCACAGCACGCCCTACTCCTACGGCAACAACTATTTCGGCTGGAACGGCGAGACTCACTTCATGAAGTGGTCGGCTACGGCCAATGCCTACATCCAGTATGCTCACAACTGGAACAACAAGCACGACTTCAGCGTCATGGCCGGTGCCGAGGAAAGCCGCTACCACCGCGAAGGCTGGAACGCCGGACAGGGCACCGACCCCTATACGGGCGAAGCACACAACCCCAGCGTCCGCGAGCAGCAGGCCTGGGCAACGCACAACCGACTGGTATCGTACTTCGGACGTCTGAACTACACCCTGCTCGAACGCTATATGCTGACAGCTACGGTGCGCGCCGACGGCTCGTCACGCTTCTCCAAGGACAACCGCTGGGGCTACTTCCCCTCTGTGGCCCTGGCCTGGCGCATCAGTAGCGAGAAGTTCATGGAGAAAGCCAGTTGGCTCGACGACCTGAAACTGCGCCTGGGCTACGGACAGACGGGCCAGCAGGACATCGGTACCGACTTCGGCTACCAGACGGTCTATACGCTGAGCAACGACTACGCCATGTATCCCTTCGGCAATACCTATTATTATACGGCACGCCCATCGGCCACCAACGATGCCCTGAAGTGGGAAAGCACCACGACGTACAACGCAGGTATCGACTTCTCGGCCAAGAACGGGCGCTTCGTATGGAACATCGATGCCTACTATCGTGAGACGAAAGACCTGCTGAACACCGTGGTCATACCCGTAGGTACTGCCCCCGCCAGCACCATGACAAAGAACATCGGTTCGCTCAAGAACTACGGTGTGGAATTCAGCTTCGACGTGAAACCCGTCGTCACCAAGAACTTCACCTGGGACTTGCAATACAACGTATCGTGGAACCACAACGAGATAATCTCTCTGGTGGGCGGCAACGGCGATGCTGACTATCACGTCACCACGGGTTCGACCATCAGCCGAGGCAACTCGACCAGCATCATGGCCCACACCGTGGGACAGCCCGCCAGCTCGTTCTGGGTGTACCAGCAGGTGTACGACGACAACGGCAAACCCCTGGAAGGTGTCTACGTAGACCGCAATGCCGACGGACAAATCAATGACCAGGACCGCTACTACTATAAGAAGCCCGCTGCCGACGTCATCATGGGCTTGACCACCAAGTTCATCTACAAACGTTGGGACCTGAGTCTGGCCTTCCACGCATCGCTGGGTAACTACGTCTACTACAACTACCTGTCGGACAAGGGCAGCATCAGTGCATCGGGTCTGTACTCCAACAGCGCATTCACCAACACCTTCCCCGAGGCTGTAGCCCTTGGGTTCACGGGTGAGGGTTCCGAATACTACCTGTCGGACTACTTCGTTCGCAATGCCTCCTATCTGAAGTGCTCCAACATCACGTTGGGCTATTCGTTCCCTGCACTCGTGCGCAACGGAAAGACTAAGATGGAAGGCGGACGCATCTTCTTCACAGCGCAGAATCCGTTCTTCATCACCAAGTACAAAGGCCTCGACCCCGAAGTATCCAGTGGCGTAGACAAGAACCCGTATCCGCGTCCAATGAGTTTCCAACTGGGTGTTAACCTGAATTTCTAATGGACAATTGATAATAATAATTATTATGAGAAAGATATATAAGACCATATTTCTGGGGGTAGCCGCATTGGCTATGACCTCGTGTTGGAACGACCTGGATATTGAGAGCATAGACCCGCAGTCGTCGCCCACATTCGATGACATGCAGCTCTTGGCCAAGGCCTACAGCACCCTGGGACTGACCGGACAGCAAGGCCCCGCCGGCAAGGGAGACATCAGCAGCGACGAGGGCGAGAGCGGTTTCTATCGCACCACGTTCAATCTGGAAGTCCTGCCTACCGACGAATGTAACTGGGCCTGGCAGACCGATACCGACATCCCGCAGATTACGGGCATCTCGTGGAGCTCATCGTCGCAGCGCACACAATGGTGCTACCAGCGCCTGGGCTTCGACATCGTGCTCTTCAATACCTATCTGAAGGAAACAGCCGGACAAAACAGCGAGGACTATAAGCACTATCGCGCCGAGGTCCGCTTCCTGCGTGCCTTGCACTACTGGTACTTCCTCGACCTCTGGCACAAGGCTCCTTTCAAAGACGAGAACGACGAAGCAACAGCACTGCCCCGACCCAAGGAGGGCAAAGACCTGTACAACTGGCTCGATACCGAACTTACCGCCATTGAGAGTGAACTGGCTCCTGTGGGTACGTTCAACAATACCACAAACTTTGGTCGTGTTGACCAGGGGGCAGCTTGGTTGCTCCATGCCCGTTTAGCACTGAACTCGGCCATATATTCCGATGGTGCCATCAACGATTTGGATAAAGCTAAAACCTATGCCACAAAGTTGATTGACAGCAACAAGTACAAGTTGGCCAGCACTGAGAAGGGTGGATATAGCGGCTACGCGCAACTCTTCCTGGCCGACAACGACGAGAACCCCGAAGCCATGCAGGAAATTATCCTCCCCATCCGTCAGGACGGCATCAACACCCGTTGCTATTCGGGTGCCAACTATCTCGTTTCCTCGACACGTATCGCAGGTATGCCTTACACAGGTACCAACAACTGCTGGAGCTGTAATTATGCACGCCCCAACCTGGTGGAGAAGTTCTTCCCCGAAGACAACATTCCTATGGCGAAGGACGACCAGACGGCCATCGACAACTACAAGAAACAACACAACATCCTGGACGAAGAGGGCGAGCTACGCGACTTCACCGAAGAAGAGCTCATCGCCTTCGACGAGCACATGAAGGTGTCCACCAAGGACATTCTGAAAGCAGCGGGCGACGACCGTGCTCTCTTCTATGCAGGATATGGCGGTGGCATACGCAAACTGCGTACCGACAAACTGAACAACTTCCTCGACGGCATCTCTGTCGTCAAGTTCCAGAACTATCGTTCCGACGGTGGCGCCACGAAGGATCCCCAGTGGCCCGACATGGACATTCCCTTGTTGCGCTTTGCCGAGGCATACCTGATTCGTGCCGAAGTTTACTACCGCAACGGTGACGAGGTCAATGCCCTGAAGGACATCAACGTATTGCGTAACCGCGCCAATGCCGCAGAACTCGTCAGTCCCATTACCGACAACGACATTCTCGACGAGTGGTGCCGCGAGTTCTATATGGAAGGCCGTCGTCGCAGCGATCTTAACCGTTTTGGTCAGTTCACAGGCAAGACCTATCTTTGGGCCTGGAAGGGTGGTGTGCCCAACGGTCAGACTGTCGACAGTCACTTCCAGTACTACCCCATCCCACAGGACGACATCAACAACAACGAGTACATGAGGCCCAGCCAGAACCCTGGATACTAATTGAATAGATAATTTATAATTGATAATTATTATGAAAAATTATATGAAATATCTCAGTGGGCTCTGTCTTCTCAGTATGCTCTTTGTGTCCTGCGCAAAGGATATCGACAGCAATCCCACTCTTAATACAGAGGATTTGACGATGACCCTGCTGGAGTCGGCCTATCCTACGGCAGTCGTGCTCGACCTTTCAAAGTCCGAAACGGTGGACCTGAAGATTAAGGAACAGCCCAACTACGGTTTCCCCGCTGTCACCATCTATTCCGTACAGGTGTCGCTCGACCCTGCCTTCATGAACGTACAGCCCTCGGACACAGACCCCGATGTGAAGTACGTGACGTTGGCCTCTACCTACAACACGGCTGCCATGAAGGTTGACGCTATGGAAATGAACAACGCCATCATCAAGCTGTATCAGGCTGCGAACGACGGGGCAGACCCCACAGGGAAGACCCTGAACATCTACGTCCGCGTAAAAGCCGAGCTTCAGCGTGCAAACAACACGGAATGCTACTCCAACGTCATCAAGATGAGCAACCTCACTGTTGCCTACGTAGCAGCTCTGCCTAAGGCATTGTACGTGAGCGGCAGCAGCATTCGCGGTGGCAATGCCGCCAAGGAGTGGGCTCCCGTCTACGGATTTGCAGGCAACTTCTACACGCTGGCCTACTTCGGAGCTGGCGACACCTTCTTCTGGGGCGATAACGAAGATGCGGCTACGGGATTTGCCCGCACCTCTTCGATTGACGACCAGGCCGGTGCAGGAATCGACGAAGGCGAGGACGGCGGCATCAAGGTGTCAAATGCCGGATGGTACGTTCTGTTTATGGCCACAGCTGTCGACAAAGTCAAGAATGCCCTCGTATCCGACCTGACCATCTACCCAGGTGCGGCCTACGTCATTGGTAATCCCACAGGGGCTTGGAACGACTCCGATGCTGATTGGGCTATGGTGGCTCCCGACAAGGCCGATGGCATCTGGGAATCTCCCGCATTTACTGCTGGCGGCGAAATGCGTGCCTACATCAAGGTGCCTGGCATCGACTGGTGGCGCACCGAGTTCACGCTCTTCAAGGGCAATCTCTTCTGGCGTACCGTCGACATCCCCGCAAACTGGGCCGAGAATGTGGGTTCCTCCTATTCGGTAACCTGCTCCGAGGGTCAGAAGTTGTATGTCAACTTTGATGCCTTAACTGGCGAAGTGAAGTAAAGTCCCACCCCCTCCCCCTCCTGAGGGAGGGGCGTGGACTGATTTATAATTGACAAATATATAATTAATGAAAGCCAATATGAAACGCAATTTTCTATACAACATACTCCCCTCCCTCGGGAAGGGTATGGGGATGGGGCTACTCCTCTGCGTGCTCTGCACCGCCTGCAAGGGCGAATACGACGACTGGGCACAACCCCAGCACAACGAGCAGGAGCAACCTGCCAACGTGGAAATGTCTGTCAGCGTGCAGGCACCTGCTTCCACCATTGATATTGAAGCATTGGGCGAGGCTGAAAAAGTTCAAGTGTTCGTGCCCGTGCAGGTGGAGAGCAATGTCGATGCTCAGTATGTGCTCACCCTGAGCGACGATAAAGGCAACAGCCAAGACTTCCAGAACGCGAAGGACGGCTACATCAACCGGAAAGACCTTGAGGCCACCATCGTGAAGTTCTTTGGCAAGAAACAGGAAGAACGCTCGCTGAATGGCATCCTGACAGCCCTCTACGAGAAGAACGGCTCCGTGATGAAGGTCGTTTCGGAGAAGTTCACGGTGAAGATTCTCCCCGCCGTGCCCGAAATGAACTACTGGATCTACGGCAAGCAGAACAATCGCGACGGTGAGGTCAAGACCCTGCCTCTGATGCCCGTGAGCAAGGTGGTACAGACGGTTACGACATACTTCTCAGGTTCGCTGGACACGAAACTCTACAGCGACGATTCGTTTGGCGTGGATGTTCCCTTCGGTGCATCAGCCGGCAACAACGTGAAGGCCACGAGCGGCGAGTTCAAGGATGGCGGCGGCTACATCTGCCCCACCTCGGCCGGATGGTACACGCTGACGTTCAACTTCGCCACCTACCAGTTCTCATTCACTCGTCTCGATAACCAGTCGCCCACGGAATACTCCGCAATCAGCGTGGCCGGACAAGCTATGGAACAGGTGAAGACGAGCGGCGACAAATGGAAGAGCCATTGCTGGTATGTACTGGATGTTAACCTGACCGATGGCACACCCTCCTTCCACGCTACTGAGGCTGTCGACTGGACAGGCAAGACTGTGACGGCCGGAACCTACGATGTCTACTTCAACGACATCACAGGCGAGTCCTTGTTCGTTTTGAAATAACAAACTTAGCAACCCTATTTATTAACCAATTTAATTTTAAAGTTTATGAAAAAGTTATTTACACTTCTGTGTGTGGCACTCGTGAGTGCTGTTGGTTTTGCGCAGGACGCTTACGATCCCAGCGCTCACACCGCCGTCGTGTCTGGTACGGATAACCTCTGCTCCGGCAACTGGTCTTCCGAGGATGCCATGACCTACGATTCAACCGATGGTCTGTGGAAGATTACCTTGTCTGCCAAGGACACCAAGGCCATTGAATTCAAAGTCGTCTACGACGGCAACTGGTACGGTAAGGATGGCGGCGAAGCCAACTACAAGTTTCAGGTATCAGAAGCCTGCGACGTACTGATTACCTTTGACCCCACCACACTTCTGGCTACCTATAGTGGCGAAAAGGTGAAAGAATGGGATCCCAATGCTATCACGATTGACTTCATCGTAGCTGCAGGTTCTGGCGGTCTGCTGAATGGCAACGACTGGTCTGTGGATGCTGAAGCAAACAAGATGTCGGCCGAGGATGAAGGCTATTACACCCTGGAACTGAAGAACGTTGCTGCTGGCACGTATGAGTTCAAGTTCGTTGCCAATGGCTCATGGTCCGAAGCACAGTGGGGCGCCATAGAGGGCAATGAAGCTCTTGAGAATGGTACTTCAAGCGACAAGGTAACTGCCGACAACGGTAAGAACTTCAAGATTACCCTCGACAAAGGCGCAGTTTACGACGTAACCCTCACCCTCGACCTCATGGACTTCTCGAAGCCCTCTGTTACCGCTGAGTGGAAGGCCACTGGCGAGGCTGAAATCGAAGAGGACGTTTACTCTCTGGCTGGCACATTCAACGACTGGGACAAGGACGACACTGGTGCTGAACTGACCAAGGTGAGCGAGGGTGTGTACAACTTCGTTCGACCCGTAAAGGCTGGCAGGTATGAATTCAAGGTTGTCAAGAACCACGACTGGACTGTGGCCTATCCCGCTGACAACTATGTACTGGAACTCGAGCAGGATGCCGACGTGACCATTACTCTCGACCTCAACAACTCTGAGACACCCGTCAGTGTAACCACAGCTGAGTGCTCTGTTTACTTCGTTTCTGTTACCGCAAAGGCTTCGAAGCGTGATGCCCTGTACATATATGCATGCTACGGCGAAAGTTGGAATCCTCTCACAGGCAGCTGGCCCGGCGAGAAGATGGACTATGCCGAGGGCAACTACTCTACTGAGGGAGACCTGATGATTCCCAAGGGCGAGAGTCTTCAGATTATCTTCAATGACGGACAAGGTGGCGATGGTCATCAGTCTGCTGACATCAAGCTGGATGCAATCCCCGCCAATGGCAATCTTGTGTTCACGCTGAACGACGATTGGACAACAACTGGTATCCAGACCCTGGCTGCCGGAAAGGCTAATAGTGCTATCTACAACATAGCTGGTCAGCGCGTAGAGAAGGCTGTTCGCGGTCTCTACATCACCAATGGTCGCAAGTTCATTGTTAAGTAATCTATTTCTACAAAACTCATCCAAGGGGCCGTGGCACATTGTGGCCAGGGCCCCTTTTTACTTAAATACGAAAGCCCATGAAACGTTTGCTCATTCTGTTGCTCTGCGCAGCGCACTTTCAACTTTCAACTTTCAATTTTCAACTGAGCAAAGCTCATGCCCAAGGCTGGCCCTCAGACTACGGAGGCGTCATGCTGCAGGGTTTCTACTGGAACAGCTATGCCGATACGAAGTGGACAAACCTTGAAGCACAGGCCGATGAACTGGCCGCCAGTTTCGACCTCATCTGGATTCCGCAGAGCGGATGGTGCGGCAGTATGAACAACATGGGCTACACCCCCAAGTACTACTGGAACCAGCGTAGCGCCTTCGGTACCGAAGCCGAACTGCGCAGTCTGATTCAGGCCTTCAAGGAAAGAGGAACAGGGCTCATTGCCGATGTCGTCGTCAACCATCGCGAACCGACGAACGGTTGGTTTGGCTATCCTGCTGAAACCTATCAGGGCGAGACCTACCAGATGCTCTCGACCGACATCTGTCGCAACGACGACGGCGGAAAGGCACTGACCGAAGCCAACAAACAGGGCGTTAGTCTCTCCACCAACAACGACACGGGCGAGGACTGGGACGGCTGTCGCGACCTCGACCACAAGAGCGACAACGTACGCCGCATCATCCGGGCCTATACGCGCTATCTCATCGACGACCTGGGTTATGCCGGCTTCCGCTATGATATGGTCAAGGGCTTCAGTGCCCAATATGTAACCGAATACAACCAGTACGCACAACCTCAGTTCTCCGTAGGCGAGTATTGGGACAGCAACAACAACATCAAGAATTGGATTAGGGGCACTCAGGACGAAAGCGGAGTTCCCGCCTCGGCAGCCTTCGACTTCCAGTTCCGCTACAACGTGCGCGATGCCATCAATAAAGGAAGTTGGGCCTACCTGAAGACCGACAACCGACTGATAGCCGACAACTACTACAAACCCTACGCCGTGACCTTCGTCGAAAACCACGATATGGAATACCGTAGCGCCTCTGCACCTCAAGACCCCATCCTCAAGGACACGCTGCAGGCCAACGCCTTCCTGCTGGCCATGCCCGGAACCCCATGCGTGTTCCTTACCCACTGGCAAGCCTACAAGAACGACATCAAACTGATGATTGAGGCACGAAAACTGGCAGGCATCACCAACACCAGCAGCTACACCACCCGCACCTTCCTCACCAACTACTATGCAGCGGAGGTCACGGGCCACCACACCAACCTCTATGTCGTAGTGGGCAAACAGGGCAGCGTCAGCAGCGAGACGCCAGCCGTAGAAGGCGACTTCCAGGAAATCATCTCAGGTCCTGGCTACCGCTATCTCCTGGCTCGCAAGGAAGGCTTCGACCACGCCTGGCTCGACAAAGCCAGCGGCAGTTACGACGGCGAGGTCAACGTACGCGCCATAGCCCTGACTGCGGCCTCGGATGCACGTT
This sequence comes from uncultured Bacteroidaceae bacterium, assembly GCA_905234735.1. GTDB lineage: Bacteria > Bacteroidota > Bacteroidia > Bacteroidales > Bacteroidaceae > Physcousia. Next base: position 41,512 of record CAJOJA010000003.1, on the reverse strand, counting down.
TGGTCTACACCACCGACGGCTCCGTTCCTACTCCAGCGAGCACCACCATTCAGAGCGGCGAGACACTGCACCTCACCCAGTCCTGCATACTGACACTGGGCCTCGTCATTGGCGACAAGGTTGTCGACACACAACGTCGTACCTTCGACATCACCGAGTTCATTCCCCACAAAGCCACCATCTACTGCCGCCCCCTGGCCGCCCTCGTCAGCAGCTGGGCCACCATGAACTTCTACCTGTGGACGGGCAGCAACAAGGAGCTCAACGGTTCGTGGCCCGGTAAGCAGATTACAGAGACGGAGGTTATCGGTGATCAGACCTGGTACAAGCAGACGGTAGACATCCCCTCTGCCAGCTATCGGGTGAACGTCGTGTTCAGTACGGGCAGCGGCAGTCCGCAGACCGTCGACATCACGGACATCACCGACGACATCTACCTAATCATCAAAAACACAACCTCCGATGGCAAATACGAGGTGACCGATGTCACCAGCCGCTACACAGCCATCGACGACATCCCCGCTGCCCCATCCGAGGCTCCCGTCTACGACCTCTCGGGCCGTCGCGTCACCACTCCCCTGCCCCGCCATCTCTATATCCGAGGCGGCAGGAAATATGTGGCGAAGTGAGCAGCCTCGCATACTTGTAAAACATCCTACTAAGGAAGCGGCCCGTTCCATGCGTGGAACGAGCCGCTTTCATAGTATCGTTGGAGACTCGACGCCACATCGTTGCGACGTCCCCCCTCACAGGATTACTTCTTAGCCTTTTCCTTAGCCTGATCGTACTTCTCCCAAAGCTTCTTCTCGGCGCAGAGTTTCTTCTGCTCAGCGGTGAAGGCCTTAGCCTTGGCCTCCTGCTCAGCCTCAGCCTCGGGAGTAGCGTATGCGTGCTTGTAGCCAGGCATTACGTCCCAGTAGCCACGAGTAAAGTCGGGGAAGCTGACAGCGGCACAGTTGTGGTCCATCGACAGAGCACCCAGCTCAGCCAGACAGCACCACTCGGCAAGGTCATACACGTCCATATCGAGAGGCAGACCGTTCTGCAGGCAATACACCAGACGGGCATCCATGAAGAAGTCCATACCTCCGTGACCGCCCACCTCGGCAGCCAACTTACCGTACTTCTTGATGATGGGGTGCTCGTACTTTTCCTCCAGCGCCTGACGCTCGGCATCGGGCAGGAAGCCGTGACTGTTCAGGTTGTCTACCTTGGGCGCAACACCGCTGGCACTCAGCTGAGCCTTGTCCAGAGCGTAGCCCGAAGTGGGATACTTGTTGGCAAAGCCCTTGGTGCCGGTGAGCTGATACAGGCGGTTGTAGGGCTGGGGATTCATGACGTTGTGCTGAATCTCCACCACCTTGCCGTTGTTGGTGCGCATGAGCGTGGTCGTGTGGTCGCCGTTGCGGAACTCGGCACACCGACGGCCAGTGCTCTTCTCCACCAGCTCCTTACCATGAGCGCTCTTGGTGTCCATAGCCACGAGCGTGGTGAAGCGGTCGCCGCGATGGATGTCCAACACCTGAGCCACGGGACCCAGTCCGTGAGTGGCATACACGTCGCCGCGATTCTCCTTGTTGTACTTCAGACGCCAGTGCAGGTTCTGAGGGTCGGAGCCGTCGGGGTTCTTCCAGTAGTAGGCCCAGAAGTCGTCCAGATTGTGGATATAGGCACCCTGTGCACGCAACACTTCGCCGAATACGCCGTGCTGGGCCATGTTCAGGGCACGCAGCTCGAACCAGTCGTAGCAGCAGTTCTCCAGAATCATGCAGTGCTTGCGGGTCTTCTCCGACAGGTTGATGAGCTCCCAGCACTGCTCCAGATTCATAGCCGAGGGAACCTCGATGGCCGTGTGCTTACCATTCTTCAGGGCGCACTCTGCCACGGGGAAGTGGTGGTCCCAGTCGGTGGCTACGTACACGAGGTCGATGTCGGGACGCTGGCACAGTTTCTCGTACCCCTTCTCGCCACTGTAGATGTCGGCAGGGGGCAGACCGGCCTGGCGCAGATACTTCTGGCATGCTTCGGCACGCTCGGGCACATAGTCGCAAAGGGCAACAATCTGCACGCCAGGGATGTAGGTGAAACGGGCTACGGCACCCGGGCCACGCATGCCCAGACCCACGAAGGCCACACGAACGACATCCAGCTTGGGAACCGTCAGTCCGAGCACATTCTGCTGACCGGCAGGGCGAGCGGGTGTGTCAATGACGATAGTGCCCTCCTCCCAGTGCCACTTGGTGCTAGGCGAAAGACTTTGCGCCTGCAATCCCACGACGGACAGGCACATGAGCAGTGACGAAACGAGAATTCTCAGATTCTTTTTCATGATAATAGTTGTTAGTTATTGGGTTAATAATTCAGTTCAAAGGACAAAGATACGAAATTAAGTGAAAAGGGGAAAATGAAAAGTGAAAAATTTTTTAGGAAAAGGGAAAAGTGAAAAATTATTTGTAAATTTGCGGCATGATACATCTATATATCGCCCGTCACGGGCAAACAGAAGAGAATGTACGCCACATCTTACAGGGACAGATGCCCGGTCATCTGACGCCCGAAGGCATACAACAGGCAGAAGAACTCAGGGAGAAGCTGCGCGACATGCGCTTCGACCGAATTTTCACCAGCGACCTGAAGCGGGCCGTGGACACCACTCGCATCATTAGCGAGCCGCACGGCAGTCAATTCGAACTGGAGCCGCGGCTCCGCGAACGCGATTTCGGAATCCACACGGGTGGGCCCTACATCAGGATCAGTCACGGACTGGACCCCTCGGCCGAGACGATGGAGCAGCTAGCCCAGCGGGCTGCAGATTTCCTGAATAAGATTGTGAACTTGGAAGAAGGCGGGGGCATGATGTCGCAAGGCGACGAGGTTGGGAACTCGCAAGCACGGAGCGTTCTCGCCGTCAGCCACGGGTTGTTCCTGCGTGTCTTGCAAGCCGTCTATCACGGCGTTGGCATACGCGAGGTGGAAAAGATGGACAATGCCGAGGTGCGCCTACTGGTTCTTGATTCCTCCATGCACTTCAGCGCAACGGCGTTTGCGGAAACGGGTGGTACAGCCAACTAACGCCTGCGTTTCTTCTTACGCTTCGTCACAAGGTCTTTCAGCGAAGTGAAGTCCTTCTTCAACAGCACGCCTATGCCCTGCGTAGTCAGCGACGACTTTGTGAAATAGCGGTCGTTGGTCTCGGAATAGGCCTTCAGTGCCACGTTGCCCGAACGCGTGAGCAGGTACTTGACATCGAAGTCGCCGATGAAGTTCGAGTTGGCCACGGGTGTATCGCGATAGCCGAAATTACCATTGATGATCAGTCGGTTGTTCAACAGATTGCCCTGCACCATGCCCTCAACGTCCATATCGTTCCAGCCGTCCTGCCCTGTTCGCAGGTTGGCACCGAAGTTCCATTTCGAGGAGCCTATCATGTTGGACAGCGCCTGGTTGATGGTGCCCGACAGGGTGCTGGACAGCACGGAATACATAGCTGTGGTGCCCTGCGTCTGTGAGTTGTTCGTATAGTCGTAGGCGTAGAATCGGCCTATGCCCAGCAGATAGATGACCTGCATGTTGCGTTCCTCCTCGGTGCTGATGAGCGCGCGCACCATTTGTTTTTCCTCCTCATTGGCATTGGGGATGTCGAAGTCGAAGGTTATGCGCGGATCGCGAGCCTTTCCGCCGATGTTCATCAGGCAGTTCACGCGCGTGGCCGTGTTCGAGAAGTTGGCCTTTGGATTGATGTCGTTCAGCGAGACGCCGCTGACGGTGTGCACGGCTTGCAGGTTGAGGTCTCCGTTGTAGGGTTCGCCGTTGAAGATGATGGTGCCGTCGGGCGCGAACTCGAAGTTCTTGCGTATGACCTCCTGCAGCGACAGGTTGTACGTGCCTCGGCTTACGCGATAGGTGCCGAAGAGTTCAAAGGCTCCCTTGTTGTAGTAGTGAGCCTTCATGTGGCCGCTGCCGTTCAGGCTTATCTTGTCGCCCGAACGGGAATCCATGAGCAGGTTCATGGTGGTCTCGTCGTCGATGTCGAGGTCGAAGTTGATGCGCAGGTCGCTTCCCCCCGGGAGAGGTTCGTCCGCTGGCTGCACGTTCTCCTGCCCATCTGCGAGGACGAGGTGCGGGTCGACGTAGGTCACGAAGGGCGTCTCCGTGAGTTTGCCGGGCGACGAGGCGTTGTACGTGAACGAGGTTCCACGTTCGGGATGCACATTGATGTCGATGTTCACCTGTCCGGGCTTGCCCTTCAGGCCCAGATTGCCCGTGGCCAGTACCTTGCCGTAGAACTTCTGGTCGCCGAAGTCCGTGAAATTATAGCCCAGGATGTTCTGCCCCTGTATGTTGATATCGAAGGACAGGTTCTTGAAGCACTCGTGGTGGAGATGACCGTCCACGACGGCGTAGTGGTCCGACTGGCCGGGAGCGCCCTGCGGGTCGTAGATACGGGTCTTGGAGAAGTAGATATTGTCGGGCCGCAGCTGCACCGAATCGCCCTGCAGATGATAGCGCACGCCGATGAAGGGAACGCCCAGCGAAGCCTCTTCCACCACGACATCGCCCTCGATGTTTACACCCTTGAAGGGACCGAAGATACGCACCCAGCCCGAGGCCCTGCCTTGCAGGTTCTCGAAGATGGTCTTCGTCCACTTATTCAAGAACTCCATGTTGACGCGCTCCGTCTTGACGTTCAGGTCCAGTCCGTGATAGTCGAGGTCCTTCTTCGGCGTAATGTAGCCTTTGACCAATGTCCGTCCCTGATGGGGCGCATCGGCAATGTCGCCGTCGAGGAAGATGGAATAGGGTCGCTGACCCCAGTTGACGTGGATGTCGAGGTCGCCCATCGTGCCGTAGTTCAGGGCAAACTGTGGAATGCGGATGTAGGCATCGGCCTTGGGCGATGAGAATAGCGAATGGGCGTAGGCCCGGCCCGTGGCTTCGCCTGTGAGTTCCACATCATGGAAGTTGATGAGCGAGAAGATGTACTCAAGGTTGATGCTTTGCAACTGGGCGTACAGGGTGTCCGTCTCAGCCTGCGAGGCCCGTCCGTCGACCCGTACGAAGCGATCGCCCTGACTGACGCAGAAACTGTCCACCTGGAGTTGTCCGTCGTAGTAGGACACAAAGCCCGGATGCACTGTCCACAACGTATCGCCGATGATGAAGTCCGAATGCTGTATCCGTCCCTCGAATCCCTGCTTCCCCCTGACGTCCCGCCACAGTCGCGTGACCAGATTCAGCTCTCCGGCATAATTGCTGGCTCCTTGGGGGGTACGGCCATTCTCCGTCTTGTTGTCGAAGAAGAGGCGTGTGGTCAGCCTCCCGTCGTTGCCCACCGTTTCCAACCCGAGATTCACCCAGCGCTCCTTCATCTGTCGTTGCAGTTGGGCGTCTGCCACCAGCGATTCGTAGTTACTCTCCAGGTGCAGGCGGATGTTGCGCAACTGTTCATTGCCGTAGTCGATGCCCGGCGAGGACAGTTCCATCCAGAGCGCCCTGTTGCGGCTGTCTATATTTCCGTGGGTCACGGTCGTGCCCTGCAAGTTCAAAGGGATGCCCAGAAGACGCTGTAGAGGCTCTGCGCTGTACAGACGTACCAGGAAGGAGGCCGACGATGTCAAGTCCATCGGAGCAGTCAGTTCGTCGCGCGTCAGTGCTACGGGCTGCTCGTCACGTTGCTCGGGTAGTCCGATGTTGTCCTCGGTCGGCAGGTACAGGCTAACCATGTGCTTCACCTGAGTGGCTATCTCCTTCGGGTCAAACAGGCCGTTGAGCTGAGCCTCCACGAAGGGACTGATGAGCATGATGTGGCCCTCGTCGCCGTCGGAACGTGAGGTCAGATGGATATCGCCTGGGCGATAGGCGCCCGCAGTGTCCGCCATGCAGAAGTCGTTGAGATGCACGACGCCCTCGATGTTGCTGACGCGCGTGCCGGCGAGGTCGGCAAACAGGGTGCCCGAGAAACGGGTGTCGGAGTATCGCTTCGTCAGGTTCAGCACATGGGGCGACAGGTTGGAGAGGTCGGCTTTCAGCATATAGTGATGATGGGCAAGGTCTGCGTCGCCACTGACTTCGAACGAGGCATTGGGGTCGCCCGAGGAGAGGCTGGCGCTGACGGCCGATGCCTGGTAGTCGAGTTTCTCAAGCCGGATGTTGCGATAGCGATAGCCCTTGTATTCCACCTCTGAGATGCGCCCCGATGCGGTCAACGTCGGTTGCTGACCCAGACGGCCGCTCACGTTCATGTCCACAGCCAGCAGCCCCAGTGCGCTCTTGTTCAGCAGCTCGCCCAGCTGGAAGCCGTCGCTCTGCACGCTGGCGTCAATCTCCCCGCTAGTTGTCCCGCTGCCCTTCACGCTGGCTCCTCCCAGCGGTGTCTGCAGACGGAAGGCCGCATTCACCGCCTGCTGGGCCAGCGCAGCCGTTCCGTTCAGTTCGATGCTGCCCAGACGGTTCAGTATCTCATTCTGCACATAGGGGCGCAACAGGGCCGTCTCGGCATGTAGGCTATGGATGTTCAGGGCCAAATCCAGGCTGTCTCGGCCCTGCTGCAGATTGCGGAGGCGTCCGGAGGCCAGGAGGCGCAACATTCCGTCGCCATCCTGCAGGCGCAGGGTGCTGATGCTGACATCGTCGTTCTCGCCCCGGAACTGTACGTTCAAGTCGGCCACCTCCCTCACCGAGGCCAGTCGAGGCAGCACGGAGGCGAAGTCCTGCGGGTCGAGGTGGGCCTGCAGTTCGCCCAAGTATCTTACGCTGCTGGTGTCCAGTCCCCTGACCGTCGCCGCGGGTATCGTCACACGGCTCCGAGGCATCTCCAGACAGAAGTCCATGAGCGCCCCACCCTGCCTGTTCGCCACTGCAGAGAACGATAGTCCCTTGATGCACAGTCCCCGACGCTCGCACACGTCAAAACGCTTCACGCGCAGGTTCAGCGAGTCGTCGGTCAGCACGTTCAGCTGGGCCGTGACATCGAGGTCCGACAACTCCAGATGGGCCAGGCTGAGGGTGGTCGTGTCGGGCTGCCAGCGCTGGTGCCACGTGATGCTGCCCCGTCGGACGAGAATCTGGCTTACACGCAGGTCCAGGGGCTTATGTTGCGTAGTGTCCTTCGAGGCAAAAGCATCGATGAGGAACTTGAAGTTCGGGTCATCCCCATCTCGTTCCTGATAGAGATTGGCCCGAAGGCCGAAAAGCTGTGCGTTGCGGATGCGGATGCGCTGGCGCAGGAATTCACCCACGTTCAACCGGGCTGCCACACGGGCCACGCGCAACAGCTCCTCCCCTTCCAAGTCCATGACCGAGAGGCCATCCACGATGACACGCCCGTTCCAGTCCACCTGCAGGCGCCCCAGGGTGACCTCCGTGCCCGTGACGTCCTCCAGCAGCGCCCCCACGCCCCTGGCCATCCAGCGCTGCACGGCAGGCACGCTAAACAGGAGCATCACCGCAAGATATGCCCCTACAATCAAGCCCACCAACCACCGAAAAAAGCGACTCGTGTGTCTCATTCTGAAGCCAAAGGTACGAAAAAGGCTGCAATGCGCCAAACAAGTTTAATATAATTTAAGATTTAACGTTTGGCCATACGGCCGAAAAAACGTAACTTCGCAGTCGAAAAACTAAAAACTCATACATAAAACATCATTTATGGCAGAAGCAATCGACATCCGCGAACTCAACGAGCGGATAGAACAGAAGAGCGCCTTCGTCACCAACCTGCAGACGGGCATGGCGCAAGTAATCGTAGGACAGAAACACCTTGTGGAATCCCTGATGATAGGGCTCCTGAGCGACGGACACGTGCTCCTGGAGGGTGTGCCTGGACTGGCCAAGACACAGGCCATCAAGACCCTGGCCGCGCTGGTCGACGGCAAATTCAGCCGCATACAGTTCACCCCCGACCTGCTGCCCGCCGACGTCATCGGCACCATGATTTACTCCCAGAAGGACGAACGCTTCGTCGTGGAACAGGGTCCCGTGTTTGCCAACTTCGTGCTGGCCGACGAAATCAACCGCGCACCGGCCAAGGTGCAGTCGGCCCTGCTGGAGGCCATGCAGGAGCGACAGGTCACCATAGGCAAGCAGACCTACCGCCTGCCCGACCCCTTCCTCGTCCTGGCCACGCAGAATCCCATCGAGCAGGAGGGCACCTATCCCCTGCCCGAGGCACAGGTCGACCGCTTCATGCTGAAGGTCGTCATCGACTACCCAAAACTGGAGGAGGAAAAGAAGATTATCCGCATGAACATCGGCGGCGAAAAAGCCGAACTGAAACCCCTGCTGAAGACCGAGGATATCAAGGCCGCACGCGACATCGTGCGCCAGGTCTACATCGACGAGAAGATAGAACAGTACATCACCGATATCGTCTTCGCCACACGCTACCCCGAGAAGTACGGACTGAAGGAGCTGAAGGACTACATCGAATTCGGCGGCTCGCCTCGCGCCAGCATCAACCTGGCCCTGGCCGCCCGCGCCTTCGCCTTCATCAAGCGTCGCGGCTACGTCATCCCCGAGGACGTGCGCGCGGTGGCACACGACGTCTTGCGCCACCGCATCGGCCTGACCTATGAGGCCGAGGCCAACAACATCGTGAGCGAAGAAATCATCAGCCAGATAATCAACAAGGTAGAAGTGCCCTGATGGAGACTTCCGAGATACTGAAAAGAGTCAGGCAGATTGAAATCAAGACGCGAGGTCTGTCGAGCAACATCTTTGCAGGCGAATACCACTCCGCCTTCAAGGGCAGAGGTATGGCCTTCAGCGAAGTGCGCGAATACCAGTATGGCGACGACATACGCGACATCGAGTGGAACGTCACGGCACGCTTCAACAAACCCTACGTCAAAGTCTTCGAGGAAGAACGCGAACTGACCGTGATGCTCCTCATCGACGTCAGCGGCTCGCTCAACTTCGGCACCCAGAAGATGCTCAAGCGCGACATGGTTACCGAGATTGCCGCCACACTGGCATTCTCCGCCATTCAGAACAACGACAAGATTGGCGTCATCTTCTTCTCCGACCACATCGAGAAGTTCATCCCGCCCAAGAAAGGCCGCAAGCACATCCTCTACATCATACGCGAACTGCTCGACTTCCACGCCGAAAGCCCGCGTACCGACGTGGGACAGGCCGTGCAATACCTCACCCAGGCCCTGAAGCGACGCTGCACAGCCTTCCTGTTGAGCGACTTCATGGACCAGCGCGACTTCCGCCAGCCACTGACCATCGCCAACCGCAAGCACGATGTCGTGGCCATACAGGTCTACGACCGCCGCATCGAGGAACTGCCCGACGTGGGCCTGATGAAGGTGCGCGACGCCGAGACGGGCTTCGAACGCTTTATCGACACCAGCGACCGCCGTATGCGCGAGGCCCAGCGCCGATGGTGGAACGAACGACGCGAATACCTGCGCGACACCTTCACCCGCTCCAACATCGACAGCGTCAGCATCCGCACCGACCACGACTACGTTGCCGCCCTGATGAGCCTCTTCGCCAAGCGCGGATAAACACACAGAGAGCCCTGTGTCTTTCCCTGAAAAACGTTGTTTTTTATTCAACGTTTTTCAGGGGAAGACAAAATGAACTTGGGCGGTCGTTGCAATAACAGTCGCCTGAAGTTTTGCTTTTTACCTTAAAAAGTGTATTTGGCTTGGTGCATTGTTTTTTTTTTCGTAACTTTGACCACGGAACCAACACTAAAGACTATGAAAACGATGAGAATCAGCCTGTTAACCTTGTTATTGCTCTTGACGGCTACGGTCAGGGCACAGTTCGAAATCTTTGTCACGGAGACGGAGCAGGCCATCCCGTACCGTATTCCGGCCATCGCTACGGCCAAGGACGGCTCGCTGGTGGCTGTGAGCGACTATCGCTTTTGCCGCTTCGACATCGGTGCCGGACGCATCGACCTGCACTTCCGCCGCTCGACAGACAACGGAAAGACCTGGGGCGACATCTACACCCCTCCCACGATGGTGGGCGACGGTGACCTGACCCCAGGCCACCAGGAGGCCGGCTACGGCGATGCCGCCATTGCCGTCGACCGCAAGTCGGGACGCATGATGCTCATCACCTGTTCGGGCGGTCCGCTGTTTGGCTACAGCACCATCGAACACCATCAGGGTATGGCCCGCTTCTACAGCGACGATGGCGGACTGACCTGGGGCAAGCCCGACTATATCGGTGAGGAAACCATCTATCAGCCCCTGTCGAAGGGCAAGTATGGGCCCATCAAGGCCTGGTTCGTGGGCAGTGGACGCATCTTCCAGAGCCGCACCGTCAAGGTGGGCAAGTACTACCGCCTGTACTGCTCGGGCGTGTCGCGCAACGAGAAGGAGAATGCCAACTGGGTCATCTACTCGGACGACTTCGGCCAGACGTGGCAGATACTGGGTGGCGTGGATGCATCGCCTGTGCCCGGTGGCGACGAACCCAAGTGCGAGGAACTGCCCGACGGTCGCGTCCTGCTGAGCAGCCGTGCCTGGGGAGGCCGTTTCTACAACATCTTCACCTTCACGAACGTTAAAACAGGCGAAGGCCAATGGGGCACGAAGGCCTTCAGCGGCAAGGATAACAAAGGAGTAGAGGCCAATCAGAACTCGTGCAACGGCGAAGTGATGGTGCTGCCCGTCGTGCGCACGCGCGATAAAAAGAAGATGTATCTGCTCCTGCAGAGTCTGCCCCTCGGTCCGGGCCGCTCGCACGTGGGCATCTACTACAAGGAGCTGGCATCGCCTGCCGACTATGCTACGCCAGAGGCTGTTGCAGCCAACTGGACGGGACGCTTCCAGGTGACCGAACTGCCCTCGGCCTACAGCACCATGACCCTGCAGAACGACCGCTCGCTGGGCTTCTTCTACGAGGAGGAGACCCACTGCACCTCGAAGGGTGGCGGCTACACGATGATGTATCGCAACCTGACGCTGGAACAGATAACCGAAGGCAAATATAGGGCACGGAAATAGAAAATGATAAAAAAAATCCACGGATTGTTTGGCAGTCCGTGGAAGTTTTTGTAACTTTGCACGCTGTTTGGAAGAAGCTATTAGGATAGCAAAAGAAAAGAAGGAATTAGAACGATGTCTAAGATTTGTCAAATTACCGGAAAGAAGGCCATGATTGGCAACAACGTGTCACACTCGAAGCGCCGTACAAAGCGCACCTTCGACGTGAACTTGTTCTATAAGAAGTTCTACTACGTAGAGCAGGACTGCTGGATTACGCTGAGAATCTCGGCTGCAGGTCTTCGCATGATTAACAAAGTAGGTCTCGATGCTGCCCTGAATCAGGCTGTGGAGAAGGGCTATTGTGATTGGAAGGAAATAAAGGTCATCGGTTAATAACGAAAGGAGAACCACATTATGGCAAAGAAAGCAAAAGGCAACAGAGTACAGGTGATCCTGGAATGCACCGAGCACAAGGCTAGTGGCATGCCCGGCACGAGCCGCTACATCACCACCAAGAACCGCAAGAACACGCCCGAGCGCCTGGAGTTGAAGAAGTACAACCCCATTCTGAAGCGCATGACCGTGCACAAGGAAATCAAGTAATAACCCGTTAAGTAAGATACTATGGCAAAGAAAACCGTGGCCACCTTGCAGACTGGCAAGACCGATGGCCGCTCATACACGAAAGTCATTAAGATGGTGAAGAGCCCCAAGACCGGTGCCTACATCTTCGACGAGCAGATGGTTCCCAACGAGGCCGTTAAGGACTTCTTCAAGTAACCTAAGAAAAGAACTATATATGGAAAAAATGCTCCCATGTTAAGCCGTGGGTGCATTTTTTTTTGTATCTTTGCCCAATGATAGGGAAAATGTTAAATGTAAATTCATATTATGGGATTCTTTAACCTGTTTTCAAGGAAAAGCAAAGAGGAACGCGAGGAGACGCTGGACCGCGGACTGGAGAAGACGAAGGAGAGTTTTCTGGGCAAGCTGACACGCGCCATAGCAGGCAAGTCGAAGGTCGACGATGACGTGCTGGACAACCTGGAAGAGGTGCTGGTGACCAGCGACGTGGGCGTGGACACCACGCTCAACATCATCCGACGCATCGAACAGCGAGTCGAGCGCGACAAGTACGTTACCACTGGCGAACTGAATAATCTGCTGCGCGACGAGATTGCAGCGCTCCTGATGGAGAATAACAGCAGCGACACCGAGGGCTTCCAGATACCTACGGACCGGAAACCCTACGTGGTCATGGTAGTAGGCGTGAACGGCGTGGGCAAGACCACCACTATTGGCAAGCTGGCCTACCAGTTCAAGCAGGCTGGGCTGAAGGTCGTGCTCGGAGCCGCCGACACGTTCCGTGCAGCCGCTGTGGAGCAAATCGTCATTTGGGGCGAGCGCGTGGGGGTGCCCGTTGTCAAACAGCAGATGGGAAGCGACCCCGCATCGGTGGCCTTCGACACCCTGCAAAGTGCTGTGGCACAGGGAGCTGACGTGGTGCTCATAGACACAGCAGGCCGACTGCACAACAAACGCGGACTGATGGACGAACTGTCGAAAATCAAGCGCGTCATGCAGAAGGTGGTACCCGATGCTCCGCACGACGTCATGCTTGTGCTCGATGGCTCCACCGGGCAGAACGCTTTCGAACAGGCCAAGCAGTTTACGGCTGCTACGGATGTTACCTCGATGGCCATCACCAAACTGGACGGGACGGCCAAGGGCGGTGTCGTAATCGGCATATCGGATCAGTTCAAGATACCCGTGCGCTACATAGGTCTGGGCGAGGGTATGGAGGATTTGCAACCCTTTAATCGCCGCGAGTTTGTGGACTCGCTGTTCAAGTAATCATAGTTACCCCGTATGGTGCGCGAGACGATAGACATACTGACCCTGGGCTGTTCGAAGAACCTGGTGGACTCCGAACGCCTGATGTTCCAGCTGGAGACGGCGGGCTTTCGTGTGACCCATGACAGTCCTGACCCGCAGGGCAGCATTGCTGTCGTGAACACCTGCGGCTTCATCGCCGACGCACAGGAGGAAAGCATCAACACCATACTGGAGCTGGCCCAGCGCAAGAGCGAGGGACGCCTGAAGCATCTCTATGTCATGGGCTGTCTGTCGGAGCGTTTCATGAAGGAACTCCGTCTGGAAATCCCAGAGGTGGACCGATACTACGGCAAGTTCGACTGGGACCAGTTGCTAAGCGACCTGGGACGTGCGTATCGTCAGGACCTGCACGTGCGCCGGCACCTGACCACACCCTCGCACTATGCCTACCTGAAGATAAGTGAGGGGTGCAACCGACACTGCAGCTATTGCGCCATACCCCTGATGACGGGCCGCCACCGAAGCCGTCCTATGGAGGAAATCGTCGAGGAGGCACGACTGCTCACCAAGCAGGGCGTCAAGGAGTTGCAGGTCATTGCACAGGAACTCACGTATTACGGACTGGATCTCTATCACGAGCGCCGCCTTTCCGAATTGGTGGAGCGACTGACCGATGTACCTGGAGTGGAATGGGTGCGTCTGCACTATGCCTATCCCACCGATTTCCCCACAGACCTCTTGCGTGTCATGCGCGAGCGCCCCAACGTATGCAACTACCTCGACGTTGCCCTGCAGCACGTATCGGACAATGTCCTACAGGCTATGCGCCGCAACATCAGCAGCCGAGAGACCTACGACTTCATCAATATGCTCCGCAGCGAGGTGCCCGGCATACACTTGCGCACCACGCTGATGGTGGGCCATCCGGGCGAGACGGAAGAGGACTTCCGTCAGCTCATGGACTTCGTGCGCTGGGCCCGTTTCGAGCGTATGGGAGCCTTTGCCTATAGTCCCGAAGAAGGAACCTACAGCGCCAGCCACTATGCCGATGAGGTGCCCGACGACGTGAAACAGCAAAGACTGAATCAACTGATGCGTCTGCAGCAGCGCATTTCGGGCGAGGTGCAAGAACAGAAGGTCGGGCAGCAGATGAAGGTCATCATAGACCGACGGGAGGGTGAATACTACGTCGGGCGCACGGAGTTTGATTCGCCCGAGGTTGACCCCGAAGTGCTGCTGCGTGTAGCCGATAATCCCAACGTGTGTGTAGGCCAGTTCTGCACCTGCCGTATAACCTCGGCTGACGACTTTGATTTATATGCCAGTCAGATTCCAGACACCAATGCCTAAATCTATAATAGTATGAATAATAAGGAGTTTATAAGTGAGTTAGCCAGCAAGACGGGCTTCACCCTGAAGGACACGAGCGTCCTGGTCGCCGCCTTGGCTGAGGAGATGGCCGAACAGCTGGAGGGGGAAAACACCCTCAGCATTTCTGGCTTCGGTACCTTCGAGGCCCGCAAGAAGCTGGAGCGTGTCATCATTAACCCAGCCACCAAGCAGCGTATGTTGGTGCCCCCCAAGATTTCACTTAATTTCAAACCAAGCACTACGTTAAAAGATAAACTATAGGCGTCATGACTGAAAAAATCACAATCGTTGAACTGGCCAAAGGCTTGGCCAAACGCAAGGGCATGACCCGCAAGGATGCTGAACCGTTCGTACGTATGGTATTTGAGACCATAAGGGAGTGCCTGTTGGCAGACAAACTGGTGAAGGTAAAGGGACTGGGCACATTCAAACTCATCGATATGGACAGCCGTGAGAGCGTCAACGTGCAGACGGGTGAGCGCATCGTCATCGGAAGCCATTCCAAAATCTCGTTCTCGCCCGAGAAGACTTTGGCCGACCGTGTAAATAAACCCTTTGCAGACTTTGAGACTGTAATCCTTAACGATGCGACGCCGACGGAGGATATGGAGCGCATAGACCCTGTCCAGGAGCCGGTTCTGGAGGAAGCGGCACAAGAGGCTGCTGTGATGCCATTGGAAAAGCTTGAACCGGAACCTGAGCCCATTGTGGAACCTGAGCCCATTGTGGAACCTGAGCCAGAACCCGTCGTGGTGGTGTCTGAACCTAAACCCATCGTGGAACCCGAACCAGCAGTGGTGCCTGAACCCAAACCCATCGTGGAACCCGAACCCATTGTGGTGCCCGAGCCAACAACCGTTGTCGATGTACCTGCCCCTACAGGGAAGGGCGGCGGACTGAAGGTTGTCGTATGGGTACTCTTACTGGCTGTGGTCGGCGGTGGCTTGTATTGGCTGTATGCCAACGGGCTGTTGTCGCGTCCCCAGCAGCCTGCTGAGGCCGAAGTCGTTGCTGCAGTAATCGATACGCCGGAAGCGCAAAACACAGAAGCGGAAGACACTTTGGCACAGGCCGATACGCTGACGATTCCTGCATCGGAGCCTGTGGAAACAGCTCCCGTTGCGTCGCCTGTGGCTGATGCCAAGACGCTGGCAGCTGACTATTCGCAGATAGAAAACGGCGAATACTGGATAGTGGGCACAAAGACAGTGCACACGCTGGAGAAGGGCGAGGACTTGTCCAAGTTGGCGCTACAATACTATGGCGACAAGCGGCTGATTAGTTACATCATGCGCTTCAACCATTATTCTGCCTCGCGTGCCAGCAATTTGTTCGTTGGGGCGGAGGTGAAGATTCCCGAACTGGTGAAAAGGGAGGACTAACGGACACCAATGAGTTTGTGAGTCTGCAAACTCAGGTGCCACTGCGGATGTTCCAATACATAGTGGAACGCTTCGGACAGAATGGTGCCGTTACGTTCGGCATTACCCGTGTCGCAGGGCTGTAGACTGAATATCTGGGGGCGGAACTGTGTCTCGTAGGGGCGCATGTCCTGCCCCTCATAGACTACCTTCAGCTCGTGGGGCGTGCGGACGACGGTTTGTTCCAGTTGTTTGGGTGAACAGGTAATCCAGTCTATACCGGTGGGCACGGGCATCGTTCCGTTGGTTTCTATCTGCACATAAAAACCCGCTTGATGCAGGGCGTCGACGAGTTGTGGTAACTCAGGTTGCAAGGTCGGTTCGCCCCCCGTCAGTACTACATGGCGAGGCTTGAAACCCAGCGCTGTGGTTACGATAGCGTCCACTGCAATATCCCTTCCTTCTTCGTGTTGCGTGTCGCAAAAGGGACAAGCCAGGTTGCATCCGCTGGTGCGTATGAATACGGCAGGTACGCCGGTGAAGTGTCCTTCGCCTTGTACGGAGCAGAAGATTTCGTTAATCCGCATCCTTCTCGTATGAGGCTTCGTTGTTGTTGCTCTCTACCACATCCACACGGTAGGCCTGTGGTATCTGGTCGCACACCCAGCGGGCGATATTTTCAGCCGTAGGGTTGAAGGGCAAGACCTCGTTCAGGTTGCTATGGTCCAGGCGTTCGGCAATCTGCCGTTTCAGGTGAGTGAAGTCAACAACCATTCCATTCTCGTTCAGTTCTTTGGCCCGACAGTGAATGGTGATAATCCAATTGTGGCCGTGCAGGTGCTCGCACTTGCTCTCGTATGACAGCGTGAGCTGATGACTGGCCGATATTTCAAAAGATTTCTTTATATAATACATATTACAGATTATAGAACTGCGTGAATGCCCGTATGCAGTATTCGTGGTCGGCGACAGAGCCGGTCTCACGGCAGGAATGCATGGCCCAGATGGGGTTACCCATGTCCACACCACGCAGGGGCAGACTGCTGGCAAGCAGGTTACCTAAGGTGCTTCCGCCTGCGACATCGCTGTGATTGACGAAATATTGGCAGGGAACATTGCTCTGACGGCATATTTCTGCGAAGACGGCTGCCGAGTGGGCATCTGTGGCATACTTCTGTGCGGCATTTATCTTGATGACAGGCCCACCGCCCATTTGGGGGTGATTGGTGGGGTCGTATTTTTCGCTGTAGTTGGGATGCCAGGCATGAGCGTTGTCGGCGCTGACCATGAACGACTGTTCTACGGCACAGTAGTAGTCGTCGAGTGTGCCACCCTGACTCAGCACAATACGCTGCAGCAGGGTCGCCAAGAAGGGGCTGGAGGCTCCTTGTTTCGTTTGGCTGCCTGTCTCCTCGTTGTCGAATATGGCCAACACCTGGGTGGCATCTGGTTCTGAATCACTGTTGAGCAGAGCCTCCAGGCCGGCATGAACCATCGACAGGTCGTCGAGTCGTCCGCTGGAGATGAATTCCTCGTTCAGGCCGCACAGGCAAGCTGGTGTGGCGTCGTAGAGATAGAGGTCGAAGTCGAGGATGTTGCTCGCGTCCACCTTGAGCTCTTCGGCGATGAGTTGCATCAGCATCCCCTCCTCCTCGAGCTGGTTGTTGATGATACCCAGAATGGGCAACATATCCTTCTGCTTGCTCAGTTTCACGCCGTCGTTCACCTGACGGTTGAAATGTATGGCCAAGTTGGGTATGACGAGCAGGGGGCGACGGATGTGCATCAGGCGGGTTTCTGGGTGCAGCGCGTCAATGCCTCGCAGAATGACGCGACCGGCCAATGAGAGAGGACGGTCCATCCATGTGCTTAGTATAGGGCCACCGTAGACTTCTGTGTTCAGACGCACGATGCCGCCCTCACCGCGCATTTCTGCTTTGGGCTTGATGCGAAAGGTGGGCGAGTCGCAATGGGCGCAGATGAGGCGTACACCTGTTTCGCTGATGGGGCGTGAGCCGATGCGGAAAGCGTAGATGGAGGAGTCGTTCTTCGTGAAGAAGACCTGGCTGCCTGGTGTGAGTAGTGAGAGAGGCTGAGCGGCATCAAGTGCCAGAAAGCCTGCAGCCTTCAGCTGTTCCCTAATCGTGCGGACTGCCAGGTAGTTGACTGGCGAGTTGTCCAAAAAACCGATGAGCTTAATCATAAGTTGGTTCAGAAGATAGTGGTTGAATTCCAAGGATAGAACTGGCGTTCAACGGAGAATGTATTCAGGGCACGCTCCAACTTGTCGCGGGTCAGGGGGATATGGGCCATGCGTGCGCTGTCCAGACCGATATATTTCTTGAACTTCTGTGGCAGCCACGTCCAATACTTCTGCACGCTGTCTTCGTCCAGTTCGTCCAAACCTGCATAGGCAATGATGACGGGCAGGTGGAAGCGGTTGACACAACGCGAAATCTGCCAGTTCAGGATGTGGCTTTCGGTGTCCGTGACAGGGCTGACGATGACAAGCAGATTGTCGGCCTCCTCCATGAGTTTCAGGAATCGGCTTTTGGTTGTACTCTCCAGCAAATCGTCGTGCTGCGACGAAAATTCTATCTCGTGCATGTTGACGAAGTTGAAACGGCTGGGATAGTTCTTCTGCCACTCTTCCAACTGACGAAATGTGTGCATATTGCTGTTCACTGCATCCTGTACAGCATTAGCGTCGAATGCGATATATGTGCCTCGTGTTTCCATTAGGATGATTTTTATTTTTGCAAATGTACAAAATAAAGTGCTAATTGGAAAAAGGAAATGAGAAAATATTTGTAACTTTGTGAAAAATTGACTCGAAACATGAAGAACTTGCTCTTATCTCTGGTGGCGTTATGCTTTTCGCATGGCATTGCCGCCCAACGTTTGACAGATTTTGTAGATCCCATGATTGGGACGGGCGACCACGGGCATGTATTTCTCGGAGCCAACGTGCCGCAGGGTATGGTCAATGTTGGCCCCACGCAGCTGGAGACAGGCTGGGACTGGTGTTCCGGCTACCACTACGACGGCAAGCAAATCGTTGGTTTTGCCCAAATGCACCTGAGTGGAACGGGCTGCAGCGACTTGGGAGACATCGCCCTGATGCCTACCTTACATGAGCTGGAGCACAGCCGCGAGGGATTGGCCACGACATACAGCCACGAAACGGAGACGGTGCGTCCGGGTTATTACAGCGTAGTGTTGGACCGAGACCATATCCGAGCCGAAATGACGGCTACACATCGTGTGGCCTTGCACCGCTATTCCTTCCCGCGCGGCTCGCGCAATGCCCGTATCGTCATCGACCTGAACAACGGCGTAGGTGACAGAAGTCTCTACTCGCGCATCTACAAGATTGACAACTACACGTTGGCTGGTTTCCGCATCAGTCATGGTTGGGCCAATCGCCAGCAGGTGTACTTCGTAATAAAGTTCTCCGACCCCATCCATAATTGGCTATGCTCATCGCCTGATTCCCCCTATACGGAGGCCACGTTCGATGTCGCACCCGGTCAGAATATAATGGCCAAGGTGGCCTTGTCGCCTGTGAACGAGATGAACGCCACCCTGAATATGGCTGTGGAGATGCCGGGATGGGACTTTGACGAGGTGCGCCAGAACGCTTCGGAGGCTTGGGAACAGCAGCTCTCTCGCATACAGGCCACCTTCCGGACGGACCGCGAGCGTCGCATCTTCTACACGGGACTCTACCACTTCATGTATGCTCCCGCTGTGTGGAACGACGTGAATGGTGACTACATGGGCAGCGACGGTCGCATTCGCCACGCTGCCGGTTTTCAGAACTATACGACCTGGTCGCTCTGGGACACCTATCGTGCGGCACACCCGTTGGCTACCCTTATCCTGCGCGACAAAATGTCGGACTATGCCCAGAGCATGATGGCCATCTATCGCGAGCAAGGGGAGTTGCCCGTATGGCACCTGATGTCGAACGAAACGTACTGCATGGTGGGTTGTCCGGCTGTGCCCGTCCTTGCTGATATGTGTCTGAAGGGTGTTGAAGGAATAGATTATAAAGAAGCATTTAATGCTATGAGAAAGAGCCTTTTAATGAACAATCGTTCACTCGACAAGATGAAGCAGTACGGATGGGTTACGTGGGACACGGGCGATGGTGAGGCTGTGGCCAAAAGTCTGGAATATTACCTGGCCGACTGGAGTGCGGCGCAGGTGGCCGGAATGGTAGGCGCCAAGGACGACAGCCTGTACTTTTACAACCGCAGCATGAATTACAAACGGATGTTCGACCCTGAGCGGCAATGTATGCGAGCCCTAAGTACGAAGGGAGAGTTCCGCGACGAACCCAACTTCAATCCTGGTCATCAGACACGCGACTACACCGAGGGCAACCCTTGGCAGTACACTTGGCTGGTGCCGCACGATGTGCATGGGCTGGTGGCTTGCTTCCCCTCGGAACAGGCCTTTACGAAGCGTTTGGATGATCTGTTCCTGGCCGACGGCGACCTGGGCAAGGATGCCAACCCCGACATCACGGGACTCATCGGGCAGTATGCCCACGGCAACGAGCCCAGTCACCACACACTATATCTGTATAATTACGTCGGGCAGCCTTGGAAAACGGCAGAGAAGGTGCGTCAGGTCATGCGAGAACTGTACACCGACCAGCCAGCAGGTCTTTGTGGCAATGAGGACGTGGGGCAGATGTCGGCTTGGTATATCCTCTCTGCATTGGGTATGTATCAGGTGGCTCCGTGTGGCGGGGTCTACGTCTTGGGCAGTCCCATCGTGGAGGAAGCCGTAATCCGCTTGGACGATGAACACCAATTCACCATCCGCACTCATGGCAACAGCGACAAGAATATCTATGTACGTGAGGTTCGCCTGAATGGCAAGCCGTATCCCTACAGCTATATCCGCTACGCCGACATCGTCAGCGGCGGAACGCTTGATTTCTACATGTCGGCCAAGCCGGGCAAATGGGGTACGGATGTGAAGTACAGACCGTAAGTCTAAATCAGCGTCATGCCAGCCTGTCGGCATTCCTGGCGCATATCGTCGGGCCAGATGCTCGACTGGGTCTCACCGATATGGGCTTTGTGGAGCAGAATCATGCACAGGCGACTCTGACCTATGCCGCCTCCGATGCTGAGCGGAAGCGTGCCGTCGAGCAGTCGGCGATGGAAGTATAGTTTGCTTCTCTCCTCCTTGCCTTGCAAGTTCAGCTGGCGCACCAGTGCTTCCTTGTCCACGCGAATGCCCATTGACGAGAGTTCGATAGAGCGGTTCAACACGGGATACCAGATGAGCAAGTCGCCGTTCAACCCCTTGTATCCGTCCTCGTTGGGTGTCGACCAGTCGTCGTAGTCAGGTGCGCGCAGGTCGTGTTCCTTTCCGTCGCCCAGTTTGCCTCCGATGCCGATGATGAATACGGCACCATATTCCTTGCAGATGGCGTCCTCGCGTTCTTTAGGTGTCAGATTGGGATACATCTGGCGCAGTTGCTCGCTGTGGATGAAGAAGACATCTTCGGGCAGATAGGGGCGCAACTGGGGATAGGTCTCACAGATGAAAAATTCGGTGCGCAGGATGGCACTGTAAATCTTGTTTACAATCTTCTTCAGAAAGGTGAGGTTGCGCTCCTCGGCTGTCATCACGCGCTCCCAGTCCCACTGGTCGACGTAGAGCGAGTGGATGTTGTCCAGCTCCTCGTCAGCACGGATGGCATTCATGTCGGTGACGATACCGAATCCGGGCTTCACCTCGTATTCTGCCAGTGTCACGCGCTTCCACTTTGCCAGTGAGTGAACCACCTCGGCCACGCTTTCGTTCATGCATTTAATGGGGAACGAAACGGGACGCTCGATGCCGTTCAGGTCGTCGTTCAGTCCCAGTCCGCGTAATACGAATAGGGGCGCGGTGACGCGGCGCAGGCGCAGCTCAGTGGATAGACTGTTGAGGAAGAAGTCCTTTATCTTCTTGATGGCCAGCTCGGTTTGTTTCAGGTCGAGTAGCGCTTGATAGTCCTTCGGTTTTGTCAGATTGCTCATTTTGTGATACTATATTGTTTGCGATTTATTCATCCATCTTGGCCAGTCCGCCTTCGGAGGTCTCCTTGTACAGCGAGGGCAAGTCGTGCCCCGTCTGCTTCATGACACGCACGACGCGGTCGAACGACACGCGGTGCTGCCCGTCGGAGAGCGAGGCGTAGAAGTTGGCATCGAGGGCGCGTGCTGCGGCAAAGGCGTTGCGTTCGATGCAGGGTATCTGCACCAGTCCGCAGACGGGGTCGCACGTCATGCCCAGGTGGTGCTCCAGCCCCATCTCGGCTGCGTATTCAATCTGGGTGACGCTGCCACCGAACAGCTGACAAGCGGCAGCAGCGGCCATAGCACTGGCAACCCCCACTTCGCCCTGACAGCCTACGTCGGCTCCCGATATGCTGGCGTTGTACTTCACCAGGTTGCCTATGAGTCCGGCTGTGGCTATGGCGTGCAGCATCCGTTCCTCGGAGAAGCGATGGTTGTGTCCCAAGTGGTAGAGCACGCCGGGCATGACACCACACGAGCCGCAAGTGGGAGCCGTGACGATGATGCCGCCCGAGGCATTCTCCTCGCTAACGGCCAGTGCGTAGGCATAGACCAGTCCCGAACTTTGCAGATTGGCCTTGTAGCCCATGGCCTTGGTGTAGTAGACGGGAGCCTTGCGCTGCAGTCCCAGGGGGCCGGGCAATACGCCCTCGCGGTTAATGCCGCGCTCTACGGCTTCGCACATCACCTGCCACACCTGTCGCAGATAGTCCCAGATTTCAGGCCCTTCGTTCTGTTCGACGTATTCCCACATTGAGCAGCCCGTCTTGCTGCACCACTCGATGATTTCCTTCATCGTGGTGAGGGGGTAGACGCGTCGGTGTTCGATGGCGTCGTTGGGCCCCTGCGAGAGTGCACCGCCGCCGATGCTGTAGACGGTCCATTCGTCAAACAGCGTGCCGTCGGGCTGTACGACGGCAAACTTCATGGCGTTGGGGTGAAAGGGCAGTCGCGTGTGTGGTTCCCAATGCAAGTCTACGGTGGACTGTTGCTCCAGCACGCGCAGTATGGCTTGGTCGGTCATGTGCCCCTTGCCTGTGGCGGCCAGCGACCCGTAGAGCACCACGTCGAAGGCCTTTGCCTCGGGATGGCGCTGCAGATAAATCTTGGCAGCCGACTGCGGTCCCATCGTATGGCTGCTCGACGGTCCTATGCCTATGCGGTAGAGATGGCGCAATGACTCCATAGTCTCAAATCAGGTATTGGTCCGAGATACTCTCGTTGTTTATCACGCGTGAAATGGTGGAGGCAATGAGCTCAGCCACGCTCAACTGCTTCACTTTCTTGCAGTTGCCCCGATAAGGTATACTGTCGGTGAAGACCATCTCCGTGAGGGGGCTTTTCTCTATGCGCTCGCTGGCGGGGTCGCTCATGATGCAGTGGCTGGCAATGGCGCGAACGCTCTTGGCTCCGTTTTGTATCATCAGTTCGGCTGCCTTCGTTATGGTTCCGCCTGTGTCCACGATGTCATCCAGCAGAACTACATTGGCATCCTGCACATCACCGATAATCTGCATCGTAGCCACCTCGTTGGGACGGCGGCGCGTCTTGTTACACATCACCAGCGGGCATTGCAAGAACTTGCTGTAGGTGGAGGCACGCTTCGAGCCGCCCACGTCGGGCGTGGCGATGACAAGATTCTCCAACTTCAGGCTTTGGATATAGGGCAGCATGACGCTGGAGGCATACAGGTGGTCGACGGGTATGTTGAAGAATCCCTGTTCCTGGTCGGCGTGCAGGTCCATTGTAATCAGACGGTTGATGCCGGCTACGCCGAGCATGTCGGCTACCAGTTTGGCACCGATGCTGACGCGCGGTTTGTCCTTGCGGTCCTGTCGTGCCCATCCGAAGTAGGGTATGACGGCATTGATGCTTCGGGCCGAAGCTCGTTTAGCAGCGTCAATCATCAGAAGCAGTTCCATCAGATTGTCGGAGTTGGGGAAGGTGGACTGCACCAGGAATACGTCGCGCCCACGGATGCTTTCTTCGTAGCTGACGGCGAATTCACCATCGGCAAAGTGGGTGATGACGAGGTTGCCAAGCGGACGTCCGAGTGCCGCACAAATCTTTTCGGCCAGATAGCGTGTCTTTGTACCGCTGAAGACCAGGAATTCTTTGTTTTGCATAGTTTATGGTTGTATTGGGAGGGGGTAATTTATTCGGTGACTTGGCGCAGCTTGCGGAAGTGGGCAATGAGGTCCTTGTAGTCGAAACCTCGGTGGATGTTGAAGCGTTTCCACAGGTCGCCTCGGATGACAACGCCTCCGAAGCCGTACTGCTTGATTTCGTTGATGTTTTCCAGCGATATACCTCCCTGGGCCATGACGTGTCGGTCGATGATGCCCCGACGGGTGGCTTGGGCCAGGTCTGCCTGGGTGAATTTGGCCAGGTAGTTCGGTTCGGATATGCTGTCGTAGACATTCTTCAGGATGACGTACTTGCTCTGTGGTTTCAGTTCGCGCACTTCGTCCAGCGTGTAGCACGTCCGGCTCAACATGTCGTGGTAGTCGGGCGGTGCTGTCGGATTGTGGTGGCTCAGATGAATGCCCATCAGGTTGAATTCCTCCTTCAGGTAGAAGTGGTCGTGCACCACGATGCGCCGATGGTATTCCTCCGGCAGCAACGTGAGCAGTCGCTCACAGAAGACGGGTTCGCTATTGGGCTTTCGAAGATGCAGAATATCAAGGCCTTCCTCGAAGAGCGTAGCCAGTATTTTGTCCTCTTCAATGAAGAAATCGGGAGACGTCAGTAATATCAGTTTCATACATGCCGATTAAATTCAGCACAAAGATAGCACAAATCTTTAAGATTTGAAAATTTTATGCTTAAAAAAAAGTTCCTTCGGCTATGCTTTTTGCTACGGCGTAGCCCGTCGACCAGGCTGCCTGGAGGTTGAATCCGCCGGTGATGGCATCCACGTCCAGCACTTCTCCGGCCAGGTACAGCCCTGGGAAGTTCTTGCATTCGAGCGTGTTGGCATCTATTTCCGACAGGGCGATGCCTCCGCAGGTGACAAATTCTCCCTTCTCCGTGCGTCGTCCCTGGGTGGGGTAAGTGTCGGAGGTCAGTGTGGCCGTCAGGCGGTTCATTTCCTTCGTCGTCAGGGCATCCCATCGTCTGGATGCCGCGATGCCTGCGCGCGTGAGCAGCGTTTGCCAGTGGCGGGCTGTCAGGTGTTGGGGGTAGATGTTGCCCACGAGTTTTCGGCTGTCGGCATAGCCCTGCAGCGTGGCCCTCGTCTCCTCCTCATTGCGGCCTTGCATCCAGTTGATACACAGGGTCACCTGGTAGTCGTGTTCGGCCAGGTGGCGTGCAGCATAGGAGGTCAGGCGCAGCGTGGCTGGTCCGCTCAGTCCGAAGTGGCAGATGAGCAGGTCGCCCTGTGCCTTGAACTTCGTTCCGGCTATCCCCACCACCGCTTCGGGCACCACCGTCCCCGTGAGTGCCTGCAGCGGACGGTCGTCGATGTTCAGGGCGAAGAGCGACGGCACGGGCTGCACCACCTGCATCTGGGGCAGAAAGCCCAGTCCTGCTGCTCGCGGGCTGCCGCCGGTGGCTACAACGACTCGGCCGAAGCTGTCCGTCCGCTCGTTGTACACGACATCGTAATCCTCTCCGCGGGGCCGTATGGCGCTGACCTTGGCCGACGTGATGAGCCGCACCCCCGTCTGCTGCATGGCGTGGAGCAGGGTGTTCACGACCTGCATGGCATCTTGCGAACGGGGAAACACGCACTGGTCCTCCTGGGTGGTGAGTGCAACGCCCTCGCGCTCCCACCATTGGCAGGTCTCCTCGGGACCGAATTGGCGGAACAGGCGTTTCATCAGCTGGGCTCCACGCGGGTAGGCCGTGCGCAGGTCGGCGATGTCGCGGAACGAGTTCGTCAGGTTGCAGCGTCCGCCTCCCGTGATGCCCAGTTTGGCCATGGGCCGGATACCGCGTTCCAGCACGGTGATGTCCGCCTGGGGCTGCATCCTCTTCAGATTGACGGCACAGAAGCAACCTGCCGCTCCTGCACCGACGACAGCTATCTTCCTGACCACCTCTTTGCGATTTTGCGCATGGTTAATGAATAATATTCTGGTTTTCCTATCGCAAAATTACGAAAGTTTCACTATCTTTGCAAGAAATAACTCACATTTTACCATGAAACGAATCAAACTTTTCCTCCTTTCTCTGCTGGCCGCGACGTGCGGGACAGCCGTCGGTGAAACGTCTCGCGATGTGCTCGAGAACATCGTGAAAGTCAACAACTTTTGGCAGACCCACAACACGCCTTACGTGCGGGCCTTCTGGGACCATGCAGCCTACCATACGGGCAACATGGAGGCCTACCGCATGACCGGACTGGCCGACTTCTATCGCTACAGCGACCAGTGGAGCCGCCACAACGAGTGGAAAGGTGCCAAGTCGGACGACCGCCGCCAGTGGAAGTACCAGTGGTACGGCGAGGGCCACGACTTCGTGCTCTTCGGCGACTGGCAGATTTGTTTCCAGACCTACATCGACATGTACCATCTGGTGCCGACCGAATATAAGGTATCGCGCGCACGTGAGGTGATGTCCTACGAGTGCCACATGCAGGACAACAAGTTCTGGTGGTGGGCCGACGCCCTGTATATGGTCATGCCCGTGATGACAAAGATGTACCGCCTGACAGGCGAAGTCCAGTATCTCGACAAACTCTACGAGAACTTCCTCTGGAGCGACTCGCTCATGTGGGACGCTGAGGCCCAGCTCTACTACCGCGACGGCAAGTACATCTGGCCCAAGGTCAAGACGGCCTGCGACGGCGGCAAGAGTTTCTGGGCGCGAGGCGACGGCTGGGTGCTGGCCGGACTGGCCAAGGTGCTGGCCGACATGCCCGAGGACTACGCTCATCGCGACATCTTCGTACAGCGCTTCAAGCAGCTGGCCGAGGGCGTAGCCCGTTGCCAGCGTCCCGAAGGCTACTGGAGCCGTTCGATGCTCTGCGAACAGGATGCTCCCGGCCCCGAGACCTCCGGCACGGCCTTCTTCTGCTACGGACTGGAGTGGGGCGTCAATCACGGCTATTTGGACAAGGCGAAATATGCCGAGACGATAGAAAAGGCTTGGAAGTATTTGAGCACCGTTGCTCTCCAATCGGACGGCAGCGTGGGCTACGTCCAACCCATCGGCGAGAAGCCCGACCCCACGAAGATTGTCGACAGCCGCTCTCAGGCCCCCTTCGGCACGGGCGCATGGCTGCTGGCAGCCTGCGAGCGCGTGCGCTACCTCGACCAGACGGCCTCCTACGGCACCCGTCCCGGTGCTCCGGCCATTGCCAAACAGGCCCGTAAGATGACATTCACCGTCACCAACCCCTCGGCCGACAACCGCCAGGACGTTGTTGAACTGGATGCCCGCCAGGTGTTCGAGAAACTGCAGATAGCCGGCGGACGTCAGTTCCTGGTGCTCGACGGTGACAACGTGGAGCAGCCCTACCAGCTGACGCAGGACGGCAAGTTGCTCTTCCAGGTCTTCGTGGCTCCCAATGCGTCGGCCACGTTCACCATCGTCACGGGCGAGCCTAAGGCCTATCGCCTGGATGCCAACGGACGCATCTATCCCAACCGCGAGGACGACCTCACCTGGGAGAACGACCGCAACGCCTGGCGCTTCTACGGACCCAAGATGCACAACAAGGGCGTGGCCGGTTTCGACACGTTTGCGAAAAACGTCACCTACCCCATTCAGGACCAGCTCTATAACAACGAACTCACCAGCTACGGCGTCAACGAACGCCTGAAGAAGCAGGGCCGTGGGGGCGAGTGGGCTCAGATTCATCGCGACCTCTACACCTACCACCGCGACAAGGGCCAGGGCATGGATGCCTACACCGTAGGGGCCACCCTGGGAGCCGGAGCACCAGCCCTGATGGACGGTGACAAACTGCTCCTGCCCGACGTCTATGAGAAGACCGAAATCCTGGACAACGGCCCCCTGCGCTTTACGGTGAAGCAGCAGATGTACGAGCAGAACGGCGTCCGCGAAACCCGCCTCATCAGTCAGGACCGCGGTTCGCACCTGGCCAAGGTACAGGTCAGCTACGAGGCATCTGCCAACGGCGAAACGCCAAACGGCAAATCACTTTGCGCCGGCATTGCCGTACACAAGAGCCAGCCCCAGGCGTATGTGATAAACAAGAAACTGGGCTACATCACCTATGCCGATGCCCTCGACACGCCCAAGGGCCAGAACGGACAGTTATACATCGGCATCCTATTCCCCCAGAAGATGAAAACACTCCGTTACCTTCCTCTGTCCGAAGAACGCAACGGAGCCGTGGGGCACGTCATTGGCGTATCAGGTAATCCGGTGGCCAATGGACTGACCTACTACGTCGGTACGGGCTGGAGCAAGTACGACGTTCCCAACCAACAGGTCTGGGAGGCTCTGCTCCAAAGCTATGGCCGCTGCCTCGCGCAGCCCCTGCAGGTGAACTTCTAAGACTCACCGCCACCAGTCGCCCGTCAGATGGGGGTCGTCGAGGCCCGCCAGCACGAAGCCCGTGTTCAGCGAACCCAGGGGGACGGCCGAGGGCGGGCACCCGCATTCCACACAGGTCATGGCGGCCACCATCTGTGCAGCCTGCTCCACGCCCGGTTTTGTCCACAGCGGGGCCAGACGGACGTCGGTGGCATCGCTCCTGCCCATTAGCGTGAGCACGCGGGCCAGGTAGACCTCCGTGTTGTTCTCCTGGGGTGGTGCCCAGCGGCTGATGATGTTGTCCACCGTCCACGCCCGGCCCTGCTGGGCAAAGAGGCGTGCATAGGACTTGAGGCACTTCACGGCGGCCCGGTAGCCGAAACTCATGGTCATGAACTGGCAGAAGTCCTTGTCGGTCTGCTGTGCGCAGAGGCCTGACCATTGCTCGCCTTTGCGAATATTCAGCGGGTTATTGTTGCGCCACCCGCGGGCTACTTGATTGTTTTTCATAGATTTAATTTTTTAGGGGTAAGGGGCAAGTGAGAAGGGGCAAGAGAAATGAATTTGACTGGCAGAAGAACCCAGCAGCAAGCGTATCCTCTTGCCCCTTGCCCCTCAAACATTACTTCCTTAATGTTACAATGTTACATGTTACATTGTTACACTTCACTCTTTTCAATTTTCAACTTTTCCCAGTGCCGGGCGTCGGTTTTAACTATCCATCCGTCGTGCAGCCATCGCGAGACAATCATGCGCATCGACTGCCGGCGGCAGTGGCCCTTCTTCAGCGCACACAGGTCGTCCATCGTGAAGGCGGGCGGCAGCTGGTCGAAGACGGTGTGGTTGGAGCCGTAGCGCTGACATTCGTCCTGTGCGTTGACAAACTCGTTCTGCAGCGCCTCGCCGAAGACCTTCATCTGCTGTTCGAGGCAGTATCCGGCCATCGTCCGCGCAAAGTCGAGACAGGCCTTGGACTCCGTTTTGTCGCCCGACAACAGGTGGAAGATGACGCCGCAGCGGAAGCCTATCACGGCGGCACGCTTGCGATACGTGTCCTTCACGAGGTCGATGTCCTTGGCGGCCTCCACGCGCTTCTTCTCGACCCACTGCCCTATGGCCCGGCGCAGACGCGGGGTGTCGACGAATCCCCTCACGGAGCGCAGCCGGCTGACGGCCTCCTGGATGCGTGTTTCGTCCTCGGCCGAGCGGCGTCCGAACCTGGGCATCTTCTGGAAACTGCTGTCGGGCATCTCGGCCACGAGGATACGGCTTGACAGTCCGTTCTCGATGTTGTCCTGCTTGAAACACTTGCGCAGGGCTCCGTTCGTGCCCAGCATGGTCCAGTTGTAGGCCACCCTAACCACTCCCGACTCGGCCTGGTCGGAGTTGTAGTCCTGTCCCCACTCGCCCCGGTCGAAACTCATGCGATAGATGTCGTACTTCGACGACCACGAGCCCGCGCCGTTGGTCTTCCGGAGTGTGTCCAGCTCCTCGCCGAAGGAGTAGATGCAGTGGCCGTTGGCATTCTTCAGGCGCTTCAGCAGCGTGGAGCAGGAGACCGTCACGGGCACCATCCTTATCAGCACCTTCGGGTCCTCGGGAGCCTTCTCGTTGGCCTTGCGCCCCTTCTTGCGCTCCTTCCATTCCTCCTCGCGCTTGCGGGCCAGCGCGTCCTCTTCGTCGAACTGGCGCTTCCACACGTCGACGGCCGTCTTCACCACGCTCTTGTTGGAAGCCTGCTCGCCCCGGATGATGGACATCAGGCCCAGTCGGTGGCGGTTGCCGTCGCAGTATTCCACCTCCATCTGGTCGGCATAGGCACCGCAGATGGGCAGCACGCCGCAGAGCACGGGCATGTGCATGGATTCGGGCACACCGACGAGCGACTCCTTGAGCCCCACGGGCAGCGCCTTTCTGAGCGAAGGGTGAAGCATGAAGACCGAGGAATCGGCTTGTGCCGGGTCGTCGAATTCCGGGTGAGCCGTAGCAAACTCTTCACTCGAAATGATTTCCTGCATCAGCTTGCTGATACCCTTGGGGGGCTCCTTACAGGCCGAGTCGACCACCGTTTTCAGTTCGGTGTCCGAGAGTCCGAATCGGGGCATCACCTGCATGAGCAAGTCCTTTCGGTTGTCGCAGATGGCCCGCAGGTTCACGGCCAGTTTGTGGAGCCGGACGTTGCGTTCGCCCTCTTGCGGCTCGCCGCCCGTCCGCCGCCAGTACTCGGCAATGATGGAGGTGTAGGGGATGCCCTTGAAGAAAGCCCCTCCCTCTCCCATTTTGGGAAGAGGGTTGGGATGAGAGGGGTTTTCCCACGGCCTGTAGTGCTTGTTCGCCTTTTTGGCCTCGGGCGGCACCTCCTCCAGCCCCTGCTCTTCGCGCTCCTTCAGCAGTTGGAACTCCTTCTCACTTTCCGCTATGGTCAGCGATTCCTCGAAGATGCTGTCGTCCAGATAAAACAGGTTGTCCGCCGTTGCGGGACCTGTAAACATCACTCTGGCCAATCCACGCGCATTGGTGTCGTATTCGGTCTTTGTGGCCATACTGAGCGCATACTGGCACTCGCGGATAGTCTTACCCTCTTGTCGTCGGCAAACGGCGTGCAGTCCATATCGGGCCGACCCCGACAGCTCCAGCAGTCCTATCTCATCCTTCATCCCCAACAGCACCTCTTTCACGCGCATCTGCTCCTGCTCGTCACCGCAGTCGATGTCGTGTGCAAAGGTCAACGACGGGTGACAGCACCCTTTCAGCACCCCGTCGGGCAACAGGTCGTTGTAGCAAAACTCCACCTGCGCCGCCTTTGCCCGCTCGTTGCCCTCTCGCGCGTCATGGAAGTTCTTCGTGTTCTCCGGCGCGTTCCTCAGCGCCAGATACTCTTCTCGGGTGGTAACGGGGCGGGCATACTTAGCCCCGCCGCCGTTCTTGACTATCAGATTCACCATACGCCATTCATTCCATGAAGTCCTCCGTTTCGAAAGGTGCTCCCCAGGCATTGTGGTTGACGAATGCCGCTGCAACAATCGACTCTGTGTTCAGCATTTTCGCAAACATACCCCGCTGTTCCGAGGGCAGCACGAAGATGTAGCGGTCGTAGCCGTCCTCGCCGAACGACACCGAGCTGTGCGGCAGCTTCAGGGCCGGCTTCCGTCGGTTGCGCTTGCGGCGCACGAAGTCGAACGTCCCGTTCGAGAGCATCTGGCCGTAGCCTGTGCCGTGAAACGGCTCCACCAGTCCCACACGCGGATTCTCAGGCATCACCTGCACGTAATCCATTCCTGTCTCACTCTTGCTGACGGCCACCAGCGCGTTCAGCGTCCTTGTCTTGATAAAAGTATTTTTCATAATCATGCGAATTTGTGAGCTTGGGGAAAGCGAAGTTTTAGTTGAGCTCATTCGTACGTACACATTTCCTCGCTCACCTTCCGCCCGATTACTCTTTTCTCTTTTTCTTACTTTTTACTTTAAATATATCCTCCCATACTTCCTTTCGAACTCTATTTGCACTTCCTCTATTGTTTTCTCCACCACCTCCTTTCCTGCTTTAACGTCCTCCTGCTCTTTCAATCTCACGTTCAGCAGGAACATCAGATACTCCTTGCGTTTCACTCTGCCTGCAAACCTCCCGGCGGTCACGAGGGGTTTTCTCAGCTTCCACCGCCGGCACAGCTTGCAGCCTTCCACCTCCTCGCCAGTCTTTGTACACCGTCTTGTGACCACCTCGCGCCCCTCCAGTACTTTGTAAGCGCATGATGCACAACACTTCTTGATTCTCAGTCCCGTTACATTTACGATAAAATTTCTCTGTTTCATCCTTTTCAACTTTCAATTTTCAACTTTCAATGTTTTGTTTC
Organism: uncultured Bacteroidaceae bacterium; assembly: GCA_905234735.1. Lineage (GTDB taxonomy): Bacteria > Bacteroidota > Bacteroidia > Bacteroidales > Bacteroidaceae > Physcousia. The sequence continues at coordinate 9,602 of CAJOJA010000003.1, read as the reverse complement.
GACGATGCAAAGTTCGCAACAATTATTCGGGTATAATTAGGTTCTTATTATACTACCGATAATATTTTGTTCAGGGCTTTTCGGACTGCCGATGTGGGCGAATAGTTACCACACGACTGATAATATTTGTTCTTGGTCTTCGTCCCTTCCAACCTCAGGTGCAGCGTCAGCATCGGCACATCCGTACGATACACACCTTTGTTCTGCATCCTACAGATAAGATTCGTTACGGCATAGCGGTTCATGTGCCCAGTATGCACCCCCCTTTTCATTACCAGATACTCACTCAGGTCAGCGGCATCCACAATCGTCTGCCACAAATCGCAGATGCGGTCTTGCCACTCCATTGTTACGTATTCAGCAATGGCCCCGACATAGTCCAGCACCTCGCGCTTATATACCTCCGTTTCTGATATGCGCGGAATTTTGATGAATACCCTACCCTCGTTGGTCAATCTTTCTAACAGTTCAGCATCAAACTCTCTTGGTCTTAGCCTTCTTAAACTTGTTTTCATTTTTCCAAGTTTTGTGAGAAGGTTGAGGTGCTGCAGCTTTCTCCCTAGGTGACTCTCACGCGACTCGGAGTTAATAATAAGGTTACTTCAATCTCAGTGGTCTGGGAGTTTATCGAGTCCCGTTCCTGACTGATTTCGAGGGCAAAGGTAGGACGGATTATTATTTGTCTAAAATTATATAATCCCAAAGAAAAATCCCTTTGAGAAAGCCGATTCTCAAAGGGATTATGGAATAACGGGGATAATTTATCAGAAAAAGTAGGAACATTATAAGATTGTCCCGTCAAATAATCCCAGCAAAGGGATTGGATGCTTCTCTTTTCAAAACTTCAATGTTCTTCATGGTCCAATGATATAGCGCACCATCATTGGCATTATAGGATCTTTCAATATTTTTCGTTATGGTATCAATTTGTATGCTGGTAATCTTTTCGCTTAGCGACTTTGCCAAATCATGTTTGTCACACTCTACTTTGAAGACTTTGGCATTTTTTAGTACCGCTACAATTTCGCACATATATGTATTACGAGATTGGCCCAAAAGTTTCTTTCTCGCCTCTTCTTTCATCTCCTTGTTGAAGAGCAGTTTCTTCAAATACTCATATAGTAAGTTTTCACTAATTCCATCCGCAAGGTGTTTTTTGCAAGTATTTAGTATTTCTGAACAATCATTCAGCAGTTCATTAATTTTATTCTCCTCATATCCCTTCAGGTATTGCTTTAGTTGTGGCTTCTTGGCCGCCATATCTTCGTGGATGGCATCCATTGTCTTGTCGAACTCGACAATAGAATTGAAATCGTTAATCTTTAACTTATTATAATTCTTATAAATATACTTCCCTAATTTTTCATAGTTTAGAGCTAAAATATCTCCTCCCTTCCATTCGGCGAACTTCTCCAGTTTAGCACATTCAGCTGCAATACCTTCTGATATAGTTTTCCCAAGGGGTAAATCGTCTTCCGTAATTTGCAACTTCCTTTTCTTTACATCAGCGCCTGTTATGGAATCATAGTAACGGAGAAAGCCAGAATTAAGCAAGACATATATTGTATATAATTGTTGGCGTTTCAGTTCATCGAAACTAAAGACTTCATTTTCCTCTTTCCATTCGTTATACGAAGTACTACATTTTATATATTCATAATCATCATATATTTCCTCCCACGCACGAATAAACTGGTGTGGTTTTGGGTTATCGACTTTCTTCTTTATTGTTTCCAACTGTTGCAGCATGTATTTCAATCCAAAGAAAAGAGCATATAATATTTCTTTGCTACCCAACTTACCTCTGTCGCATAATTGGTTCAGCGATGTCTTAAATGTCTCTATTAAATCTTGGGTAATGTTATAGCCTTCTATTCCATTAGGCAGATAGTCTGTCATTTCGTTTATCTGGAACCTACATGATATTTCCTCTGGATTTAAGTCAAAAATATCTTTATATAATCGTTCCTCATTATTAAATAACGTATTATCTGTCCAATATTCTTCATTAAGATAAGTATCGAAATCAATACTTACTCCCTCCAATATCACAGAAGTATCTAATTTGTTATTCAATTTTTCTAAATCATCATTAACTAGATGGAATAAGGAGATGATACCCAACTTGAACAGTCGGTCAGTAACGGGGCTTGAGAGTCCACCCCATCCCATTGTGCCTGAAATAGCACTGTGTAAATATGATATATTAGTATTAATATGCCATTCCATCTTTCTGGGTCTATTTAGAAAGCGTGAGCACATCAGGCAATGCAAAATCACTCCAGGCTTTGCCGACCTCGACAGACACTCACACTGCACAAATGATGCTCACGCCGTAGTTCTTTGCTTCTACGCGCAAGCGCCACTTGTCGCATTGTCGGTCTGCGTCTGTCTTATCTTTCTTATGGCAAATTCGGAGTGATCAGATGAACGCTGCTACCTTCTTGGCGACTCGCTTTCTTGCCTACCTATAGGGATAGGCTCCTATTTTCTATATCTGCTTATTCGTTCGTATTAAGGAATTTCTGTAAGTATGCTTTCAGTTTCTCTATCACGGTTTGTTTCTTTTCGCCGCTTTCTGGCAGGAAGGGGTTCGAGGGAGGCAGTATCCTGGCGATACCTGTTCCTGTCTCTGTAACATATCCGTCCATAAAGGCCCGTTGCATAAAGGCCGCTGTCTCCTTGGGTTTCAACCTTTCTGCTTCGATGATGGCATCGAGCTGTTCTTTCTTCTCGCGTTCAATATATTCTTCCCATTCTTCACCCACATCGCCACCTTTCTGTGGTGTCATTTGGTCGATGAATTTTTCTATCAGCTCTCGCTTGTCGCGCATATCGGGGCTGGCATCTATCTGCTTTCTTATCTTCACGATAATCTCCTTGTCCTCGCAATTCGAATCGTGGTATTGCTGCACCAGACTCAGGATGTAGCGGATGTTTATCTGCACCTGCTTCACCAGTTCCATCTCGAAGACAATATCGTCCGTGATGTCTTCCTTGTCACCCTTCGGCTTATTGGGTCGGAACTCATCGTAGTAATTGTTATACCAGCCCAGGTAGTCCTGATAGCGCATCTCGTCTACCAGTTTGGCATCATCCGTAAAGTCATCGAATGCAGCCAGTATGTTGCGAACACGCAGAATTTCACCCATCAGTTGGATGAACGCCTTCTTCTGTTCCTCATCGAAGATGTTGGCCATTCCTTCCACTGGGAACTGACTCAGTAGACGTTCTACAAGTACCGTATAGGGGTCGTGCCACTTACCTCTGTCATCCTCATACCCATTGCTATAGTAATCCTCAAAACTCTTCAGGAACACCATTCCGCTGGCATTCTCATCGCCGAAGATGGCCAGGCTCTTGTTCGTGGCTTCTTCCAAATTGCGGAAGCACACGATGTTGCCACAGTTCTTCACAGCATTCAGTATGCGGTTTGTGCGGCTGTAGGCTTGCAGCAGTCCGTGCAGTTTCAGGTTCTTGTCCACCCACAGGGTGTTCAGTGTCTTGGCATCGAAGCCTGTCAGGAACATGCCCACCACTATCAGTATGTCTATCTCCTTGTTCTTCATCTGTAGCGACACGTCCTTGTAATAACTCTGGAACGAATCGCCGTCAGTTGAATAACTGGTATTGGGGGTCCACATTTGGTTGTAGTCCCTGATGGCTGCTTCCAGCGCATCACGGCTCTGCATATCGGGAGCCTTGCCCAAATCACCTGGGTTCTCGTCACCAGACAGTCCCCATTCGTCCGTTTCTTCCTCGTTGGCAGCGAATGTGTAGATGGTGGCAACACGCAGGCTGGGTGCTCCAGGTTCTGCCAGTTGTTTCTTGAATTCGTTGTAATAGAGAATGGCTGCTTTCACACTGTCAACGGCAAAGATGCTGTTGAAGCCTTTGGTCATCACTCTCTCCTTCTCCTCCTTAACCCTACTTCCTCGTCTGATAACATCCTCCACATTCACCAGTTTGCTCATGGTGTACGAGTCTGCGCTTTGCTTGGTCTTCTCTCCGAAGTGCTCTATGATGTATCGTGTCACAATCTCTATGCGCTTGGGGTCGTGCAGGGCCTCTTCCGTATCTATGCCCCACACCTGCTTGCGCTCCACTTCATCCTTCATGCGCATCGTGCGGTTGTAGTCCACGTGGAACTTCAGCACGTTCTTGTCCCTGATGGCATTGATGATGGTGTAGGTGTGCAGTGCCTTCGTGGGCTTGCCGTCTTTGTCCGGCTCTCCTCCGAACAGCTGTGCTGTTGTCGTGTATTTGCTGCCTGCCGAGGTGTTTACGGCAAAGATGGGCGTTCCTGTGAATCCGAACATCAGGTACTTCTTCACCCGTTTCACTATCAGCTTGTGCATATCGCCAAACTGACTGCGATGACACTCGTCGAAAATCAGCACGATGTTCTCCTTCGTCAGTATCTCGCGCAGACGTTCGTCGTTGTCGTAGATGTTGGGCTTCATCAGGTTCGACAGCTTCTGGATGGTGGTAATGATGATATTCGACGAATCGTCCTTCAGCTGCTTCTGCAGAATCCTTGCCGAGCTGTTGCTGTTGGCACAGTCCTTCTCAAAGTTGTCGTACTCCTTCATCGTCTGGTAGTCCAGGTCTTTCCTGTCCACCACGAAGAGAACCTTCTTTATTCCCTCCATCTTCGAGGCCAGCTGTGCGGTCTTGAACGAGGTCAGTGTCTTGCCGCTTCCTGTCGTGTGCCAGATGTAGCCGCCTGCCTTTATCGTTCCCTGCCAGCGGTTATAGATGGCTGTCTGTATGCGCTGCAGTATCTTTTCTGTTGCGGCTATCTGATAGGGGCGCATCACCAGCAACTGCTTTTCCACGTTGAACACGCAGTATTTCGTCAGGATGTTTAGGATGGTATGCTTGGCAAAGAACGTTGTCGTGAAGTCGCGCAGGTCCGTCAGCAGCGTATTCTCCTGGTCGCTCCAGTAACTGGTGAACTCGAAGGTGTTGCCATCCGTCTTGCCCCTTGCTCCCTGTCCTTTGCTCCCTTCCCGCTCTTTGGCATAGCGTGTGGTGTTGCTGTAGTACTTTGTCTCTGTGCCGTTGGATATGACGAATATCTGCACGAAGTCAAACATTGCCCTGCCTGCCCAGAAACTATCTCTCTGGTAGCGATTGATCTGGTTGAAAGCCTCCTTGATGTCTACCCCTCTGCGCTTCAGTTCTATGTGAACCAATGGCAGACCGTTCACCAGCAGGGTAACATCGTATCGGTTTTTGTAGGCACCGTTGGGCTCTTCATACTGGTTGATGACTTGCAGACGGTTGTTGTAGACGTTAGTCTTGTCAATGAGCTTGATGTTCTTGGTCAGGCCGTTGTCCATCGTCAGGGCGAGCACATAGCCCTTGCCCTGAATCATCTCCGTCTTGTCCAGAATGCCCATCTGCTCGTTCGAAATCATAGGCAGCAGGCGGTTCCACTCCGATTCGCTCAGCACCACATCGTTAAGCGTTTCCAACTGTGTACGCAGGTTCTTGAGCAGTGTGGGTTCGTCCTTCACCCATTTGGCATATTCGTATCCCTGCTCCGTCAGTTGCTGGATGAAGTCCTTCTCCAGCTTTGCCTCGCTCTGGTAGCCCCCATCGGGCTTGGCCTTCACCTCGTAGTGGGCCATCACCGTCGAGTGCTCCTGCTCTACTATGATTTTATAGTCTTCCATTATTCAAACGTCAAGAGTTTGTTTCTGTAATATTCATATTGCTTCTCGCGCTCCTTCAGCTGTGCCTCCAAATTCGCTATACTTGCCTCGAAGGTGTCGAGGATAGAGACCATGCGGGATTGCTCAGACAGAGAAAGCAAAGGTATCGATACCTTTTCTACTACTGGATTATCCAAAGTAGGAATCCCCGCATGCCTCACTTGTGATTGTAAATAATGCGTCTTAGTCTCTAAAAAGTAAAAAAGATACTTATTATTCAGCAATTCTGAATGGGAAATACAAAAACATCCGTCTGAAGACCAAAATTTACAATCACTATACCCAACAGTACCAGCAGAAGCACCAACATTAATTACCATAACGGTATTTGCTTCTCTATTATATTGCCCATACTTTCCTAGTGGTTCTAATCCACCGTGAAATACAGGATATGTTGCATTGTCATCAAGCTGATTTTTCGTTAAGCGTTTACCTCTTAACACCTTTGCAATCTCTCCCAACGTTTTCATCTCAACCCCTTCTTTCCCCTCCAAATCCAGCAACTCATCCCGATAATATTCATACTGCTTACGACGCTGGGCGATTTGCTCTTTTAGGTTTTCTATAGAAGTAGTGAACGTATCGAGAATGCCCACTATCCGAGCTTGTTCAGAAAGGGAGGGGAGTGGGATTTGAAAGCCTGCAATATCTTTTCCATGAACGTGAGGTACTCCTGCTCCCTTTTGAGTATCAAATATCTTTTGTTGGTTCATCTTCAGCCAATAAAACAGATATTTGTGTTTTAATCGTTCGGAGGGTTTTACAGTAAAAGCGTCAGATACAAAGATGGGTTGATTCCAATATGACACAAATCCAGCATAAGCACCAGATCCTGCAATAGTTATATTTTCTCCAGTCCTATTTGATTCATTGTGATAATATGATGGGGTCTGCCCTCCTGCAATTACAGGCACATCGCCTTCAACAGCATCTTTTGCCGTAATTGTTCTGCCTCTATCGAAAGAACAAACTTCACCTAATTTCTTCCACTCCACCATAGTTTATTCCTCCAATTGATTCTTGATATTCTCTAATTGTGACAGAAATCTTTTGATGATTCTTTGTTGCTCAGAATAAAAGTCTCTTTTCAAGGCAAATTCTGTATTTCTTTCTCTTTTTCTTTCAAGAGCTTCGTGTCCATATGCCATTACATAAAATGAAGCATTCCTCCCATCTAAATCTACCACCTGCTCATTATTAATCTGGTAATTTTTATTTGCATCCCAAAGTTCCTTGTTGAGTTGAATAGTGGTTATCTGTAATTGCAAACGCGACAGTTCTTTTAATCGTTCTACCTGTTTAATTGCACTTTGTTCAATTGCATCTATCTTCTTAACAGTATCTCTCGAACTGTTTCTAACCATCCACCATGCAATTAAAACCGCAATTATGGGACTTAATATTGTTGCCCACTGAACTATGACCTCCATATTATTCTCCTTTCAAATCCTTGATAATTGCCTCAATCTTTTTGTTCAGCTCGTTGCCCTCAGCAACCAACGTTTCAAGACGAGCATTGACGGCATTGATGTCTATTGCTTCGCGCGTATCCTCTTGCTCCACATAGCTGCTGACAGAGAGGTTGCAGTCATTCTCAAGGATTTCGTCGTTCTTCACCAGACGAGCCAAATACGGCTCCTCCTTGCGGGACTGGAACAGCTCCATTATCTTGTCTTGATGTTCAGGCAACAGAATGTTCTTGTTACCATTCTTCTGGAACAGTTTGCCAGCATCGATAAAGAGCACACTGCTGTCTGGCCTTGCACTCTTCTTCAGGACGATGATGCAGGTGGCAATACCCACGCCGAAGAACAGGTTGGCAGGCAGTTGGATGATGGTGTCAACATAGTTGTTCCTAATGAGATACTGACGTATCTTCTTCTCGTCGCCTCCACGATAGAGCACACCAGGGAACTCTACGATGGCCGCAGTGCCGCGTTCGCTGAGGTGCCAAAGTATGTGCATGGTGAAAGCAAGGTCGGCTGCACTCTTGGGAGCCAGCACGCCTGCAGGGGCATAGCGTTCGTCGTTGATTAGGATAGGATTCTCCTTTCCATCCCACTTCAGCGAATAGGGCGGATTCGAGACGATGGCATCGAACGGAGCGTCGTGCATGTGCTGGGGTTTCAGCAGGGTATCCTCAAGCCGGATGTCGAAGTTGTCGTAGTTCACGTTGTGCAGGAACATGTTGATGCGGCACAGGTTGTAGGTGGTGGGGTTCACCTCCTGACCGAAGTACTTCAGATTGGGGTTCTCCCGTCCTACGGTCTTGGCAAACTTCAACAGCAATGAACCGCTGCCGCAGGCAGGGTCGTACACTTTCTGTATGTTGGGGTTGTTCCACGAGGCCAGACGGGCCAGCAGTTCCGAGACCTGCTGGGGCGTGAAGAACTCGCCTCCGCTCTTGCCCGACTGCGAAGCATACATCTGCATCAGGAACTCGTAGGTGTCGCCAAACGTGTCGTTGTCAGTATCGTTGTACTTCGACCCCAGTTCCATATTGGAAACAGCCCATAGCACACGGGCCAGCAACTGGTTGCGCTTGATGACCGTGCTGCCCAGTGACTGGTTATCTACAGAGAAATCGCTGAACAGTCCGCGCAAATCCTCCTCCGAGGCCGTGCCTACGGCAGAAGCCTCGATACTGCGGAATATCGCCGTCAGGTGTTCGTTCAGGTTCTCGTCTTTGTACGCGTTCTCCACTACATTCTGAAACAGCTGCGAGGGCAGGATGAAGTAACCCTTCTCTTCCACCATCTTCCTGCGAATGTTCTCAGCCATTTCGTCGCTGATTAGGGCATAGTCAAAATCGGGCTGGCCTGCCTCCTTCATAATACCCTGAATGTAGTCGCAGATGTTCTCCGAGATGAAACGGTAGAAGATGGAGCCCAGTACGTATGCCTTAAACTCCCAACCATCCACGCTTCCACGCAGGTCGTTCGCTATTTTCCATATTGTCTTGTGCAGTTCCGCACGCTCTTGCTGTGTTGCCATATATCTTTCCTTTTTATCCTTCAGTTTAATCTGATATCCCAATCCTCCAGTGCCTCGTGTGGCGAAAGCCCATGCCGGCGTGCAACCTTGTATGCAGCTGTCATGCCGTAGCGGTCGGCTATCCGCATGGCCTCGCGGTCTTCCCTGAATCGTTTACTGTGTTTGCACCACATCATCATGTCTCTAATAGTCTGTCTGTATTGCTATATCTCTTATACAAATCTCCTTAAAACCTCGCGAACTGCACAGCGGGCGAGGTCAATCATTTAACAATAAAGCACACATAAAAAGATTACGCGTGCAGGCATATATAACCCCAAGGCACAGAGCATGGAGCCCAAGCCGTGGGGCACAGGTCGTTGCAGGACAGAGCAGCGCAAGGCCACTCTTTACAAATAGTCTGGGATGTATGCTATGGGGGAAACAGCGTAACTGCCTATTACTCAGCGTAATGGGGGGGGTAGCAAGTGTTTGTTAATCAGCACGTTATGATGCGATTTACTGTTCTTCATGCACTTTTACTTCTGTTTCGTGCTACGAAGTTACGCAAAAACGAGCGAAATACAAAGGAAATCCATTTATTTTATTCCGAGTACACAGCAGTAATCGAGTACACAGCGGTGATCGAACGCGAATTACACACGGGGTCGGTTCTTGCTCAGCTTCTCTACGCAAGCGTAGGCCTTTGGCCGTCCGATTACCGCTGTGTAATTTGACCTTTATCCGAATAAGTCGGAAAGGAACAAAAATAGACGCATATAATTTGCAACATTGTAACATGTAACATTGGGTTCATCCGACAAATGCATAGGTAATCAACAAATAAATGAGCCATAAGAAAGATAGCTAAGATAAAATCACTACCTTTGGTTACCCCTAACTAAAGCA
>CAJOJA010000002.1 GCA_905234735.1 uncultured Bacteroidaceae bacterium | reverse complement strand
CGCATCATGCTCATGTACTATGTCAACTGCTACACGTTCTTTGAACAGCCGGAGAAAGACTGGCTTAAAATACTCGAAATGGACTATCCGCCGCCTTACTTGAGTTTTAGCGGACAGCAATAATTTAGTTTACTATATAATTAGATCAGACCATAGAAATATCACCGAAAATATGTATCTTTGCGGACGGAAACAGAAAGACAAACGCAAGACGTATGAAAATAGGAATGATTGTGGCCATGAGTGTGGAGTACGCACAACTGGTCAAACTGATGGAGACTGCCTCTCAGGAGACCCTTGGCGGGATAACATTTACCACAGGACATATCGGGCATCACGAAGCCGTATTGCTACAATGCGGGATAGGAAAAGTGAATGCTGCAATGGGGGCAACCTTAATGATAGAACACTTCCGACCCGAATGCATAATCTCTACGGGCTGCGCTGGCGGCATCGACTACCGTCTCAACGTGATGGATGTGGTGGTGAGCAGTGAGACGGTTTATCACGACGTGGACTGCGGCGTGGGACTTGGTTGTGAAAAGGGACAGGTGCAAGGCCTGCCACTACGCTACGAAGGAGCCCCTGAATTGATTTCTGCCGCCTTGGCTCTACAAGGGGCGACCCACATCCATGCTGGCCTCATCTGCACAGGCGACCAGTTCATCACCTCGCGCGAAGCATTGAACGAAATCAAACGTGATTTTCCCGACGGACTTGCCGTTGACATGGAGAGTTGCGCCATCGCCCAGGTCTGCTATCTGCGGGGTATACCTTTCGTCTCCTTCCGCATCATCAGCGACACCCCTGGCGCCAAAGGGCATCAGCAACAGTATGACAATTTTTGGAAGGAGATGGCCGATTGTTCCTTCGGCGTAACACGCGACTTTCTGACCCGTCTGCCTTAACGGGCTATTTGTATTTTACCCCGCTGGATATAAAGGCCTCTGGCTGGCACAGCTACAGGGCGTCCACTTAGACTGTATACTCTGTCGTCGGAAGTTCTTTCCAAAACATTGGAGACAGACTGAACAGCGTTAGTCTTCTCCACAAGTTCAGTACCCGACTGTCCATCTGTGATGTGTACTCGGAACACGAAATAGGCCGTTGCCGTACGTGTGCCGTCGTTGTACACCAATGCCTGACCTATCGTGTACGTTTCACCCTGTTTGGCACGTGCCGGTTCCTGGCCGATGTTAAATGTCAGCGAGGCGGGAGTAAATTCGGAATAAACATATCCACTTGCATATTCACTTACCGAACCGCTGGCATTGAACCAGTGTCCTAATCCGTTGGCTGTAGAGCCACGCTTCACCACCTTCATAGTTGAAGTGTTCACGGGATAGAACATCACCTTTCCTGCCTCAGGGCCCACCGAACTGTATGGAACCACATTCGCAGCTATGTCGTTCGGCTGCATCTGAAACGCCGTTCCCAATAGGGCAGCCTCCGAACCACCCACCGTCAACACGACAGGAGAATAGTCGTTGCGCTTGGGCAGATAAACGTCATACATAAACGTGGCATCAGAAATCTGCCTGCCGTCCAGTTCCGGTGCAACATATATGGTAGCAAGACTATTTTTAATGTCGGTCCCCTCAAAAGACAACTGATAGGGCCAGGCATCATCATTGACGAAAGGTTTCTCGTCCCACTTATGCTGGTAATACCGACTGGGAGCAGGCGAAACAATCATCCATAGCCGTTGCACACCCTCGGGAACAGTCATACTCAGCTGAGCCTGATTGTTCTTGCTGCCCTGGCAATAGACGCTGTCGACTTGGAAATACTGCCGAGTACCATCCTGCATGAGGGCAACATAGCCCAATCGGAAGCCCTTTTCAGCATTCTTGCCCGTAGAATAATAGGAACTTCTGTTCGATTTGACCCACTGAGTTTCACCGTTCAGATAGAGTCCCGGGTCGCCATTGGCCAATCGAGTATTATTGCCCGGCGCTAGGCTGGTGAATATGGCTTTTACCTCAGTTCCAGCCTCAGGAACATCTAATGGGATAACGTTGAAGCCCGTAGCCTGAGGTGCACTCTCATAGGCAACCTGATAGCTCCTGTCACCCGTCAGCACCGCAGCATAGTGGAAGTCGCCGATGAAGGCATTGCGATAAGGCTCACAGACATCGAAGTCCCATGTCGCACAATGGGCTGCATAATCATAATACAATTGGAATAAATCCCTGTCCTTCAGCCCTCTCTGCCCCATCAGTGCCTGATTGAAGTCCGTCCCATTACCTCTCGTCTGACCGGTCATGGGCTGGTTCCAAACCTGCGCTACAGCGGTCAGGTCCTGATAATGCTGGCAAAGGAAATAAAAGAACCAGTACGACTGATAGCGATGCCACTCGTGAGAGAAAGCATAGTTGTGAGAGTTGCGAAAGACAGGATAGCTCTGACTGAACATATACTCGGGATACGACTGGTTAGCCTGCCATTGGGCGGTTTGCTCCCATACCGCCTGCCCATTGCCGCAAGCCAGATGGAACCCCGTGTTATCGGTATCCGAATCGCAATGACTATTGTGTTCTGCAAAACACATATAGTGGAACGAATGACCTATCTCGTGTGCTACAGAGTGCCCCACAGGCTTACATGTGCTGGGATTGAGCCAAAGGGCAGATATCTGAAAATCGTATCCGCCGCCATAGCATGTCCAGTCCTGCGTATGGTTCATGAGCACCATCACCTTATATTTCGACAGGTTACTCTTCTCAGGATCGACAAACCCCAACTCGTTTATCTCCAATTTATAAAAGGCCTCGCACTTCTGCAACAAATCATCAATGTCCACATAGTAGAAATTGCTCTTGGCCAGCTTGTCGGGATCCTTCGTATAGTACTTGTCCCAGAATACTATGACATTCTCCGTCTCACGCGACCGGGTCTTGGACCAAGTATATAGGCCATCAGGGTCTTCTTCCGAATAGAGCAGCGTATCCGTTCGCTGCACACGCCACTCTTCGGGTATGTAGACGGTCTTTTGTGCCTTTGCACACCATACGCTAACAAATAAAAGGGCTAGTGTTAGACATTTTCTCATGTCTGTTTCTCTTTGCTTTATTTATTCCATACGAGGTGGGCCAGACGTATCTCCTCCGGTTGGTAGATACCGTCGAATTCGTCTATTGTTTTCTCCACGTCACCATCCACCTCATCAAAGTAGTCAAACAATTCATCCAGGCATTCCATTCCCAGGACTTCGTCGGTAAAATAAGAGATATCCAACTTTGTCCCGCGGGCTATCAGATGCTCCAATGTATCCAGCACCTCGTCAAAGTCCAGTTGATTCTGCTCAGCATAATCGTCCAATGGAATTTTACGGTCTATGGCCTGAATAAGCTGAATCATCTGGTGCGACTTCGCTGTAGATGGACTAGGCGGAATCACCATAGGCGGTATATCCAGCCCTGTCAGCAAGTCACTCTCGTTTGGTTCGAGCTCCTCAACCCTTTCCTTTTTCGGGGAATGTGGTTTTGTTTCTATACTCATATCCTTTTTCATCTTTGTATTTTTATCCTTTTTTTAGTTCTTTAAACTGTCATATTTCACGTTTTCGGTGGCGAAGTTAATACAAAGTATGTGATACTGCAAAATAATTCCGTATTATTTTTTTGTATTCGATGTTTCATTCGTTTTTATTTCGTATCTTTGCACGCGAAAACCAAATAGTTTATGGAAAATAGAAAAAAAATACGCAGAGCGTTGGTAAGCGTCTTCCACAAGGACGGACTTGACGAAATCCTGCACAATCTCCACGAGCAAGGAGTAGAATTGTTGAGCACAGGTGGCACACAAGCCTTTATCGAGGGACTGGGAATACCCTGTGTCAAAGTCGAAAAAGTAACGGGCTACCCCAGCATTCTGGGAGGACGCGTCAAGACACTCCACCCAAAGGTGTTTGGCGGAATTCTGGGCCGCCGCTCATTGGAGGACGACCAAAATGAGATGCAAAAGTACGAGATTCCTGAAATCGACCTAGTCATCGTCGATTTATATCCCTTTGAACAAACTGTGGCCAGCGGAGCACAGGAGGCCGACATCATCGAGAAGATAGACATCGGTGGCATATCGCTTATCCGTGCAGCCGCCAAGAACTTCCAGGATGTGGTCATCGTACCCTCCAAGGCACAATATTCCCACTTGTCCGACATCCTGAAAGAACAGGGTGCCGAGACCACGTTGGAACAACGCCGCTGGTTTGCCAGCGAGGCATTTGGTGTCAGCAGCCACTACGATACGGCCATCCATACATGGTTCAAAAAGAGTTAAATCGTAAACAGTAAATAGTCAAATCGCAAATTATGAAGTGGTTTTCTTTGAATAAGGAAATTGCCATCGACCTGGGAACGGCAAACACCATCATTATATCGAACGGAAAGATTGTGGTAGACCAGCCCAGCGTGGTGGCTCTTGACCGTCGGACCGACCGCATGATAGCCGTCGGAGAGCGAGCCAAGGAAATGCACGAGAAGACAAATTCCGATATCCGCACCGTTCGCCCCTTGCGCGATGGTGTAATCGCCGACTTCGATGCCTGCGAGAAGATGATACGCGGGCTCATCAAAATGGTACATACGGGCCGCAGCCTGTTCAGCCCCTCCATGCGCATGGTCATCGGTGTCCCCAGCGGATCTACTGAGGTTGAGCTACGCGCCGTACGCGATAGTGCCGAACATGCCGGCGGGCGCGAGGTCTATCTCATCTACGAGCCCATGGCCGCAGCCATTGGTATCGGATTGGACGTCTTGGCCCCCCAAGGGAATATGGTTGTCGACATCGGTGGTGGCAGCACAGAGATAGCCGTCATTTCGATGGGTGGCATCGTTGTGAACAAAAGCCAGCGCGTGGCCGGCGACGACCTGACAACCGACATCAAGGAATACATGAGTCGGCAGCACAATCTTAAAGTGTCGGAACGCATGGCCGAGCGCATCAAGATCAATGTGGGTTCGGCACTGACAGACTTGGGTGAACAGGCTCCCGAAGACTATATTGTATATGGTCCGAACAAGATTACGGCTCTACCCATGGAGGTTCCTGTCTGCTACCAGGAGATAGCTCATTGTCTGGAGAAGACTATTGCCAAGATAGAATCTGCCATCCTCAGTGCATTGGAGGCAACCCCACCCGAATTGTATGCCGACATCGTACACAACGGCATTTGGCTGACCGGTGGAGGTGCCAATCTGCGTGGTTTAGACAAACGTCTGACCGACAAAATCAACATTCCCTTCCATGTGGCAGAAGATCCCCTGCACAGCGTAGCCAAAGGCACAGGTGTAGCACTGAAGAACATTCACGAATTCTCGTTCCTGATGTAGCATCCCAAAAGTGGCGAATCTGCACGATAGCATTGAAAAGTGGGGGCATTGGGTTGTCTTTATCCTTTTGGAAATTGCCAGCCTTGTGCTCCTATTTCATTTCAATAATTATCAAGCCAGTATATGGTTTACACAGGCCAATGAGATTTCAGGTCGGGTACTGGACTGGGAGAGTAGATGGATTGCCTATGGGCAATTGGGAGAAAACAATCGCCAGCTCACAGAAGTCAACGTTCAGCTCCAAAAAGAGAACGAAGTCCTGCGTCACCGCCTTATGGATCTCGAGCATGACTCATCGCTCACCGAACGTACACTCTCGGCACACCTTGCCAACATTCGTCGCATTCCAGCTCAAGTCATCAACAACTCCATTCGCGACCGCGACAATCTTATCACCATCAACCGAGGCAGTGCAGATGGCATACGCAACGAGATGGGCGTAGTCTGCGGCACAGGAGTCGTGGGCATCGTTTGTCAGACGGGCCGCCACTACGCCATTGTTCTCCCGGTGTTGAACTCACACAGCAGCATCAGTTGCCGACTGAAAAACACCGAATACTTCGGATACATGAAGTGGGAGGGAGGTAATCCACTCCGAGCTTTCATCGACGACATTCCGCGCCACGCTCGCATCAAAAAAGGTGAATGGGTGGAGACGAGCGGCTTCAGCAGTGTTTTTCCTGCAGGCATCTTCATAGGAAAAGTGAAACGTGTACTCAACTCCGAGGACGGTCTTTCGTATAAACTCGAAATCGGACTCAGCACCGACTTTGCCCGTCTTCGCGATGTAGCCGTCATTGATTGGAGCGCTAGCAATACTCAAGATTCTCCCCTCTCCCACCCATGATAATCGTATTTCTAAAACGGCTCATACTGATGCTGGTACTGGTATTCTTACAGGTACTGGTTTGTAATCATATTCATCTTTGGGGTTATGCCACCCCCATGCCGTACGTTTTGTTCCTATTCAGCTTCCCATTAAATTCGAACCGCATGGGAAACATGGTGTGGGCATTTGTTTTGGGCCTGCTGGTCGATACTTTTTCCAACACCTTAGGCGAAGCCACGGCTTCACTTACGCTCACAGCATTCGTTCAGTGGCCCCTGTTGCATGCGATGGCTCCAAAAGACTGTATCGAGGACATGGTTCCTACGTACCGTTCCATGGGACGTTGGAATCATATTCGCTACATCTTTCTACTAACCCTCATCCACCACGTGGTTTTCTATCTGCTGGAGAGTCTTTCGTTCTACCATATGAGTGTTATGCTTACATCCTTGGCCAGCAGCTTTGCTTTATCCCTGATGCTGGTGCTCACTTTGGATACACTTCGCAATGGAAAATGACCGTCAGTACTCCAACAGAAAATACATAATAGGCAGTGTGGCGATTCTCATTGTCTTAATATTCCTGCTACGGTTGTTCTCATTACAGTTAATGAGTGACGACTTCAAACGCAATGCCGATTCCAACGCTTTCCTAAAACGTATTCAGTTTCCTGCAAGAGGATCCATCCGGGACCGTGTGGGGAAACTGCTTGTCTACAATCAGCCGGCCTACGACATCATGGTTGTCATGTCCGAAATGAAAGATGTGGACACCCTCGACCTTTGCAACAGTCTGGGTATCGACCGCGACTGGTTTGACCGGCGCATGGTGGAAATCAAGGACCGCAACCGGAACCCAGGATACAGTGGCTATACGCAGCAACTCTTCATGAGCCAACTCTCGGCCGAAGAGTTCTCCATGTTCCAGGAGAAACTCTTCCGCTTTCCTGGTTTCTATATCCAGAAACGCACCATCCGCCAGTACAACTATTCCCACGCTGCACATATTTTAGGCGATGTAGGAGAGGTGAATCTTAAGGACATTGAAGCCGACGACTACTATCAGAGCGGGGACTATATTGGGAAGCAAGGTGTTGAACGCAGTTATGAACGACAGCTACGCGGTGAGAAAGGAGTGGAAATCCTCCTTCGCGATGCCAACGGACGCATCAAAGGCAACTATCAGAACGGAAAGTTCGACCGCGCCCCCATCCCCGGTCGCAACCTGACGCTCAGCATAGACCTGGAATTGCAAGCTTTGGGCGAACGGCTGATGCAAGGCAAACTGGGAAGTATCGTTGCCATCGAACCCAAAACGGGCGAAATCCTATGCATGGTCAGCAGCCCCACCTATGACCCACACAACATGGTTGGTCGCCAACGTGGACGCAATCATAATATGCTTTCTGCCGACCCCATGAAACCTCTGCTCAACCGTGCCATCATGGGACAATATCCCCCAGGCTCCACATTCAAGACCTCGCAGGCCCTGACATTCCTGGAAGAAGGCATAATTACCCCCCAGACTACCTATCCATGTAGTGGAGGCTTTCGCTTCGGCCGCTTAAAAGTGGGATGTCACGGTCACGCTTCGCCCATACCTCTAATCCCCACCATAGCCACGTCGTGCAACGGCTATTTCTGCTGGGGCCTCTATTATATGTTGGGCAACCGCAAGAAGTACGCCACCGTACAAGATGCCATGACCACATGGAAAGATTATATGGTCAGCATGGGCTTTGGCTATCCCTTAAACGTAGATCTCCCAGGCGAACGACGCGGCATGATTCCCAATGCCGATTTCTACGACCGGCATTTGGGACGCTCGTGGAACGGACTGAGTGTCATCTCCATAGCCATCGGTCAGGGCGAGGTGACACTAACCCCTCTGCAGATTGCCAATCTTGGTGCCACCATTGCCAACCGAGGGTACTACATCACCCCCCATGTGGTACGTGAAGTACAGGGCGAACCCCTCGACACTATTTACAAGACCCGCCATTACACCAAGGTTTCGCATGCCAACTACGAAGTCGTTGTAGCTGGTATGCGTCAGGCTGTAGTAGGTGGTACGTGCCATGTGGCCAACAATTCCTGGTACGAGGTCTGCGGAAAGACGGGTACAGCACAGAACCGAGGCCACGACCACTCCGTATTCATGGGATTTGCACCGAAGGACGACCCGCAAATTGCCGTTGCGGTGTATGTGGAGAATGGTGGATGGGGAGCCACTTACGGTGTTCCCATAGGAGCACTTATCATGGAAAAATTCATCCGCGGTACACTCTCGCCCGAGAGCGAGGCAAAGGCAGAAAGTTTTGCAAACCGAACCATAAACTATGGCAACGACGAACGATAGGAAAAAAGGTGTATTCAAGTCGCTCGACTGGCCAATTATCATCATCTACATAGCCCTGCTTGGACTGGGCTGGATGAGTGTATGTGGGGCCAGTTACGACTTTGATCAGGGACGTAACTTCTTCGACTTCAACACCCGCAGTGGCATGCAGATAGTCTGGATTGGTACTTCATTCCTGCTGGCATCCCTTGTACTCTCTGTTGATGAACGTATCTTTGATGCTTTTGCCTACGTCCTATACATCGGATTTCTTTTGTTATTGCTGGCAACCCCATTCCTGGCTCACGACATCAAGGGTTCGCTATCCTGGATTAAAGTGGGTTCCTTCAGCATCCAACCTGCCGAATTTGCGAAGTTTGCCACTGCCCTCTGTGTGGCTAAATACATGGGCTCCAACGATTTCAATATTCAGAAATGGTGGCAGTTTGCTACGGCCTGCGCTCTCATTTTGGTACCTATGGCACTCATCATCCTACAAAAAGAGACAGGCAGTGCATTGGTCTATCTTGCCTTCTTCCTGATGTTCTATCGCGAAGGCATGCCAGGTTCCATCCTCTTTGCCGGAGTCTCGGCCGTGATTCTGTTCGTCGTGGGCGTACGCTTTGCCGAAGAACCTCTTTGGGGAATGCACATCATCAGCTTAGGCAAATTTCTGGTAATGCTACTGATATTGATTTTTACCGTAGCCATGATGTGGGTCTATACCGACCGACGGTCACCCGTCGTTCGCATACTTTTGAACGGAACAGTATTAACCCTGGCAGCACTATTGTTCAGTAAGTACGTTATCCCATTCGACATCACTTGGATGCAATTGGTGCTATGCGTCGGTATTGTGGTATATCTCGTATATTTAGCCTTTCACCATCAGATGCTTCGCTACGCCTACATTGCCCTGTTTGCGGCAGGCGCACTCACCCTTCATTATTCAGCCGACCACCTGCTTAACCACACCTTGCAAGCCCATCAACGCACCCGCATCCGTGTTCTCCTGGGCATGGAGGACGATCCACGTGGCGTCGGTTACAACGTCATTCAGGCCAAAATCGCCATTGGCTCGGGCGGCCTGCGCGGTAAGGGATTTCTTAACGGTACCCAAACCAAACTAAAGTATGTCCCTGAACAAGAGACAGACTTCATCTTCTGCACTGTTGGGGAGGAAGAAGGCTTCCTGGGTTGCGCTGTGGTGCTGATGCTTTTTCTTTTCCTTATTCTTAGACTGATACACCTGGCCGAACGACAACCCTATGCCTCGGCACGCATCTACGGATACTGTGTGCTGAGCATTTTCCTTTTCCACGTTTTCATCAACGTAGGCATGGTATTAGGTCTTACGCCTGTCATAGGCATACCATTGCCATTCTTTAGTTATGGAGGTTCGTCGCTTTGGGGATTCACCCTATTACTGTTCATCTTTCTGCGAATGGATGCCGGACGCAACCGTTTCATTCACAACCGATAGACCGATATCCTGAATGCCAGGCATACCCTCTTTCTGCATCAAATGCCTGACGCGCAAAGTACCAGACTGGCCTTCCCGAAGGTGGTACACGCCTACGACTGTATCCTTCTGCATCAAGCCGAGGCCGTGTCCCCGTGGCATACCTTCGGCATCAAACATCCGGAAGAACAATGTATCTCTACTATGCACCACCGGCTTTTCCAACTGCAAATCAGTCTCTACCCATACCCCCTCATACGGGAATCTATGGGTATAACGTATGCCCAGTCGGAAACAATAATCGCCGGGGGCATGGGCTGGAGGGATGACGAAATGCAGTGTATCAGTCCGACTCCATCCCTCATCTCCTAATGTCTCATAGTGGTGAACCAGCGTATGGTTTGTACACGCTGCCATCGCCAAACTTATAATGCCATAAAGGACCCTTTTCATTCTTTTCCCGCAGGTGCAACCGCATTATCGTTGCCCTTACTTTCACGACCACTACCACCTCGTCCGCTCTTTTTCCTCTTTTTCTTTTTGTCGAAACGATGCAAGTCGTCCTGCGCAGCCAAGTCAACAGGTTTGACGGGTATAGACTTTCCTCCTTCTTCCAGACTATCAGGTTTCTCGCCCCGTCGGTTCATCTCTATGATATCCAGGGCCCGCCGGGCAGGGATAGTGGTCAGATTTGCTGCACTACGTTTGTCCGTACTATATGTAACCATACCGGACAATATGTCGACCTTGAACACATGATACTCCCCATCCATAGTGTACAACGTGATTTCCCGACTTGGCAACCGTCGCCCAGCCTCAATGTACTGATCTACCTCATAGTTCATACAGCACTTCAGTTTGGCACACTGACCAGCCAGTTTCTGCGGGTTCAGGCTGATGTCCTGGAAACGGGCAGCAGCTGTTCCCACACTTTGGAACGAACGAATCCACGTAGAGCAGCACAGTTCGCGCCCACACGGGCCGAAACCACCAATGCGCCCGGCCTCCTGTCGGACACCTATCTGTTTCATCTCTATACGTACATGAAACAGTTCGGCCAATACTTTAATAAGTTGGCGAAAGTCCACACGACCCTCGGCTATATAGTAGAATATGGCCTTATTGCCATCGCCCTGATACTCGACGTCGCCGATTTTCATCTCCAATCCCAAATCCTTGGCAGCCTGACGGGCCTGTATCATTGTACTGTGCTCCCGAGCTTTGGCCTCCTCGTACTTCTCCATGTCGGCAGGTCGGGCCACACGATAGATGCGGCGAATCTCCTCTCCAGGCTTCATGTAGGCCTTCTTCATTTGCAAGGGGACCAGACGGCCTGTCATGGTGACTATACCGATATCGTGCCCAGGAGAAGCCTCAACTGCCACAATATCACCTTTGGCAATAGGCAGATGATTGTCGTTTCGGTAATATCCTTTTCTGGTGTTTTTGAATTGCACCTCTACCAGATCTGTTGCCTCCTGGTTATCGGGCAGGTCGGCTAGATAGTCATGCACGTTCAGCTGGCATTGTCCCTTGCCACACCCCTGGGCACATAGCCCCCGCTCGTTATTTCCACTAATATATCTCATTGTTTCAGTAATATTGTTATTTTCAATGCCAGATCAAAGAATACCATCTTCGCATTCACATTCTGCTCAATGTCTGTCTGGCAACTTGTAAGTTCTTCGGTCAGAGGGATGACGTTTCTCTCATTAATAAACTGGGCAAACCTCTGTGCAAATTGCACTTCATCCTCCGTCATGTAGTTCAACTCCTCGCGCTGGAAGTTGTATATGAAGTTTTCCCTCACCAGTCGCTGGCAGTATTCCAACATGTGTTTCTGGCGTTCGCGCCCCATGGCCGACACGCGGTCCACCCACTGGCGCATTTCCTTTGCTTTACGCATGTAGCAGAGTCGCATGATTTCCACAAAAAGTTCGAAATACTCACGTCTGTCGCTGTCTTCTTCGGCAAGTTTCAGGGCTTGTGTATAGCTGCCCTGTGCAATGTGCGCCAGATTCCAAGCTTGCGCCTCAGGCAGCTGAAATTCTTCCGACAAAGACTGCGCGATTACTTCCTCGCTCAGTTTAGGTACCTGAATGCGTTGCGTACGGCTCACGATGGTGCCCAACACCTGGTCAGGCTCCTGCGAAACGAGTAGGAAATGTGTCCGTTCAGGCGGTTCCTCTATCAACTTCAGCAGTTTATTGGCCGTAGCAGGGGGCATTTTCTCGGGCAGCCAGGCTACTACCACACGATATCCGCCCTGACTGGCTTTCAAGGAAAGTTTGTGCTGCAAGGCATCACTCTCTCCCACGTAGAATTGCAGTTGCTGGTTCTCACCGCCCAAATCGTTTAGCCAGTCGTTGGCCGTGAAGTAAGTACAACGATCCAATTGTTCGCGCCATTCCGTCAACCGGTCGTCCGAAACAGGCTGATCTGTCGCCTTACCTTTTATAAGAGGAAAAGAGAAATGCAGGTCGGGATGTGCCCACTGGGCCGTCATACGACAGGCGTGGCAGCTGTCACAGGGTGCTCCGCCTTCCTTGTGCTCACACAATAGATAGCGTGCCAAGTCCAGGGCAATAGTCAGTTTTCCACTGCCTTCAGGTCCGCACAGCATGAGGGCATGGGGCAGACGTCCCTGGTCCACCATGTCCCGCAGCTGCTGAACTATGTTTTCCTGACCTATAATCCTCATTATTCCTCAGCCTCGCGGCAAACGACGTTCTTCACCTCCCATGTGGCGGCTACAGCATCCGTGGAGATGTAGCGGAAAGCTATGTTCACCGTCTTTTCTCCCACATAGTCGCTCAAATCGAGAGTCATGGGCATGTAATCCCAGCTTGAGCCGTCGGGCCATGTACCCACAACCTTGCCGGTGACCTCTTCCCATTTGGCAGCCTCCAGCCCACCACGTCCAGTGTAGTTCGTACTTACCCACACCTGTAGGTAGTCTGTAACGGGGCTGCCGGCATATTTCTGTGCCTGCATGAATGACAATATCGGCTTTTCGGCCTTCTTTAGGTTCATGGCAGGACTGATGGCCCATACATCGGTGGGATAGTAGGTGTTCGACTTAAAGGCCGAACCTCTCAGTCCGTACTGGCTGTCGTAGCGCCAAACGTAGGTCAGTTCGCCTATCGAACCCTTGTATTCCACGCTCCAGCCTGTGGCATCAAATACGGCATCCATGTCGGTCAGCGTATTGCCGCCCGTCAGTTCACAGTTCAGGTAATCGCCACTTGCTCCCCATCCGTCTTCGTCCAGGGTAAAGACAATTTCCTGTTCCTCGTCCGACACCATCACGACCTCCACGGCATCTTGTACGCGCTTGTAAAGCTGTATGGGCACGTAAGTGTCCTTCGCCTCGGCGTATGCACCAGCCGATTTGTAGTTCGTGTCGTACCAGATTACCTTCTCGTTACCCGTGTTCTTAATGGTGTAGGCCTCATTCTCGGCATCGTAGGCAATGGTCCACGTAGGCCATTCCTCGTCTTCCAGGTCGCCTGTGTCCTCGATATAGTTGAAGCTGTCGAATGTTCCCTTCATATAGAGGTACTCTTCGTAGGGGTTCAAAATGTACCAATTGTCGTCAGCTTTCTCCAGGGAATAGAGATAGCCATCGGCCACCTCGTTGGCCACGATGGTGTTGTCGTCCACTCGGACAACCGTGTTGGGGCACGACGTACTGCCGGCTATCTGCAGGTAGCCGTAGGTCTTGCCCTCACCCGAAGTGGCCAGGGCCTGTGCCTCGTCCTTCGGCACCAGCAGGTATTTGCCCGAACTGGTCAGTACGCCCGTTTGAGGCATATAGGCGTCGCCGCTCACCAGCTCGCCCGACTTGTACTTTATGGTGATAGTGGAGCCTTGCGTCATGCTGTAGTACTGGCTGGCACCCACCAGATTCTTCAGTATGGCGGGCAGGTACTCAGCCGGGGTGATGTTACCCAGGAAGCAACCGTTCTCTGCCACCATCTGCAACTGTTTCTGGGTCTCACCCGTCTTGTCTTCGGCAGCCAGCGCCAGATTCTCGGCATTCTTGGCAATGTCCTGATAGTTGGCAGGCGTCAGTTCCAGGTTATAGCTGTTCACCTGAGTGGCTTGATACAAATCCTCCGGCTTACCGAAGTTGTGTTCGGTGTAGTCTTCGCAGGATGCACAGAGTACACAGAGAAAACAGAGCCCATAGAGGCAGGATGTGATATATGATATATTCTTTTTCATAGTCTTTTGTTGTTTAGGTCTATCTGGTCTCTCTATTTAAAAGTTCAGTTTTAATCTGATGGTGTACGTACGTCCGAAGTTATAGAACACATACACATTGTCGGCCGTAGCGGCAGTCGAACTGGTACTGCTGTTGTAGGCCTTGCCGATATACTGATAGTCGAACAGATTGTTGATAACACCACTGAGTGTGGCATCGAAGAGCTTACCGACCTTAAATTTATACGAGGCGTGCAGGTCCACCTGACTTGCCGAAGGTATCTTCCAGGGGTCCTGGGGTGTGGTTGTCGTCCATTCTCCCGTGGTAGCGTTCTGCTTCACGGTGATGTTCGAACCCGACAGCGAATAGTAGCTGTAGTTGCGTCCGTAGTACACCCAGTCGCCACCTATCTTCAGTTGCTGACCTTCTTTCAGTCCGAGCACTTCGCCCAGTTTGAAATCAATACTGATGCTACTCGTCGTCTGTGCCGAACCGCCCACACGAATGCCCTCAAGGTTCACGCGGGCCTGAGCGTGCTCGTTGGAGAAGGGTTCGACCACCTGTCCGGCAGCATTCACGGCATTTGCGTGCTCATCATAGACATAGCCCTCGCCTATGCCGTCCCACTTCCAGTCACCCATCGAAAACATACCTTTCACCTCCATCCACCGGGTAGGATAGAAGCGAGCCTCCAGTTCCACACCCATGTGACGTGCATCCACGCCCGTCATGTTCATGTAGCCCGTCTCCTGATTGTCCAGGGTCAGGTACTTGGTCATCGATTTGTCCATCCAGCGAGTGAAGTAGCCGTTCACCTTCACGTTGGCCCAGCGGCACTGCCAGCCGTAGCCCACCTCCACCGAAAATATCTTCTCGTTCTTAGCGTCCTTGTTCAAGTAGTTGCTCTTGGTGCTATTCATGAAGGCAGCATTGAACTTCGGTGCACGACTGATGTAGCCCACGTTCACAAATAGGTTGTGGTAGTCGTTGATGTTGAAGTTTGCACCAGCCTTGACATTGCCACCCAGGAAGTTGGCAATGTCGCTCTTCGCCTGGCTCTTTTCATAATAGAAACGGTCGTAGCGCCACATGGTGGTATTGTTCACCGCACCGTTCACGTAGGCTGCGATGGGGCCGTGGTTGTATTCGGCCTGGCCGAAGACGCCCTCCTGCACGGTGTAGCCCGAGTAGTCGCGATACACCTTATCACCCACGTTCAGTTTCTGGTATACCCAGCTGGGGTTAGCTGCTGCTGCGTTGTTCTGGGGATTCACCGTCGAACGGTCCTGGTCGTCCATGAAGTAATGTCCGCCCAACAGGTCAGTAATCTCTGTCGAGTGGTCACCGCGATACCAGCGGAAGTCCACACCGCCGTACACGTTCCAGTCCTCGTTGATTTGGTTCTTGTAGGTCGAAAGCAGACCCGTCCACAGGTGGTCGTTGTTTTGGCGGCAAAGGGCCAACACACTGCCCTCGTTACTTGCTACGTTGCGTTCGTACAGGGCATCGTAATCGAAGTAGCCGTCGGCCGTACGGAAGTCATTCTTCACCTGACCGTTCTGCGCACCATAATAGTCTGTATACGCACCGGCTCCGTGTCCTTCTGCCGTTGCGCCCCATCCTCGTCCGATGCTCATGTACAGGGCTGTGGACAGGCTGCTATGGTCGTTGATGGTCCAATCGTGGTTCAACGAGAGCTGAGGTTTGTGGTATTTGTTCTGTGCGGCATTGTATTCCTCGCCGTGCAGGTAGCCAAAGTTGGGGTTGTACTGATAGTGCTTGTCGCCATACTGCTGGCGCACGCGAGCCCATTCGGCAATGGTCAGTGGGCCGTAGTTCATGCTTGAAATGCGCTGCCCGTGCTGCTGTATGGTACCGAAGCCTGTAAAGCTGAGCGTATGTTGCTCGTTGAACTTCTTGGCGAGGCTTCCGAACCAGGTGTAGCCCGAGTAGTCGGTGCCCCGTACGTAGCCGTCGCCCCATTGGCGCGCACCCATCAGCGTCATGCCCCAGCCCTTGTTGGACATACCCGTCGAAACGTTGAAGGCAATCTTATTGGCTCCATTATTGCCCATCTGGTACGAGACGCTTCCGCCTCGCTTTTGATCCAAGGTCTTGGTGATGATGTTGATGGTACCACCCACACTGGGTGCGCTCACCTTCGAAGCTCCCAGTCCGCGCTGCGTCTGCACGATTTTGGCCACATCGCTGATGCCGGCCCAATTGCTCCAATAGACGGTTCCGTTCTCCATGTCGTTCATGGGCACACCGTTCACCATCGTCGCCACATTCGTGTTGTCGAAACCGCGCATGTATATCTCCGAGTCGCCCCAGCCGCCGCCTTGCTTGTTGGCGTGCACGCCAGGTGTCGTCTTCATGATTTCGGGGAACTCCTGTCCACCCAGTTTCTCTTCTATCTCCTCGATGGTCACATTGGACAGCGCTACGGGTGTCTTGCGGTCGAAGGCCATAGTGCCCGTCACCGTTACGCCTTCCAGGGCCACTTCATCGGGTTCCAGTCGCAAGGTGCCCATCTCACCGCTTTTGGGTACAGGGAACTTTTGTGCCTTGAAACCCAGATAGCTTACCGATATTTCGCGGCGTCGGTTGGGATTGCGCAGGCTAAAATCGCCATCGGCATTCGTCGTCGTACCTGCCTTTTCTCCAACGATACGCACTTGCGCCCCTACCAGTGGCTCGCCCGTATCGGCATCCACCAACATACCCTTCACTGTTGTCTGTCCCATAGCCACCGTAGCCATCGTCAGCAACGTCGTCAGCATAAAGAATCTTGCTCTTTTTTGCATGATTATTTATCTATAGTTGTTAAAATCTGTTGCAAAGATAGTGCAAACCAAGCGAAAACCCCAATTTACAGATGTTTTTTTTATCCGAACATTCACTTTTTCGTGTTTCACTATTATCTTTTTCAAAAATATTGCATAAATTTGCTTGACGAAACACACAATTAACTTATTTATTAACCCCTAAAAAAAATTATCACATGAACAAAGTTCTACGCACAACCCTTTCGCTCGTTGGAATGATGGTAGTAGTATTTGCATTTGCAAAGATGAATCTTGCTACCAGAGTTCTTCAGAGCATGGGGTTGGAAGAAGAGGAGACCACTCTTCTCGACGAGGTTCTGACAGCCACTCAAGCTGCCAGTGAGCGTTTGGAGCAAGAAGTTGAGATTATCAAGGACTACGACATCGCTGTTGGCAGAGCCCTGAATCGCGACATCAATGCCATCAAGGCCTCCATCGAAACCGTTGAAGAAAAGGCCAAGGCCGACAATGAAGCCGGCACGCTCGCCGATACCAAGGCTGGGCTGCTTGCCCAAATTGGCGACCCGGACGACATCAGTCTGCCCGCAAAGCCTATCGGTGATTACGAGCTGAATCTGACGAACAGCGTTAAGATGTCCAAGGCCGTCGTCATCGAGAATGTCGGTGAGGCCACAGCCCAGTACGATGGTTTCAAGTGCGGTACCAGTGCCCACAAGGGTAAGATAGCCTTGACCATTCCCGTTGGCACCACTGGTATCACCTTCTCTGCAGCCTCATGGAAAGGCACGGAGGACGACAACCTGATTATCCGCTCAGGCGAAGAGGTCCTGGCTACCCTCGAGGGTGTGAAAGCCAATGACGGCCTCGACGGCAGCACGCCCTTCACCGTAACGTTTGAAGACGAAGCCGCGTTGAAAGCTGCTACCTATACCCTAACCTTCGCCGAGATGCTTGCTGAGCCTCTGACGATTGTCTTCGAAATGGAGAAGGCTACCCGCTTTGGCATCTGGAACATCCAGCTGGGAAGTGGCATTCCCGCTGCCACCGTTTACCAGCGCATCAACGAGCTGGCTCACAACGGCAAGAACGAGAGTATGAACGTTGACATCACCTATGGTCTTCTGGAACTCGAAAAGGGTCTGGAAAAAGCTCAGGCCATCATCGAAGAGAATGGCAAGGAGATGTTCGACACCACTGAAATCCTGGCCCAAATTGAGAATATTCGCGAACAGCTGGCCGCCGAATATGCGCTCACCACACTGCCTGAGAGCGATACCGACTACGAGGCTCAGATTGCCGAACTCGCCGAGACCATCATACAGAACATGCTGGCTATCGTTCCCAACACCCTTAAGAGTGGCAGATACTTCTTCAAGAATATGGCTACAGGCAAGTTCTGGGGCCAGGCTAACGACTGGGGCACACACGCCTCTCTGGTTGACAATCCCGAGTTCATGACGCTGGAGAAACTGGAGGACGGCACCTACACCCTGGAGAGCAACGTCAGCAATGGTGGTACACAGTACTACTTCAACGGTGCCTGGATGGACAATGGCAGTCCCCTGCACTTGACCATTCTGAACAAGGGCGACTACTTCACCATCAGCGACGGCAACATCTATCTCGGCTACAATGGTTCGAACACGAAGATGGGCAACGACGGCAGCAACACCGGTACCGACCCCGAAGACGAGAATGTGATGTGGGAAATTGTCGGTGAAGACGAAGTTGCCGAGTACCTGACCGAGGCCACCCAGGAGGATCCCATCAACGCCACGTTCTTCATCAAGGATGCCAACTTCGGCCGCAACAACCGCAACCAGAACGCTTGGGTCGTAAGCGAGGAGTGCACCAACAAGAATCTCGCTGGCGGTGCCAACGAAAACATGTGTGCCGAGTCGTTCCACTCCGTATTCACTATTA
This sequence comes from uncultured Bacteroidaceae bacterium, assembly GCA_905234735.1. Lineage (GTDB taxonomy): Bacteria > Bacteroidota > Bacteroidia > Bacteroidales > Bacteroidaceae > Physcousia. The sequence goes on along the minus strand of CAJOJA010000002.1, from coordinate 122,268 downwards.
GCCAAACCATCGAGGGCGTGCCCAACGGTGTGTATGGACTGACAGCCCAGGGTTTCTATCGCCAGGATGGCAAGGATGATGTCAACCTGCCCGTCTTCTTCCTGAACAGGGATAAGGCCACCTTCCCCCTCAAGACAGGTTCTGAGAACAGCATGACAGACGCCTCCAACGCCTTCTCTGCCGGCAAGTACACCAGCGATATGCTTGTCGTAAAGGTAAGGGACGGCAAACTGACGCTGGGTGTCAAGCTCGAGAAGAATAAGGAACTCTGGTGCATCTGGGACAACTTCACTCTGCTCTACTTTGGCGAAAACGCTGATGTCGATGCTATCAAGTTCGGTGCCTTCATCGAGCAGCTGAAGACGCTCGTTGCCCAGGCCGAGGCTATGGATTGCGAAGATCTGCCCGTTGTCTATGCCAACGCACTGACCGAAGCTCTAGCTGCTGCCGAAGCTCCCGCCACTGTTGATGAATACAAAGCCGCCATCGCTGGTCTGAATGCAGCTATCGACAACGCAAACAACGCCAAGAACGCCTTGGTTGCCCTGGATGGCATGAAGGCCGAAATGGAAGCTACCAACGTTTACACCGCTGAGGCATTCAAGGCTTACAAGGCCATCTACGACAATGCTTTGGCTCAGCTCGAGGCTGGCACTCCCGTTGCAGTAGAGAACCCTCAGGCTCAGATGGGCTGGCGCGCTGCCAACACTATCGACGACCTGCTGCTCTCTGCATGGACCATCAACGACGTTCAGTGCAAGGAATACAGCACCAACCTGTACATCAATACATGGTCCGTGGAGGGCAACACCGATGGTAGCGAGTTCCGCGTTCCCTTCTTCGAGTACTGGACGGGCGACGGAGAGTCACTGGGCACCGCCAAACTCACCGCTACGGTTACAGACCTTGTTCCCAATGCCGAGTGCGACGTGACCATCTGGGCTCGTGTCCGCATCAAGAACGGTGCCGAGGCACCCGCCACAGGCATCACCCTCGACTTGAACGGTGGCGAGGCTGTTGACCTCTGCGCTGGCGAATCCGTTCCTGGCACTCCCTTCTACCTGGCTCAGTTCGCTGCCAAGGGCGTGGCCGACGCTGACGGTGTACTGAAGATTAACATCAACGTGGCCGAGGAGAACAACGTAAGCTGGCTCTCCTTCAAGAACGTGAAGTACACAGAGAACGTAGATCCGATGGATAAGGCCTACTACGCTGCCCAGAAAGTATTGGTAGACGGCAAGACCTATCGCATATTTACTACTGTTGGTGGAACCAATTACTATCTGAAAGCCGATGGCTACCTGACCGCTGTCGAGGAAGAAGCTGCTACCCTAAACTTCTTGAAGGTTGCCGGTACTGCTTTTGAGTATGGCTTCAAGATGAAGGGCGTATGCTACACCAATCCTGAAACTCTCGGACAAGGCACATTTGAGAACGATGGACACATCCACACCAACACGAGTCAGAACCGTGACACCTGGGAAGGTCAGGTATTCTTCCTGAACAATGAAGGCAAGTATGCCGTACGTGCTACCAATGCCACCGATGTTGCTTGGGGTGCTAACACCTACTGGGATGTATTCGAGGGTGCTGAACTGCCCGAAGCCGGCTACTCACTCGAAGCTTCCTATGTTTGGAACATCGAAGAGTTCGTCGACAAACGTATTGAAGCACTTGCAACCGTGAAGACCTGGAACGCCAAGATGGGTCTGATCAAGGAGGCCTCTAAGTTCACCAGCAACGCTGTTGAGCCCAGCGAAGGCTCTTTGGCAAACCTGCTCGACGGTGATTACAGCACCTTCTTCCACAGCCAGTGGAGCGGTACCGGCCCAGCTGAGGACCACTACCTGCAGGCAGAGATAGAGGAACCCGTCGACGAGTTCATCATCTACTTCATGAAGCGCAGCCAGAACAACAACAACCGTCCGACCGAAATCGACATCACCGCCGGTGACGACGAACTGAGTCTGACAGATGCTGGCGTCATCACCGAGGGCCTGCCCACCGATGCAGCAATCACCTACTACGTCTCTGAGCCCATCGCACTTGACAAGGCCTACAAGTACATCCGCTTCACCATTCCTCACACCAACAATGAAGCTGGTAACAATGGCCACGCATTCTTCACCTTCTCCGAGTTCAACCTCTTCCCCGTCAACGACGTGGTAACCGAGGTGCTCCAGAGCGGCTACATGCAGGTTACTTCTGCTTCTCAGTTGAAGTACAGCGATGTGCCCGTTATCGAGGCCCTTGACCAGAAGATTAGCGACATGACGGTTGGTGTCAATGGCATAACTGTCAACACCAACGACATCAAGGCTATCTACGACCTCGCCGGTCGTCGCGTTGCCAAGACCACGAAGGGCATCTTCATCATCAATGGCAAGAAGGTAGTGAAGTAAGGGACTGCTATCCCTATAATCGAATCGCCCGCCCCCCAGAACGAGGAGCGGGCGATTTCTTTTTGCTTTGCGGAGAGACTGGGATTCGTAATCGGACGCAAAGCTACGCTTGCGTAATGAAATGGAGCAAGAACCCAGTCCTGGGTGAGAAGCCGTCTCAAAGCAAAAGCAGCAGGGGCAACCTGCTGCTTTGCGGAGAGACTGGGATTCGAACCCAGGGTACAGTCGCCCGTACGCCGCATTTCGAGTGCGGTCCATTCGACCACTCTGGCATCTCTCCTCGAAATTCGGATGCAAAGGTACAATAAATAATTGATAATTGAAAATTGAAAATTGAAAAATTTTATGACGACTTGCACATTTCTGTCATATCCTACGCTATTTTACAAATAAATGTCGTATATTTGCCTTACAAATACACGAACTATGAACATACTCATAACAGGAGCTAACGGACAGTTGGGCAACGAGATGCGGTTGGTGAGCCGCAAGACGACGGACCGCTACATCTTCACCGATGTGGTGGAAGTCGAAGGCGTGGAGACCACGCTGCTGGACATGACCGACAGCGAGGCCGTGAACAAGATGGCGGACGACGAGGAGATTGACATCATCGTGAACTGCGCTGCCTATACCAATGTTGACAAGGCTGAAACCGACGAAGCGCTGTGCCGCCGACTGAATGCCGAGGCCCCCTCCATACTGGCCAAGGCCATGCAGCGCCGAGGCGGACTGCTGATACACATCAGCACCGACTACGTCTTCGGCGGCGACCCCTACAACGTGCCCTGTCGCGAGGAACAGAAAGGAACGCCCACGGGCGTGTACGGACAGACAAAGCTGGAGGGCGAACAGGCCATCATCGGCTCGGGCTGCCGCTACGTCATCCTGCGCACCGCATGGCTCTATTCGGAGTACGGGCGCAACTTCGTGAAGACGATGCTCAGCCTCACGGCCACCAAGCCCCAGTTGAGAGTTGTCTTCGACCAAGTGGGCACACCCACCTACGCCCTGGACCTGGCCGAGGCCATCGTGGCCATCGTGGCTAAGGGCAAAGAAAGCCATGCAAAAGGCGAGGAGATACCGTCGGGCATCTATCACTACTCCAACGAGGGCGTCTGCTCGTGGTACGACTTCACGAAAGTGATTGCGCAGATGGCAGGCCATACGCAGTGCGACATCCAGCCCTGCCACAGCAACGAATTCCCCAGCCCCGTCCGTCGCCCCTCCTACGCTGTCCTGGACAAGACCAAAATCAAGGAAACCTTTGGCCTCAGCATCCCCTACTGGACCGACAGTCTCCGCCGTTGCCTTGCAAACTTATTATGATTTGCGCATTGTAATTTGCGCATTGTAAAAGCGACGCGTCGTATCACCTCTTCCCACGTATGGTATACGAGTCCGGGCTCCACGTTCCTTCGGGGGCTGCCTCGTTAAGGAACGGCTACACCAACGCGTACGTCGGTGTCCTTCTTCACCATACCGGCATCGCCGCCGCCGAAGACGTTGCCCTTGATGTCGGCACCGTGTAAGAGATTCACCAGTGTCCAGATGACACTACCAAACTGGTTCGCATCCAGGTCAGGCTCACCACGGCTGGCACCATACACCTCGCCGCCATAGTGTTCCAGATACTCCGTCGGCGTGCCAACCGTTCCGGCAATGTTCACGGTACACAGTGACCGGTGCCCAATACCCTTCGAAGTGTCGTCCTTGCGCACGATATCATAAGTGCTCATGACGGGTGGAGGACCTACGCTGGCCATCGAACCGCCGCCATAGACATTGCGGTGGATGGTGCCTCCATTGATGTCTACCTGTGTGAAGTGTGTCACGGAACCTGCCGAAGTGCTGTAACCCGTCTCGTCCTCTTTGGTATCGCCGTCGCCATTGAGGTCGAACGCGTACTGGCTTAAACCGGAGCCTGCACCGAATACATTACCGCGAAGCAACCAGTGGGGGCTGTCGAGGTCGCTCGTACCAACGGCCGTCCGATTCGCCTCTGTATAAGGAATACCTATCTCACCGTTGTCCACAACGACATGGGTCTCTCGACGCACGTGACCATCCTGACCACCGCCATAGACAGAACCGAAGATGGTGGGAGCCACGGCTTCCCAATTGTCAGCGTCGTCGCTGGACAAGAGCTTGTACTGCGCGGTGGTTATACCGTCGCCCACTTTATAGCCGCCATACTCCGTCTTACACCTATAGCCGCCTATGGTCACCTCCGTCTCGTTGACATAGCCGAAGAAGAACTCCGGACAATAGTCAGGACTGACTTTGTCCATATCCGAGATGTTCGGGGCCGAAATACCACGGCTGCCACCGAAGACGGAACCCGAAGGAAGTCCATCCCATAAAGCCAATGTACCCACAGTGCCGCCAAAGACGTTCACGGAGGTTTTTCCGCTGCTGAGGAAAGCCTTGCTGTTGTCTCCATCATTGTCCCACAGAGGCTCACTGATGTTTTCGCCGTAGCCAGTGGCAGCATAGTCGTCCGTTCCGCCAGAGTAGTTTCCCTTACCCACAGAGGCCAAATAGCCGCCGCCCAAAACATTGTTCAGCACCTTGCCGCCAGTCATGGTGACGTTGGTATTGCCATAGACCTTACCGGCTGTGATGCTGTGCAAAGCGTCCGTGTCGTATGTATCGTCTATTCCCGAACCGACAAGGCGGATCAGCTTTCCGCTGTACGCACCCTGTCCGCGACCGCCACCGAAGATCGAATGATTGATCAGACCGTTCTTTATCAACACATGGGTATCTCCCATGACATGGCCGTCCTCCGAGCCGCCGAAGACGGAGCCCATGATGAGGTGCGTTGTCGAACCGTCATCGCTGGTGGGCGTTTCACCCGTGTAGTTGATGGTCACATACGTGTCGTTCACATTGGCCAGATGAGCCTCGTAGTAGCGGCTGCTTGCCACACCGCGTGTACCGCCATAGACGTTGCCATTGTCCTCACCTACTACACCTGTTTCGCCCATACCGATGCGTCCGCCTGTAATGGTGACATAGGAAGTACCCGTGCCTGAGCCAAAGCCAATCTTATATGGCCAGCTGAGGGCGAAGCTCGCTGCTTTAACTGAGTGTTTGATAGAGTCTGTGACAGTTCCCACCGAACCCATCGAACCGCCACCATAGACGTTGTGTACCACATGACCGCCACTGATGTTGACATGGGTCGTCTTGCCCACCATACCCGACTTGGGGTTATATGAGTCATTCTTGCCGTCGCCATCAGAGTCATACATATCCGTACCGCAACCGGCACCAAAGACATTACCACGGGTTATCAGGGCCTTCTTTTCCACCGCGGGATCACTGAATTTGTACCAGGGATTTGAGCTGTCGGCGATACCGATGGTGCCGCTGAAGACATTTACGGTGGCCTTTTCTGCATTATGACCGTTCTCTCCGCCGCCATAGACGCTGCCCGTGATGAGCGGGGTTGAGAAATCCGTGCCGGAACCTTCGGTGCCGATGTTGACAATGGCATTCTTGACCCATGCCACCTTGTCATAGCGGTCAACGGCAGGACTGCCCGTGGGCTTCTCCAGGTCACCGCGCGACGAGCCGTTCACCATGCCGTTGTCGCGTCCGCTGATGCCGATGGTTCCACCCGTAATGTTGATGGTGGCCAAACCCGTGTCCTCTGTCCAGTCGTAAGGCACGCCGGCTAAAGGAATGTAGGCGGGAGTACCTTCTCCATCGGAAATCTTGAAGTCACCCACGGAAGCCAGCGCACCTCCACCATAGACATTGTGGTAGACGTTGCCACCGCTGACAGTGACCTCGGTATTGCCCTTGACGACACCGGCTTTCGTGTAGTCGCGGGTACCCTTTCCGGCACCATAGACATTACCCATCAGTGAGCTGCCATACATCACGTAGCCGTCGCTCTTACGAACCTTGTTGACGCCCACCTCACCACCGCTGATGGTGATGTCGGACGAACCTTCGGTCTGCGCCACTTCGCCGCCGCCATAGATGCTGCCCAGCACTGTGCCACCGGACATGGTGATGACGGTATTGCCCCTGATGAGACCGGCACGTTCTCTGGGATCTTTGATGCCCGCGTCCTCTTCACTTTTTGTCAGTTCTCGGCTGCTGCCGTAACCGCCGCCAAAGACACTACCAAAGTAGTACTGCGGCACATTGCTGTGCGTTATCGTTGTCTCAGCATCCACTTTTTCCTCAAACGTTTTGGTAATGGCCGTACCGATGATACCGCCCGTGATGTTGATGGTGGTGGCATCGGCATCGACAGCTTCGAAATCCATCACCGCACCAAATTCACCACCGCCATAGACGTTACTCTTGATGATAGTAGGTACGTTTGCATCGGCTTGGCTGATGGTCAGCACGGTCTTCTTGGCCAGGGCCAAATGGTCCCAGTTCGTATTCATCGTGGTGCCGTCTATCTTGGTCAGACGCCCCATGCAACCGGCCACGACATTACCGCCCTTGGTGTGCAACAACCGCCGAATGGTGGTAGCGGAACCCGCTTCGGTAATCAGGCCGCCTTCGTCCTTAATCTTATTCTTAAACGACGCAGCATCATTAAATTCAGTCAGTCGGAGGTCGCCTGATGTCGAGTTGGTCAACGTAGCGTAGTTGTCAGCATCGACATACTGGTATTCAAGGTCGTTACCGATGGTACCGCCCGAAATGTTCACCGTGATGACGCCATAGGACTCACCAGACCGAAGTTCCGCCTTATCTTCGTCATCCACAATCTTACCAATACCCACAGAACCCAGTCGGCCGCCGCCATAGACAGAGCCCAGCATGGTGCCGTCGGAAATATCAACATTCACATTGCCTCCGATACGGCCCGCCAGTGTGTTGATACCGTCAAAGCCACGACCGCCACCGAAGATGTTGCCGTCCACATACGAGGTACCCCACGTGCCAATTAACGGGAATCGCACTTCCTTTGTTTCCACGCCTGCGACACCATTGACCTTTACGGTCTTGGCTTTACCATCCTTGACCTTCAGATAGACATTGCCTTCAACCCATCCGTCCTCGGCACCGCCGAACACAGAGCCATAGATCCGGGCATCGTCCGAGACAGTCACATAGGCATTTCCGCCTACGGTAGTCACACCATTCAGGAACGCGCGACCTTCACCCTTACCACCACCGAAGACGTAGCAGGTGACGGGGTGCGCCGTAATCTCGCTCAGCGTGCGCGGCACACCCACGGTGCCGCCCGTCATAATGACGTGTGTGTCGCCATCTACGCTAGTCATCTCAGTACCACCATAAAGACTGGTCAGGATGTGACCACCGGATACCAGCACCCACGTATTGCCTTCCACCTTACCTGCGGACTCCAGCCATTGACCGGGAGCGTAGGGGAAATATCCCGAACCGCCGCCATAGACACTGCCGTTGAAGGCACTTCCGTTGGTAGCTACCCTGCAACCGCCGTGAGTGGATTTGGTGGTTACGCCTGTTATATCTGGAACAGTGGGATATTCAAACAATTCGCCTGTGGCATTGGCAAGACAGTCGTAAGGCACATGATGGCTGTTTGTTACTACCTTACCTGCTGCCACCGTTGCTCCATACAGCCAACTGTCGCATTCGGGCAGGGAAGCATTGTATTTTGAGTATATCGCCGTCTTTTGGGCTGCGCTTAAGCCTGGGAAATCGCCAGTTTGCTCCGTCAAACGTCCATTAGCCCATTCATCGTCAGTGTAAGGTCGGTTCAGGCCTCGGAGAATGTATTCGCCACTTTCATCCTTTTGGATGTTACCTTCACTATCCGTAAGTATGACGTGTCCGTTACCAATCTGGCAGTCACCCGAAATCTTCACACCCACGTTGTGCAGCACGTGACCGTTCTCACCACCGCCGAATACCGAACCCTTCACAAAGGCCGTACCGTTGATGATGACTTCGGCACTGTCCACGTAGGCCACGTTGACATCGGCCGGGAGGTTGGTACCCTGTCCGCCGCCGAACACATGGCCGGCGTTGTCGGGAGCGTCATCTGTAGGTATGTTACCGCTCGCATTCAGATGGAACATGGCCATGTTGTCCGGACCAATCGAACCATTGCTGACGGTTACACGGGCAATACCAGTGCCATCAGCACAGCTCACAGGCTTGTCAGTGCCGTCGAGCGTGAAGTCACCCACGTGTCCCATCTTACCGCCGCCATAGATGTTACCGGTGATGGTTGCCGCGTTGCGGGCGGGTGCGATGGTCTCCTCTACACCGTTGACATTGTTCCACTTACCTGTACCGACATCCACATAGGTATTACCTATCACGTTAGCCTGGTTGCCGCCACCGAAGATATTGCCAATCTTGCCGACGGACAATGTGGCATCGCCGTTCGCTTCAATCTTCTCAACGGTGTACTGAGCTGTTCCTGACCCGTGTACCCCTGGATTAAATGCCGCATTTCCGGCATATTCGGCCGTCACCTTGCCCTTCTGCATATTCACGTTGACATGCGGGTTGCCCACAACCAAGGCACGGTCACCACCGCCATAGATGCTTCCTATCCACGTTGCAGAGATGATGTTGACGTAGGGGTCGCGATGAGGCATAGCCAGCGCACCCGTATCGCCCTTCTTCAGCGGTATACGGCTATTAATCTTTTTAGTGGGGTCGGTCGGATCCTCTTCCTCTATCGTCTCATAGGTACCATCGGCCTTCTTCTTGTAACCATAGACAGAATATGGAGCATAATAGCCGCAGCCATACAACTCGCCGATGATGATGGGTGTACAACCCTTCTCCTCGATGTTGATAGTGATGACGCCATTGATGGTTCCGGCCTTGTTGTTGCCACCGTATATCTTGTCGTACGAACCGTTGGTGATATTGATGGTCACATTGTTGTTGATATCGGCATTTTGGGAACCGCCATAGTATGTACCGCCGTCCTCCACGCAGTCGAGGACTACCTGGATTTCACCGTCCATCATAGCTGTCTTACTGCCGCCATAGGTTTCATCGGTAACCAGCGGACAGGAGCCAGCCTTCTGGTATTGCGACAAGGCCACGGTGCGGACATTACCCTTCTCGTTACTGCCGCCATAAACAGTGTGGATATGTCCGCCGGTAACACTCGTCGTCGCATAACCTGTTCCGTAGGAGTAATTGGCAATTCGTTGTTCCTTTGTACCGGTATTTGCCTTGCTAACGGTCTGGTATCGTGTGCCCTCCGTCTCGCCATTGCCCTTACTGCCGTCGGTGACGTGCTCCTCCAAAGGGTAGTAGCCCACGTTGGCACCTGGGTTCTGATACCACTTCCCGTTTACTACGTAGTTGTCCATACCATTACCGCCGCCGAAGAGTTCGTCGATAACGAAGACTGAACTTACAATGACATTTGTGCCCGATACAGAGGCTGCATTACCACCGCCATAGACCTGCTGGATGCTGGTCACGTCGCAGCCTTCGATGACCACCTCTGTCGTTTCCGTGGTGTTTTTGTGGTCTTCTGCAGAAGTCGTGGCATTCGGTCCGAACGGTTCGTAGGCAGCCAGGTCACCGCCGCCATAGACGGCCTTCACGTCATAGTCGTGCAGCGACTCTATCTCCTTGATGACCTTCTTGGCCTCACCGTTGAGCGTTTCCCTGTCATTGTCGTCCAAATCTTCTTCATCCTTTGTTATTCCGTCCAATACCTTTTGGGCAGCGGAAATCACGGTTTCATCAAGTCCGTCAAGCAACGTTCCACCGGGTTTGGCCACGGCAATCAGCCTGGCCAGCCATGCCTTATAGCCCTCACTGTCGTTAACATTTCTCTTGGGGGAATATGTGGGAGGTGCTACTTTGGCTTTTATGTTACCTGTTTTGCTATTCTGCGTAGCAAAGACGTGCACCTTCACATGTCCCTTCGGCGTACCCATCAGGTCGTTGCAGCCGAATACCTTTTCAACAATGCAGCCCTTGGCACTCTCAGCCACAGGAGTAACGGTTGGCGTTTCGCCAGCAAAGGTGGTCTTGCCATTCAGCTCAACCAGGATATCACCATACACCTTGGGCGAAATAGCCGTTTCCTCGGCTTGGGCTTCCACGGCCGGTGTCTTGATGTCAGCGGTTGTCCTAAACCCTTCCATTCCTAATTCAAGATTATTCGCTGTATTATATTCATCGCATTCCGTTTGCGTATAATAAACAGCAGCTTGAGCATCCTGGGCAGCTTTATAGACACGACCCAGCGCACCGCCATAGACATCATGGCCGACAGTGCCGCCCGTCAGGCTGACTTGCGTGGTATAGAGCGCCGACTTCTTGGTCGTGTTAGTCCAGCCGCCGGCATTGCTATTGAGCGTGGCATCCCAGTTGTCCGTATTGGAATCGGCCAAGGCACCGCCGCCATAGACGTTCTGGCTGACCGTACCGCCAGTCATGTCTACGACAACATCGCCCTTCACTCTACCAGCCTCGCCACCGCCATAGACGCTGCCCGTGACAGAAGCACCGCTCTGGATATTTACCTCGGAGGAGCCTGTATAGGCGATATATTCGGTATAGGAAGAGTTTCCCTTGGGAGCGCCAAATACATTGCCGCTGACGCTGCCGCCGCTGACGGTCACCGTGGCCTTGCCATCCACTGAACCCATGGAACCGCCGCCATAGACATTGCGGAAAAGTGTGCCTCCTTCAATGGACACCGTGGTGTTTCCCTTGATGATACCGCCTAAGGGATTGTACTTGTCACCTCCGCCATCGTATGGATCTGCGGCTCCCGATGGACTGGAATAGTATTTGTCCGTACCGCAACCGGCACCATATACGTTACCTCGGTTCTTGTCGTAATCATTACCTTCATGAATACCGATGGTTCCGCTTTTTACGGTAACCGACGCATTGCGCATGTTATGACCGTTCTCTCCACCGCCATAGACGGAGCCCTTGATGATGGGGCCGGTGGAGGCTGCAGCACCGATGACGACCTCAGAGTCATACACCCATGCAACGTGGTCAAAAGAGTATTTACCTGCTGGCATTTTGGATTGCGGAGCATCGATGTTACCACGACCGCCGCCGTTGACCATACCATTGTCACGTCCGTCGATGCCTATCGTACCGCCCTTGATGAGGACCTGGGTCCGACCCGTGTTCACATATTCAAGACTGGTGATTTCAAACTTTTCGGAGTCGAAATTATACGTACCCACAGTACCATACGAACCACCGCCATAGATATTATGATAGATGGTAGGTCCGCCATCGTCCGTACCAATCGTCACCGTGGCATTACCCTTCACCAGACCGGCCAACGGCGAAGAGTTATCGCCCTTGCCACCGCCATAGACATTGCCCATGCGATAACCGCCGAATTGGGCACCACTGGCAGGATCAAGTTTCATCTTACCGATGGTGCCGCCCGTGATGGTCACATCGGTATTACCGCCATCGAGGGTTTTGGTCTCCTCATTGGCCGTACCACTCACGGCAGCTATTTCGCCACCGCCATAGACACTGGCCTTCACCGTACCTGCCGACATGGTCACCTTGGTGTTACCATTTTCTATCAGTCCACCCAGAACTGCAGTGGATGTTGCGTCTTTGACAGCCGCACCCATACCGCCGCCATAGACACTGCCAAAGGTGTACTTCGTAGCATCGCCTAAGACTTCCGTGCCTATTGTACCACCCGTAATACTGATTTCCGTGGCCCATTTTTTATCGTCGGTAGTATGGCTTTCGGTTACAGAGCCGAACTCACCTCCACCATAGACATTGCTCCTGATAAGAGTAGGCACTGAAGCTTCCTTCTCGCTGATATTCAACTTGGTGCTCTTCACTTCGCCCAGCTTCGTCCAGTGGGCTTGCTCGAATGCCGTGCCGTTCAAATGGGTCTTACGTCCCATACCTCCGGCAAAAACGTTACCACCAATGGTATGCATCAGACGGAGACGGTCAACGCTGAAGGTTCCGTATTCGGTTTTGGGTACATTCTTGTAGGTCTTCCACTTGTTCCAGTCACTGGCCTCCCATTTATCAATATCACTTTCTGAAATCTCGGCTGCAGTATTGTCGGCTGTACTTGGTATAATGAATTCACGGCTGTTACCGATGGTGCCGCCGCTGATGTTGACGGTGACATGTCCGTGACTGGTAGAACCTGTTTCGTATGGATCTTGGCCGTCGGGAATCATCTTACCATAATTAGGATTGTCCTTTGCCACCATATAGGTTCCCACCGAGGCCAGACGGCCGCCGCCATAAATGGAGCCCAGTATGGTGCCACCTTCGATGTTGACTTCGGTATTACCGCAAATGAGACCAGCCGTTAACGATTCTCCAGAGAAGCCACGACCACCACCGAAAACGTTACCATCCACGTAACTGGTACCCCAAGTACCAATCATGGCACCGGGTTTGATGGTCACCTTAGTATCTCCCAGCACATGGCCATCCTCGCCTCCGCCGAATACGGAGCCATAGATGATGCCGCCCGATACCTCAACCTCTACACTACCCACATTCGTTATCTGGTTGAAGTGGGTTCGTTCGTCACCCCTACCGCCACCGAACAGATAACAGGATACAGGGTGAGCAGCAATCTGGGCCAGGGTGCGCGGCACACCGATGGTACCGCCCGTCATCTTCACCGTAGCTTTACCCCCGACGTCGGTATATTCGTTGGCGCCATAGACATTGGTCAGAACATGGCCGCCCTTGATTTCCACCGTGGTATTGCCTTCTACCCAACCTGCCGAACGAAGCCAATCGTAACCACTACCGTTTGCTTTCTTATACGGCATATAGCCTGAGCCGCCACCGAATACAACACCAATCCACGTCTTACCGTCAGAGGGATGCGCCGTGCTGGCAGGAGAAAATTCTGCAGGGGAATTGAACTCGTCATAATAGGGGTCATAGGGCAAGTAGTCCAGTTTGCCGTCGTCATCCCAATCATGTCCATATTCAAAGTAGGAACATTCGGGCATTTTTGCCGCTATCGTTGCTATATCATTAGCAGAGCCTGAAGCTATAGCCGCAGCCGCTTCCGCCCATAGTGCTTCTCCATAGCGCACAGGCTTACCGTCAGCCGCCTTATTTTCTCCTACGCCAATCTGACAATTATCCCGAATCGTCACCTTTGTATTGCCCAGCACACGTCCGAACTCACCACCGCCAATGACGCCCTCCATGATGAAGGCTGTACCGCCGATGGTCACGTCGGTTTCATTCACGTATGTCATGAAGTGTGTGTCAGGGTGATCTTTCGGGTCCTCAATCAGACCGAAGCCTCCACCCCATACCCAGCCTTGTGTGACAGGACCGCCATTGGCCAAAGCTCTTCTCATACCCTGTGTGGCCACCTCCACGGGACCAATCTGACCGCCATTGACCACAACCGTACATTTACCAGTACCTGTCTGGCAAACCGTGGGCTTACCGATACAGCCTGCATGAGCAGTATGGCCATAGACTGTCGAAGAATAATCTCTGCTGGTATATGTTCCTACCGAACCGGAAAGTCCACCGCCAAAGACACCGTTAAAGACATAACCGCCGGACATCGTCACTTGGGTGTTCTTTTCGATGTCGGCCTCGCGGCCGCCACCATAAACAGAGCCTCCAATCGTTACCTTTTCAGCACCTTCGTCCACGCTTTCATAACCCTCACCATTATCTTTGGCGCAGATATTCACAATGGCGTTGCCTGTCACCACAGCTGATTCGCCACCACCGAACACGTCGCCAGTGATGTGGGCCCCCCTGACGGTTTGGGATACCAAAACAATATCTCCGTATTTTTTACCGGCTAATAGATTTCCATCAGCATCGAAGATATCGTTACCATCCTTATCAACGATATGGTGAGAAGTGCCGTCGCGTTTAATGATACCAACACTGGTTTCCGTACCGATATTGACTTCGGTGTTACCATCTACAGAGCCTTGCTTACCACCGCCATAGACGTTGCCGATGGTTCCGATTGCATTGTCAATATTGCCCTTTACTTGTTTCTGATAATAGGTTGTACCACCAACTGCGGTACCTGAAGCAGCTATGTAGTTGCCGGAACCATCCTTCGTATAATAGCCGACTACTTTTTCACCTGCCGAAACGGAAACAGGTTCGTATGATGAAGTGACACTCTTGATGTTCTTAGGAATCTCGGCTCCAACTATACCAAAGTCTGCAGGGAGGAGAACATTTGTACTTCCGGCCTGCTCTCCCTCAATCATATTGATATTCACCTTGGTGTCGGCCTTGGTCTCCGCCATGTAGCTACCACCATAGACATTGCCGATGTATGTTGCCGACTTGACATTTACCGTGATGGTACGTGACTTGGTTGTCACCAAATCATTGCCAGCGCCGTCCTTGCCTGGGAAGGGAGCCTGGTTGCCGCCACCCACGAGATTTCCGATAATAATGGGTTTATTACATGGGTCCGTTTCTTCGACATTAACGGTGATGTTACCTTCTATACCACCACGCTGATCGTTACCGCCATAGACATTCTGGAAATATCCTGCGGTGATGGTCAGGTTAACATTACCATTGATATATGCCTTGTAGGAACCACCGCAGACATATTCAATCTGCGAGTTCTCACCGGTACAAGCAGCCACGATGGTATTCACGTCTCCATCGACATTGGCTTCACTACCGGCTCCATAGAACTTGGTGATGACCAACGGACAGGTACCCTCCTGAGAAATGGTGTTATTGGCACTACGGCAATCGCCCTTGTAGTCACTGCCACCAAACACCTGACCGACCTTACCACCGTGCAAAGTGATATGAGCAGCACCATTGACATTTGCACCGCTATTGGCAATCCATGTGCCAGTTCCATTCTCCTTGACAGGCTGACCGCCGTTTCCACCGCCGAAGGCATATTCAATGTCGTAAGTACCCCATATCGTAACGTTTGTAGAGGGTACGGAAGCTGAATTACCGCCACCATAGACACGGGAAATACTGGTCTCGTCACAACCATAAATGTTTACACTCGTCCGCTTATCACGGGCGGGAAGGTATGCAGCCTGGTTGCCGCCACCATAGACATGCTGAATCTCGTAGTTCTTGTGTATGGTAGAGATTGTACCGTCACTTTCGAGGTGTCGGGTAGCCCATACCTCCACAAGCACATTGCCCATGGGAGAACCATTGAGGTTGTTACAGCCGAATACGCGACCGGTCAAAGGAATACTCGTATATGACGTGCCTCCGACAGTGGCATTTTCTGTACGATTAGTGAACACCGCAAAACTACCGCTTTGGGTTGTGGTTATGTCCGCGGGTCTGTTTACATAAACGCTAACATCACCGAAGACATACGCCTTTGTCGGAGATGCTCCCAAACTGCCTAAGCCACCACCATAGACATTACCTATCTCACCGCCTGTCAGCGTGACAGTGGTCTTATAGGTCGTACCCGTACTCGGATCATTTTTACCATCAGCCCATGTACCAGGTAACTCTCTCCTTTCATAATAATCGGTGCCGGAAAGTGCCTGAGCATATTCATCTGTTATCTCTGTGTAAGTGTAAGGTTCACTAACCCCTGACCTCAGATATAGTCCATATACTGACGAGCCTGGATTCCTCTTATAATATACAGACGTTCCATCGGCCGTTGCGGCCTTATCTGTTATCTCTGTGTAAGTGTAAGGTTCACTAAGTACATCTTTAGTATAATATCCGTAAACAGATTCTCCAGATTCTAATACCGGATCGTCTATGGCAGTAAAGGACATAGCCGTGAGGGCATCAACCCGAATATATTCGGTGTTGGTGCCGGGCGACCAGTTGCCAGTATTCGTATTGGCCAACGCACCACCGCCGTAGACGTCGTTGTAGACGGAACCACCGGAGACTACGACGTTGACATCGCCCGTGACATCAGCTTCACTGCCGCCGCCAAAGACATCGTTATTGACCGTACCGCCCTCCATGGTGACGGACGAACCGCCAGTAATGGCTGTACTACCGAGACCGCCGCCATAGACATTTGTCATCGTACCCTTGTATATCTTTACTGCCGGTGTTCCGTTATAGGCAGCATCCTTACCGCCGCCATAGACACTGCCGGAGATGACGCCTGTACCGCTATAGGTGTATGGGGCAGAAGCGCCCGACTTCGAACCGATTTCCACAGCCACTGTGCTCTTGGGCATACCATGGACATTGTTACAACCAAAAACATTAGTTACGGAACCACCCGTGACAGCAACCGTTAGCGGACCGTTCACATCGGCTGGAATATCATTTGTGTCATCACTATCATCCGAATATTCGCCCAGACCGCCACCATAGAGGTTGCCAGTAATGGTACCGCCAGACATCGTAACACTCGTCACATAGGTCCTATAGGTCTCATTGGACCCGTCATACTCCGTATTGGTCTTAGCCAGCGCACCGCCGCCATAAACGTCGCGCATCACGGTGCCGTCCGTCATGCTGACAGCGACAGCACCCTTCACGATACCATTCTGACCGCCGCCGTAAGCATCAACCCAGATTGTTCCGCCATTGATGTGCAGCTCTGAGGCACCGACGTATGTCTGATGTGCATCATCCAATGTATTATCACCGCGTGCTGCGGCAAAGACATAACCGCCACCACTGCCCTCGGCACCAATAATGGCATTACCGGCAACGGTGACAGAGGAACTTACATCTACAGATCCCATGGAACCTGCGCCATAGACATCGCGCACCACATGACCGCCATCGATTTGTACCGTGGCAGTACCCTTAACAAGACCGCCTTTGGGGTTGTAATGTTCCTCCTCCGGTTCTTTTATTTCATTGTTGTTTGCATCCACCCAATACTTATCCGTACCGCATCCGCCGCCATAGACGTTGCCACGATAAAGATAGGCTGCACCTCCGTCGATTGAGGTGTCGGTGATACCTACCATGCCGCTATGGATGGTCACAGAAGCATTTTCATAGGTATGTCCGTTCTCGCCGCTACCATAGACTGAACCCTTGATGGACGGGTTGGTTGTATTTGTATCTTGGACTGTTGTTCCAATCGTCACATTGGTCCTGTAGACCCATGCCAACTTGTCACAGATAGCGTCAGGAGCACCTACCTCACCACGCGATGAACCAAACACCATACCGTTATTGTGACCATCATAACCGATGGTTCCGCCAGTGATGTTGATAGCAGCTATACCGCCAGAGCTGTATCCGGTAATCACGTCAGAAGCATCGTAGGTAAAGGTTCCCACCGAACCGTGGGCACCACCACCATATATATTATGAAGAATGGTCGGTGAACTTACAAGGGAACCTTCGGCCACGCTGTGTGCGGCAGCATAGGCGGCATCGGCATAGACGTTCTCGACGGTGATGTTGGTATTGCCCTGAATACGACCAGCCAGGACATTCGTGGTATTACCCTTACCACCTCCATAGATGTTACCGTATATCTCACCGCCATATCTGGTATCGCCATCCTTGGGCGTACCGATGGTACCACCGCTGACCGTGATGTAGGTGTTGCCAGCCACCTGCGACAACTCACCACCGCCATAGACGCTCTGCATCACGTAGCCATCCATCATCACTATGGTGGTATTGCCACTGACCAGTGCGGAGGTGGCATCGGAAGGCTCACCCTTGCCGGCACCAAAGACATCCTTGTCTATCGTGACATGTGCCGAACCTTGGGCAACGCGCTGATAGGCAGAAGCCAACTCATCATACTTCGCACAGATGTTCACCTGCGTGCTTCCCGTGACATCGGCCTGATTGCCACCGCCATAGACACTGCCCTTGATGATGGCACCTTTGACGGTGGCTCCATACAGACCAGCAACCTCGTCGTAGGTGTAATCCGTACCTTTCGTTCCAAGATGGGACGGTTCTGTGATGAAATCAACCGTCGTCTCCGTACCGATATTCACTTCCGTGCTGCCGTCCACTGTAGCCAGGTTACCGCCACCGAACACATCATCAATAGCACCAATCTTGTCTGCCTCGTGTGCAGGCAGGTGGAGTGTAATCTCGGCAGATTCAATTTCACCCGTTGATTCGTTTTTCTTCTTAATGGCAATATGTTCAATGGTCTCCTCGGCACGTGCCGTAGC
Source organism: uncultured Bacteroidaceae bacterium (assembly GCA_905234735.1). Lineage (GTDB taxonomy): Bacteria > Bacteroidota > Bacteroidia > Bacteroidales > Bacteroidaceae > Physcousia. Next base: position 103,814 of record CAJOJA010000002.1, on the reverse strand, counting down.
GGCCTTACTACCCTCCACCACATTGATATCCACGTGCGGGTCGGCAATCATCAGGGCCTGGTAGCCGCCACCGAAGATTTTACCGATACTCGTAAACGAACGGACGTTAACCTTCGGGTTATCGTATTTCTGGTTCTCAGGCTTCAGTTTGTCGTCGGCCGACAATCCAGCAAACCATGCGTCATACTGCGCCTTTGTACGTGGTTCTCCTGCATCTGTGTAGCCATAGATGGAATAGCCTGCCAAGTTACCGCCACCATAGAGTTCACCAATCACAATAGGCACATCACAGTCTCCTGTCTCCTCGATGTTCACCGTAATGGAGCCTTTCAGCCGACCGCCGTCCTTATTGCCGCCAAACACGCGATAGAACTTACCACTGGTGATGGTCAGGTTGACATCGCCCGCCACATCGGCATTCTGTGCGCCGGCATAGATTTCACCCACCCATTCATCGGGCATACAGCCCAGCACTATGCTTGTACCGCCGCTCATGTCGGCATTCTTACCACCACCATAGATATTTGTGGTATGTAGCGTACAGTTCTCCGCCGGAGAGTTCAGGACCGCTGCACCCGTGTATTCCGACTGCTGCGGCATCTTGATATTTGAACCGCTACGTATGTCACCGTTGCTGTTGCTGCCACCGAAGACATTGGTAATCGTACCACCCACCAGGTTGACAAAGGTCTTGCCCGTGCCACCAGCATAGTTTGTCTTTGACAGGTCTGCCTCTCGATAGAAACCTACGTGTGCCGCACGGCTGGACCCCAATTCACCATTACCGCCGCCAAAGACGTTCTCGATTTGTTTACATGCCAATATCCACACCTCGGTAGCCGGTGCAGCAGCGGCATTACCACCGCCATAGACATCCTTGATGCGCGTTACGTCGCAACCCTCAATGACCACTTCAGCGCTCTGCTTGGTATCCGTAGGAACATAGTTGGCCTCGTTACCGCCACCATAGACGGCACCGAGATAATAAGCATCCCCTTCGTGCTCCGTTTCTGGAACCGTCCGCTTCACATGCACCAGCACATGGCCCTTCGGCGTACCATTCAGGTTATTACCACCGAAGATTTGTCCACTGGTGTATGCTGTGACATCCTTGTCCGCATCGTCCTTGAGGGTGGTTGTTGCTAAGTGGAAGGCCGCACCATCCAGTTTCACGGTGACGTCACCACCTACAAACGACTCGACAGCAGCAACTGCAGGAGGACCGGTAACAGCCTGTCTTCCCAGACCACCACCATAGACATTTCCATGGATAGTGCCTTTGTACAGATTGACATCCACTTTCTTCGTGGCATCAAAGACGAGCGCACTCTCTGGTTTGCTGGTATTCACACTTCCCAGGGCACCGCCGCCATAGACATGGCCGTTGATAACAGGACCAGACGCAGCACCAGAGGTACCAATGTTCACCAACACATTGCCTTCCACGAGCGTAGGTTCACCATAACCGCCACCGAAAACCACGTCGGCGATAGGGTCTCCTACTACTTCAGGAGCTGTACCTATCGTTCCGCCGGTAATGGTTACCGTGGCATCGCCCTTCAGCACACCGTTGGCATTGCTACCGCCATAGACAGCTGTGCCCACCGTACCGCCAGTCACAGACACCGTGGCATTGCCAAGGTTCTGAGCTGCAATGTTGCTGGGGCTGGTCTGACCCAGACCGCCGCCGAAGACGCTACCGCTGACCGTACCGCCGGAAAGAGTGACTGCAGTAGTATTCACCGTACCATAGGCGCTACCGCCATAGACGTTACGCGACACTGTACCAGCGCTGATGCCCACCGTCACATTACCCGTGACTTGCGTTGTCTGACCCTTACCACCACCATATACATCATCCTTGACCGTACCGCCAGTCATGGAAACTGTGGCCGTACCTATCACGTTTGCCGTATTACCACCGCCAAAGACATTCACAACACCGTCTGTAGCATCCGTGGCCTGAATATTGACCTGGGTGGTACCGTTCACAGCCGACATATCGCCGCCGCCGAACACACCGCCAAGGGTCTCGCCTTCCACGATACCGCTGACCTTGGTAGTTCCCTTGATGGTCAGGACGGTGTGGCCTACTTGTCCCAGTGTGGTCAGGTCCTGATTCGTGTAGATGTAATGATTCGTCTCGTCACTGCCGGATTGGCCGTTGGTAAGTGTGACACCGGCTTCCGCAGCGTTTTTCCAGGTATAGGTTGTCGTGCCGGAGAATACTCCCGGCTCAAACATACCGGAGGCACTGTTGAATTTCGGGTTTTGTGTAAATCCGGCATTTCTTACTTCAAGCGTTGGGAGCGTACCTGAATAGCCACCGCCGAACACATTACCGTTCACCGTGCAGTCTTCAAGCACAGAGGTAGCCGTTCCGGTTACCTTACCCAAACTGCCGCCGCCGTAGAAGTTCTTATTGACGGTACATCCCTTCAGCGTGGAAAAAACATTATCGCATTGCGCCAATGAGAACGAGGCAAACTTCACATACATACGAGCACCCGTCACACCTGTGGACCATACGAAGAACTCGTAGTCGAAGTCGATGGCTACACCAGGTCCTTTCTTACCATAATCAGTATGACTGTTATTCGCATTCGTAGAGGTTCCGTCATAGTATTTGCCTCGTTCACTGGTATAAGGGAAGGAGTGCGTGTCGAAATCATAGCCGCTTTCGTCGTAGTACTTCTGTCTGGAATAGGACAAGCCTCCGTAGCCAGCACCAAAATACTGGTCGAAGACACAGCCTGTGGCATTGGTCGTAACAGCCTTGCCTGTAGTCATGTTACCAAACTTTGGGCCACCACAGAACAGAGTCACGTGACTATTATAGATATCGGTGGTAATGGTGCCCTTGATGGGGCGGGCATCATTGATGCCGCCGCCGTAGAAAGCATCGATATCGGCATCATAAATCTGCCAATGCACGTTGCCTCCAAGAGGTTCCTGACAAGCACCGGCCGCTTCCACAAAGTGTCCGCCACTGATGTAGCACTCAGCATTATCGCTCATTTCGGCGGCATTGGGATTGTAAGTACCGGTCAAGTAGAATCCCTCAAACTCACCGCCAGTCACTGATACGGGTATGTGAGGCGTTCCCTTGTTACCGTCACTATGGGTGCCTACGCCGAAGTTCTTGATACAGACATTGCTGCCCACATGGATATAGATGGTCTTACCAGAAACGGAAGATGCACGTGTGGATACAAACTGTTCAAAGTCGCCGCCAAGGAGAATCAGGGGGGAATCAACCTTTTTGGCATTGTCCTGATTGTTTTCGTATTCTACCTGATTGGAATACACGATACAGGTATTCGTGGTCTCGAACCACCCATTCATCGTGAATATGGTGAAATTCTGAACAGTTGATGCGCCATTGGGCTTCTGGGCCTGTGCCGTGCCGGGGATATTGATGAAGTCGAAACGGATGGGAGACACCCTTTTACGATTGTTATGATGATAAATCATGCTGTAGTCCGGCTCGTTGTCGTGATCCAAATCCGCAGACATGATGGTGAAGGGGGCTGTACCATTGGAGGGCACGCCATTTTGGTGCAGGTTGCCCACCAGCACCACGGCATCGTCATAAACAGAGGTGCCGCTCAACGCACCGAGCGCACTCGAAATGCTGGTGTGAACCGTTTGTTCGCTGTCGTTGATAGTAATTTTGCCTGTCGGGAACTGCTTGCCTAACTGAGTTACGCCGGGTGTGAGGACAGAGCCTGTCTTTGGAGCCTCATAACTGGTATTATACACCACATCCATATACTCATCAGCCACGTAGGCAGCATTGCCCCAATAGGGCTCGATAGTGATGCTGGTCACGCCATAGGGTACGTCGAAGTAGGCACCCTGCGAGAACACACGACGGCTCACAGAATACAAGTCCTTGTTGGAACTCTTGCGGTCGGCATAGTTGTGGTCGGGGAAGTCCTTGACGCCTGATGTTGGGTAGTTCGACGAGGTGTAGGGGTCACCGGCAACAGCAGTAATATCCACAATCTTCCATCCCGTCACCACCTTGTTGTCGGTGTAGTTCTTCGTACCATAGTCATTATAATAGGGCAGCTGCACCTTATCATAGTTGAAGTTATAACGGTCAAAGTCCTTATCGGTACGCTGAAGGGTGATGGTTGTGCTGATGTTAGCCCCTGCCGGTGCGGTCTGTCCACCGCTCGTAGAGTTCCGGATGGTCACTGACAATGTTTTTCCCAGTTTGCCGCCTTTATTACGTCCGACGGACGTGCTGTTAGGCGCATTCTCCACATCAAAGTTGATGATGGAGGGATACTTATCCTGTACCTTCAGAATAGGATAGGGGTAAGGCTCACGCGATGTAATGCTTCTGTCTGCCGTCTCCAGCACCCATTTCATCATGTCCTCGACATAAACCGTAGCATAATTGGGCGAGGAAGCATAGTAAGCCGCCAGGCGCCGGTTGCTGTTGAGCAACTGACGATAGAACTCAAAGCGGATCAGATTTTTCTGTTCAACGGCCAGGGCACAGTTGTACTTGCCATCGGTAATGGCTGTTGTCTTCAGTTCGTCGAAAGCATAATAGTTATAGTTGTTCAGACCTCCGTGCAGGTTATTGATGTTCTTGCCACCATAGACGGGCGATACCGTCGTACCGCCGGTGATGTCGCCATAGAACATACAGTTCATCACCATGGTTCCATTTCCTGCCCCCATCATGGCTGCCGTGGTCGAAACATTGTTATAGCCCACAATGCCGCCCACATCCGTTCCACCAGTGATATTGGCATAGCTGAAGCAGTTAATTACACGTGCATTGCCATCGAGGAAGCCCACGATACCACCCACGCAATCGGTGCCACTGACCGTACTGCTGCAAGAGGTTACAATGCCGTTCTCGTCACGGGTGCTGCCAGAAGCCAGGATGCCGCAGTTGTAGATGCGGGTGTCGCCTGTGGCATTGGCAGCAATGGCACCTACATTGTCATCGGTGCTGATGCTGACATCATTCAATATGACATTCTTGATGACTGCGTCTTCTGCATATCTCACTAAGGGAACGGAAAAACCGCTGAGGGTACGGTAGTTTCCATCGATGGAGCCCTTGAATGGATTAGTGGAAGTACCGATGGAACTGGTAAGTGTAAAATCATCCGCAAGGATGTAGTTGCCAGTCATAAATACGATTTCGTCAGAAGAGTGGACTACCGTTGGCGAGATAGTAAGGCTAAGGTAATTCGTGGCCTCACCCGGAGAAGTCATTTGCGTTCCTGTCAGCGCGTTGACCACCTTCGTATGATCGAAGCGGGGCATCAAAAGCATGTGCTCGCTACCGTCATTGACCACCATGAAAGTGGCGTTAGTAATTTGCAAGGTACTCTGATCGTAGCCCTCGGGGGTCTGATGGTCGGTGCGCAGGGTCTCCAAGGTTATGGCACTGGATTCACCCGTCCACATACCTGCCGAAAGTTCCGAACCGGTCGTGTTGGCTGTGAAGTAATAACTATCATAAGCAACGCTCTGGATTTGCACATTATACGGGTCGAAACCGTTCTTGCCGGCGGTATAATAGGCAGTCTCCGTCTCCAATTTGCTTAGCGCTTCATCGTAGGCACCAGGTTCTCCGCGATACTTGTAGCCCATCTCGGCATCGATGTTGAAGTTGGGCTTCAGGTACCACTCCTCATCGGTGTTTTCCTGGTTGAGGGATATGGATTCTGCTGTATCAAGCGAGTAGTCACTCTTAATCTTTGCATACTTGTCACCCTGCTGCAGCATGACAGCGGAAGCAGAGGTGGCACCCTCCGTGGCAGCACCCGTATAGAGGCGGCTGTACCCGGATTTCACGTCGTAGGTGACATAAAAGTCGGTCTTCACGCTGGCATCCTGAGCCTCGAAACCCTTTTCTGTAAAGTGGTCGTAAGGGATGTCGGCCAGTGAGGTGGAAGTATGCGTAGTACGCTCACCGCTGTCTCTCCACTTTGTCTTGTCACCATCCACATAACTGCTGTAAACCACAATATTTGCGCTGCCGACGGTGTACTTGTGGTAGCCATTGACCTTCGTGGCTGTGGGATACCAGTGGTAAGTCTCCACCATCGGGCTATCGAACTGGCGCAACTTAGCCGTATTGGACAACGGTGCGCGCATGACTTCCCACCCGTGTTGGTCGAGGAGGATAACCTGCGGTTCAAGGGTGGTGGCCTCGAACGTGAACTCGCCCGTCGAACCCATGTCGACGGTCTGGAACCAGTGGTTCTTGTTCAGGTACTGCTTACCACTACCGGTGGCGTCGGTCTTCCATTCTACCCAAGGGGCTGCATTGGCAAAGGCCTTATAGGTGTGCCAATAGTTGGGAAGCTGGTTCCGCTGCACAGAGGTAAGTTCGATATTGTCGTCGAACGTCTCAGACTCCGTCACAGCTGCACCGCCCAACGCACGCTGCACTGTAGGGTTATTCTTCCAGTATTGTTCGAAGCTCGTCACCGTGCGGTGCTCCGTGGTAGTGCCGTCGGTGATGGGTGAGGTTGTCACCAACTTATAGTGGTCGTTGGGAGCCTTCAGAATCATGTATTCCGTGGGCAGTTGGTTGGCATGGTCTGCATCAACGGCTTCGTTCTCCGTGGTCAAGTTGGTCACGATATGGGTACTGCCACCATAATCTACGGCGTATGTGCGGAAAAAGTTTTTACTGCCGACTTGGTTGGAAACGCTCATAATCCTTACACGATAGGGGTCATTATTAGGGCTGACCACATACCACAGCCAGCGCGAACGGGTGCTGGCACCTGATGCCAGCTGTGCATCCCACTGTTCCTGACCATAGACATAGAGCATGGCATCGCCGTTGGAGTAGGGATACACGGCCTTCTGTGTAGAAGGCATGAGAGCATCCTTTCCGTTCTCCTGTCGGAAACTTTCACCACCATAGAACTTGAGCATATAGGTGGTGCTGGCTACATCGCCTGCAGGGTCGTGGAAAGCAACATCATGGTTCACGTCGTAGGTGACGTAGATATCGGGGATGATGTCAGGATCTACTTCCAAATCTCCGATTGCACCGGTAGGCGTATAGGTATCTTCTACTTTGTTAGGTTCACTCCAGAAGTGATAGGTCTCTACCAACGGACTCTGCCAGGCATCCGGGAGAGTCAATGCCGTTGATTTGGTCGGTATAGTCGTAATGAGTTTTCCGGCTTTGTCAATCAGGTGATAGGTCAAGCCTTTACCAGAGGGATAGGCCCGAACCTGAAGCGAGGCATCGCCCGAGGCGGTGGTGCTGATGCTGAAGTCATCGCCCGTACGCCCCACGCGGTAGTAGTTGTCGTCGCCCGTGGCGGCCATCAACTCCATTTGCTCATAATTGATGTCATCGCCAGCAGCACTACCCGACATCAGGATAAAATTAGAAGCATCATCTGCCAATGCGAGGGTGGAGGGAGTTGTAAAATTCAGGAATTTGTTGCTATCTTTGTTCTTGATTTGCACGGCGTAGGGGTCTTCATGGCCAGATCGACCCATATACCAAAGGTAGGCATTTGTCTCCTTATCGGCATCGGTAGCACTGGCATTGTGGGCCAGTGTGCCGCCACCGCTGTCATAGATGTAGTCGCCGTTGATGGTGAGATTTAAGGTACGGGATGCACGCAAGTGCAGGAACTTGCTCATCAAGTGCGTGTTGGTGTAGGTCACATAGATATCGGCACTGGATGTCGGGGTCTTGGTAATCACGTTGCCCGCAATCAGTTTGCTCTCACTATATGGTTGGCTGAACGAATAGAACGTCAGCGTCTCTTCCTCCAGATAGGGGCTGCGGATGGCAGCCGGAATGTTTAAGTAGCCACTTAATGTCACGTCAGCGTACTGAGCCACCTTGTACTTGATGGCAATTTCCTTGTCAAGGTTCACGATGTGGTAGGTGTACAGGGGCTGCGTAGCTATTTCGGAGCGTCGTCCATTGGAGTTATGGATGACCCGTGCCTTGATGGCCGTCATCGAGGTAGTTGGCGTTATGGCACCAGAATAGACTTGTTTTGTGCCAGAAGTCTGAGGGTCAGAGCCGTCAGTAGTATAGTAGATGGTAGCGTCTGCCTCATGGGTGCTAATCTCCACATTGCCGGCTGCATTGATCGTTATCGTCGGAAATTCCAAGAAAGCCTCTTCAAAATACCATTTGCTCGTTTTGTCAGAAGCTGAGCTCCAAAGGCCTAAGGTTCCTCCAACACTTTTATAGCCATCTGGGCCATCTTGCTTAGCAGATGTTGCTCCTTGTAGGCTATTTAGATTTCCCTCGGTAATATTCAAATACCATCCACTGTTTCCCTTAGGTGAGATGTTATAATAGGAAGGCTTTGTAATAGCAAACAGGAATCTGTCATCGGTCGGTGGGGGCGTAGCCACCGTTTCAAGGTGTACACGAAGACGGTTTGCATTGCTATTGGCTCCTAACCCCGCATTGCTTGCCAGGTATTTGCCCGTCTTTTCATGTATAATGTAATAGTAGTTCAACGAGGTATGCTTGACGATATGCCAGACGGCCTCGGTTGAGTCAGTTGCACCATTCTTATTATAATACTCACTATTCCTATAATGATACGTCGTCAAGAACGGCTGTCCATTATCGACATTCGTGAATTTGTTGGCGGCAGCGGCATCGTAGTAAATCCAATTCACCGTGGGACAGAGGTAATAATTATTCACCCTGTCATTTGCCACATAACTGTCCGCACCTTGATTGTTACCACTAATATAATAGTAACCAGAGTAATCGGTCTGCGCCCAGGCATCGGGTCCGGCGAACAGCGTTAACAGCAATAATAAGGTGCGGAGGAAACCCACGTACGGTATGCGCGTGTTCCACGTATGGAATTTGCCAGTTCCCCGTATGGAACTCGTCTGTTTCACGTATGGAATTTTTATATGTTCATTGACACTATGTGATTCAATATAGTTCATATTGTATAGGATATTATCGTATGGCTATCTTTGTTCGGTTGACAAGGTAAACGCCTGGGGTATGGACGTCTGTCTCGATGGTTTCGCCGGGCTGGATGGTGAACCTGTTGATGAGTGCACCAGCGGCATTAACAATGGTTACCTTCGTCTCGGCAGCCATCGTCGAGGTCACGGACAAGGTGCGATGGTAAGAACGTATGATGAGCTTGCCCGTCTGGTTGAAGGTCTGCTCTTCTTCTCCGCCCAGTTCACTGATGCCGTCGCCGAAGACGATGTAGTCGGGCATCATAGCCTTCACGTCTCCACTGTGTACCTTAGCAACAAAGTAGGGCCGGAAGGCATTCTGCGAGGGCGTCACCTTATGGAGTTCATTCTCCGAAGTGCTACCTAACTTATAGTAGGCATTGCCGTCAGTGTTCAAGACGTAAGCATCTGTCCCCAGTTCCTCATTCAAGTAACTGGGCTTGAAGTAGTAGTCATATCCGTCGTATGTGACTTTCTTTCCTACAGTCTCTCCGTCGCTCACATGGATGATGCTTTCCACATCGGAGGCGAAGGTTATCATCTGCTTTTCCAGTTTATCGATGGAAGCGGCAGTGTTGTTAGCTTCAAAATTACCACTGAGGTCAAACTCGTAGTAGGTCTCACCCGGCAGACCCAGGAGATATGCTGTACCATTGGCCAGCAACGGGTAGCTCGAGTAGTTATGCGAAGTGTTGTAATAGGTCTGATAGGTATCGTCGTTCTTGTCCTTATGGTTGTGGCGACCGGTGTTCAAATAGTAGTAATCCCAGAGGAAGGTGTTGGTATAGTTCTTTTCCTGGTATCCTGAGGCAGCGGGATAGGTGAAGGTACCCTTGGCTACAGCATCCTCTACTCTAATATTGTCAAACTCGCGCAGCCAATATTCGTGGCCTATCTTGGTTCCGGTACTATTCTTACTGCTCTCACTACCGCTGTAGAAGTGGGTAATCTCTCCCTTGTCGTTGGTGGTTACCAGTTCGGCCGTGAAGGGCAGGCTGATGCCTTGCCAGCCCTTGGAGGTACGTACGGAAGGCTCGGTATCCGACCATTCCGAGGTTACAAATTCGTTGTCCTCGGGCTTGCGCTGGTACCACATGCGATGCTCGTCATCGAACTGATATTGAATCGGGCAGTTGAAGTCCTGCTTGTCCACGAGCAGATGGTCGCTGGTGGCCGTCAGAGTGCTTTGGACGAGGTGACCGTAGACGGACGAGGATACTGAAGTCGCATCTGCAACCATGCGGTACTTATCCGCGCTGGAATAGTAGTCGCTGTAGGCAGGATTTGCGAAATATCCGGTCAGCACACCGTAAGTGGTCGGGTTGGTGTAGCCGCTACCGGATGCAGCGGGTGCATAGACAAGCAAGTTCCGGGTCTCGTCGACATTGGATATACTCAGCAGACCGCCGTCGTCGAGCAGGGGTGGATAGAAAGCCTGGATGGCGTCAGAGCCTGTAGTAACATTCCATGCACCCTTCTCATAAGTCTTATAAGTCTTATAGGAGCCGTATCGGTTGTCATTGAAGTCGATGGCCGTCATGTTGGGATAAGCCTCACGGGTACCGTCCTTCGACTTTTGAGCCAGGTACACCTGTGGGTTGAAGTGGGCAACGCTCATTATACTGTCGCGGTAGTAGGCCGGCGCACGATATACGCGGTTGGCATCAGCGTTCAGCGACAGGCGTCCGTTGAACCTCGCAATTGCCGTAGGCACCTCCTGATGGGCCTGCGTAGCCGAATAGCCATAGGTCAGTTTCTGACCAAAGAACAGGTAGTCGTCGGGCCAGATGGGCGAGAAGCAGGTCTTGGTGTCGTCATCGGGATCTACATACTGCCGTTCGTCGGCCTCCGTCGGAATCTCGCCGGCCGCATAGCGGAAGTCGCCGTCGGCAAAGCGGTCCTCAACGTACTGACTGCCACCGAAGCCCGAAGAGCAGTATTTCGGATAGCCGGCATAGTAGTTAAGTAACTTGAGCTCCAGTTTATCATCCTCGCCGATAGTGAAGTAGCGATACTTCTGATTGTCGTCTCCCGTCTTTACAGTCTTGTCGCAGTAGCGCTTGTACAGATAGAACCCGTTCAGGTCGTAGGCCACCTCACCGTTGTAGAAGGCCTTGGCAGGCTTGCGCGTCGGGGCGAGGCCGTAGGTGGCCTCAGCGGCGTGGTTGGTGTAGGGATTCGTCACGCCTGTTGCTTCCTCCTGATAGTAGGTGTTGACCATCTGTATGGAACCCTTCGACTCAATCTGTGCAGCGGTTCTGCTTGGATTATGGAAGACGGGCTTGGAAGTCTTCTCGGACGTACTGCTTGTGCTTATCCAGCAGTTCTCTACATAGCCACTACCCGTCTCAGCAATACCGGCACTTGTGAACGTACCCTGAACACCGAGGTTATAGACGTCACCGCAGAGATGGTTGAAGAGCGAATTGTTGAGACCACTGAGGGCATGACCGTCGCCGTGGAAGGTTCCCTCGAAGCAGGTTTCTGTACTGGTACCAATAGGCGTCCATGGCTCCGTGTGGTTGATATCCGTGCGCAGGAAGAACTCCAAGTTGTTACCAGCAGCCACGCGCGAATTCAGAAGATTGTGGTCTACCAGATTTGTATTCGCTGGATCCTCAGCATAGGTAATCTTACCGTCTGCTACCGTATATCCACGGCCAGTTCCACTGACCAGCGTCAGGTCATAGAGGTCCTTGAACAGATCGAGACCATTCTGCGAGCTGCTGGTGTAGTCGTTGATGTATATTTTCGGCTCCACCTTCAGGCGTTCGAATATATCCCTGTGGTCGATGTAGTAGTGGTGCTCCGTGTCATCCATTACCTTCTTCAGGTCTTGGTAGTTGGCCACGCTTACGGGCACGTGGTTGGAGAATGTCTTGCCCAAATAGGTCTTGGCGTAGTAGGACAGATAGTTGCCACTCTGATAGAGGTAGAGCGGGTCGGTAGTTGGTGTAATCTCAACGCCATTGATGTGACTTTCGGCATCGCTTTCGGTATCGAAGAGCACCCAACCGCCACCGGTAATTTCGTAGGCACCGGGGGTGACGTAAGGTTCGGGAATGCTGAGCGTGGTACCGGGCAGGATGATGTCGGGCTGCTTGATATCTTCCACAGTGGGTACACCGCTCTTGAAGTTCAGGTGGATGTTCAGCACGTGGTACTCGCTGACTGGCGTAATATGCATACCATCCATATCACTCTCCACATAGTCGTACTGATAGATGACGGTGATTATCTTCTCCGCAGAAAGATCGAAGATGTCGGAGTTGCGCGCCACATAGAGTGTGCTGGTCTCCGTGGGAGCCAGACCATGGATAGTAAAGTTCGCCTGATTGTTGATGACATTATTGTAGTTGTCTTTAGTGATGACAATGCCGGCAGGCACTTCGGAAATATATTCAGTTCCAGCAGGAATGGCTGTCTCGCTGTGATTATCGTCGATGGTCACATCTGCCGTAACGACCTTACCCTTGTTGGTATCGCTATAGAGGCTGGGGTCTATGGTGTAGTCCTGGCGACAATAATAGTAGGTGCCTGTTGAGGTGAAGTTCAACTTAGCCACTTTATCCTTATCCACCAAATCGTTGTAGACATCACTGGAGATGACCTGACCGGCAGCGTACGGCGTGTCGCCGAGAATCACAGTCTCCTTCACTACGTAGTAGGTCTTGCTGGCATCCGCCACGGTGATGGCAGAATAGTACTGACGCTCATTGGGCAGGCGCTCAAACTCGGTACGAGTGAGGACGGTGCCGTCGGTTGCTGTTCGTTCTATGTTGTTATCGTCTATGTATTGCAGACTCGAACCCTTGTATGTAGCCGAGTAATCGATGGGCGTCTGGATAGAATATTGGGCATCGTTGGTCTTTGCCTGAGCCTCTGTAGTAAAGCCCTCACCGTCGTACTGGTACTTCACAGCCTTTGCCCTGCTATAGGTCGGGTCGATGAGCAGGTCGAGGGCATCGTAGTTGAAGGTGAAGTTCGCCCTGTCGCTGGCCGACATACTGCTGAAGGCTGCCAGACCACGGTAGTTATGACCCGTCTCGTAGTAGTTGCCACCATACTTACCAGCATCGGTACAGTAGTAGGCAGGTACTATAGATCCGTCTATCTCTGTAGCAAGGGTAGGATTAGCGTCCATCAGTGCATTCTTCTCAGCCAGCTTCATGTAGGTGTTGCGGTAGATATAATCGGTCTTGTTGAGCTGGACGGTACTGGTGACCACGTATGCTGGGGCCACACTGCTGCTAATGGCAGTCCATAAGGAATTATCCTTTACAGTGACGCCATCGTTCTCATAGATGATGTAATCTTCCTTCGACAACATTGCACCTTTATGGAAGCGCTGTTCCGTACCGTTTTTGTTGGTGCACTCCAAAAGTTCATCGGTCACGATATAGGCGGGATAGAAGCTTGCCTGATAGTGGGGGTCTTTCTTATTTGTGGTTGACGGAATGACCGAACCATGGTTGTCCTTGACATACTGGTAGGTGGTATAGATGTCTTCGGAGATGATGCTGCCGACATTATAGTCTGTCTGTCCATACAGACCCGTCGTGATGGGGGTATAGGTGGGACCGTCCTCGTAGTCACTTAAGGTTATCGTGCCGTTTTCTACTCCCTTCTCTATTGCCTCGGAATCCTTCTTTCCAGTCATGGAGTCGCCGGTCTTCGGTGTGTACCAGGTGTTCCACTGGTTCGGGTTGTTGACATTGTAGGTCAGGATGTAGCCAGTGTCGTGACTGACATTGTTCGAGGGACGGAAGACGAAGTCGAAGTCCACATCCTTGTCCTTCGCAACGTGATGCACGTAGGGCGTTTCTGAGGTATCATCATCGTCTTCGTCAAGGTCTTTGACGGGAGCATGCTTCTTCAGGTAGTAGTAGGTGCCTACTTCACTGCCGTCGGGATTACCCGGCAACAGCACGGTACCGGCCTTGATGCTATCGGTTCCGTAGACACAGTCGGCGGTGACCACGTAGGTCTCGTCGACAAACAGACCCTTCTCATTCTGAGAGAGTATGCTGTAGTCCCAGTAGTTGATGGCATCGTTGAGGCCATATTCCGTTTCGCGAAGCTCTATCTTGCTGTTCTCGCCGAGCACGGACTGCTTGTCGGCGGAATGGACAGAATAGTAGGCATAGCGGCTTGGTTGTACATTCAAGAGCGTCAACCTGCCATGCGAGGCGGAGGTGATGGTCAACGGGATATGCACAACCTCGCTGTAGGCATTCGGAGCACCCGTATAGGCCGAGATGTACTGGTTGTAAATATAGACCGAACCCTTGATGAACCAATAATGGGCAGGAACACCATCGGGTTTGTCATAACCGCTCAGGTACTTGGATCCTTGGTCGTAACAGTCGTCGATGATGGTCTGGGTGCTATGTACGAAGTTACCCGAGGTCTCCCATTCCTTCTTGGTTCCCTCTTTCTCATCGTATTGGAATTGCTTGTTCGAGACGGCACCTTTGTTCAAGGCTGTCAAGATGGTCTGCTCCTTATCCGTGTTGCTACGAATGCCGTGTGCGTTCTTGGCATAGACATAACCACCACCCATACCGGGCTGCACGTTGATGAGGTCGAGTTCCACGACACCGGTAATCAAGCCCCAGTCCTTCTCGTAGAGGCCTGTACCCCTGCCCTGCTCACCAGTCAGTTCCAAATAGACGCCGGAGGCCAGAGCCACCTTGTTGTGCGAATTACCATTGTTGCGCTTGCGCTCGTTGTGGTATCTTTCTTTCCATTGGTAGTAGGTCTGGTTCGTAAGCCTGTCGGCTGTGATGGTCACACCATCCACAGACTTCAAGTTTGCCAGGCCTTCCAAGGTACTTACGGTGACAGTGGAACCATCGACGGTAACCCCGTCAATGGGGTGTTCATCCAAATAGGTCAGTGCAGCAGAAGTCGCTGTCACCTCTACCGTTGACAAATTATAATCAGGCCCATACGTATCCATATCAGAATTATCGGTAACACGGACGGCAGTGTGGAAGTCCACATCACTGGTCAGGGAACCGAGGAAGTTCACAACACTGTAGATACCAAAGTAGTTACCATGCTCCTTGTTACGGGCATCGCCAGCATCTTCACTGCGTAACGAAACTTTCTTGTTCAGCGAAACCTCACGCACACGGTTAATGGTGTAGTTGGTGTAGTCCACCGTCTCGGGCACACGGTCCCGGGCGCCCTGCATCACCATGCGGCTGCCAAAGACACCGCAGAAGTCGGAACGCTGGATGGTATTCAGCGGACGACCGGCATAGCGCGAGCAAACACCGTTCTCAATCCAATAGTAGCTGCGGGGTTTGCCATCGGAATCCAGCATGCTGACAGTACCTGTACCTTTGTTGAACTTCGGATAGCCATTTTCGTCAAGGACAGGATTGCCCTCCCCGTCCAAGACGGGTACCAGCACGTCAACCGTATTATTCTCGAACACCGCCTGCATCTCGTCGGAAGTGATGGTAGAACCCTGTGTATAAGTCTTTCCGTTGTCATCCACACATTGGGTGACGCATCGGTAGCGTATTTCGTAATAGGCGGCCTCACGCTTCGGAAGAGCATCGTATTGTTCTTTCGTAATCTCGGACATAATATGGTAGTAGTCCGTACCGTAGTTCGTGATGTTCAGTTCTCGATAGCCGTCGACGAGGGTCAGGTTACCATCCCCATAAAGTCCACCGATACGTCCCCTACCGACGGAGATAAGGTCACGGTGGTAGGCATCATGGATACTGGCAGTGGCATTGCCGAACACCGTGGTGGTATTGGCATACACATCGGTGGAACCCGGAGAGGTGTTACCGCCGGCAAACACGGCGTTGTGGATGATGATACCCTCCTTGTTGACATCCTCCTTGGCCAGTTTCGTCCAATCGGGATCGCCTTTTTTACTACCCAAATAGTTGAGGTATAAAGTGGGCACATACTCACCTGCGGCAAAATCATGGCCATTGATGGTGATTGCCGCATTCGCCTGGCACCAAGGCTCAACGAGCACTTTGCAGTCCTCAGTCAGGATTTTCTCGTCGGTGTCAGAAAGTTTGAATGCTCCTTTCTCATATTGATAATAGTAGCCTTCATCGCTACCGTCATAGCGCACACTGCCCGTCGGTTTCTTACCTATGCACAAGGTGCCGTCATCCAGTTCGTAGGCACTATACACAAAACCGATATCGCCGCCGCCGAAGACGTTGCCGTAGCCCTCGGCCACCGCTTCGTCGGTACCTACCTCACCGCCATAGATGTCCACTTCCGTCTGACCGAAAACACTGCCTCTACTCTTCATGTCGGATGCGGCCACTGCGGCTTGATCCATAAACTTCGTACCGTCGCCGCCCCAGCTGTCATAGCCGCGGCCACCGCCGTAGACGTTGCGCTTCACATGACCGTCGTACAGCGTCACGTGGGTCTTACCAGCCTTGTAGATGGTGGCCTTGCCGTTCTGTATGCCTCCCGTGGCTCCCACCTTCAACGTACCGCGACCGATGGGACCTACCTCGCCGCCACCATAGACACTACCACGAATAGTGCCGCCAAAGATGTTAACGTGAGCCTCATCCACAAAGCTGTTGATGACATAACCGCCACCGAAGGCATTGCCCGCCATTACGATAGCATTCGGCTTCTGGTCGTCCAGTTCGGGAACATACTCGTATTGGGGTGTACCAGTTCCCTCTGTCGTGTTCTTGTAGCGGTAGCCGATGTAGCCGTTGTTGATGGTCAGGTTGGCCGTTCCATAGACCGAACCGCCCTCGCCGCCACCATAGGCATTACGCATGATGGCCGGGATGCCGTCATAGAAGCTGGTACCATCCACCTTGCCGATGGTCACGTTGGTCACAGCGGGAATATCGCCTGCGTAGGAATCGCTGATTTCAGCATCGACGATGTTTTCATCGACGGTCTTTTTGTGCAAGCCCACATGACCCAGATAGCCTCCACCATAGACGTTACGGACCATACCGCCCTCGATATAGACATTGGTGGAGGCGGTGAACGTCCCTAATCCGTATTCATCATACACATAACCTCCCTGACCGCCGCCATAGATGTCCCTGTCCACGTTGCCGCCCTTCAACTCGAGATAGGTGGTACCACTGACAATGGCATCGGAACCAAAGCCGCCACCGTAGGCATAACCCGTAACGTTGCTACCGTCCATAAGGCGTACATTGGTTTGGTGGTAGTCGGGATTGGTCAGAAGGTCGTTGGTATACTTACCGTCATATTCACCTAACGCATTGACATAGGTTCCGATATCTGAGGGCAGGCTGATGGGGTGGTCTCTCAAATAGGTGCCGAACGTGCGGAGGATGTCACCGTAGGCTGTCACCATATCGGATACATCTCCTGCTACTCCAGAGTTATGGTATTGGGTCCCTAACCACTGACTCAACGAAGCAAAGTTGAATACATTACCATCGCGGCCTCCGCCAAATACCTTGTAGGCCACGGAACCGTTGTTCATGAAGATATTGGTACGGCCGGAGACGGTTTCCGTACCATAGCCGCCACCATAGACGGTGGCCTGGTAGCCATTGCTCTGCAGGACGGGGGCATCGATAGATAGGTAGGTATCGAACGCAATGCGGCTGTTACGGTTACCACCGTAGATGGCGTCTTCCACAAGGGCATTTTCACCCCGATAGTCAATACAGGTGAGATAGTGGTCGCAGGGACGTCCATAGAGTTTTAGATCTTTGTCCATCTCGGTAGAAGTATAACCCTCACCGCCGCCGAATATGGAGTTCACTTTTACCGTAGATTCATCAGGAACGTTGATGCGCGTATAACCGACAAAGCCTTCCTGGCGGCAGCCACCATAGACATTGTGGATACTTCCGCCATACAGGTCAATGGCCGTGCGGCCGGCACCGTAGTTGTCCTTGAAGCCCACACCGGCGAAGCTGCCACCGCCGTAAACGTCCAGGGTGGCAAAGCGGTCGGCATCCTTGGTCTCGGTATCGTCCATGAGGATGTATGCCTCGCGCTGCATGACGTTGTTGACGCTCACACTGCCAGGGAAGCCCGCAGATCCGCCGAAGATAATACCAACTTTGTTGTTAGCGTTATCGGCAGGCGTGAAATGAACGAAAGAGTTGTAATTCAACGTCGGATAGGAGAAGATGGGATTGCCCTCGTCGTCCACCAACGGATTACCCTGATCATCGGTATAGCCCTTATAGATACGGTCAGTATAGTCGTAACAGCCGTAGTTGCCGCCGAATATCGTGTCCACACGGCCCTGAATGTATCTCACGTAGGTGGAAGACTGCAGCATATCCGAGTCGAAGGTCACACGACTTGTAGATGTTGTATGGTTCCGCTTGCCCCTGATGATACCACCGAAGTTGTTACCACCATAGATGTTGTCGAGGCTCCATGGAAAACCGCCGTTGTAGCCGACGGTCACTTCCACACCACCATAGATGTCGGCATTACATGCACCGCCGAAGGCATCGTAGAATCGGCCGTTACCCAGATTCACATAAGTGTCGCCACACACATCGCCTTCATTACCACCACCAAAGATATATTCCGCTTCGGCCAGTGGAGGACCATCCTCTTTGTCCGAATAGCCCGCATTCGGGCCTTTGAGGTTAACGTTGGTGCTGTAGCGTTTGTCGTATGCATATTCGCCATCAGCGTTCTTCTTGCCCACAACACCTTCTTCACCGCCGCCAAAGACCTGGAAGACATAGCCGTTGTTCAGGTTCACCGTGGTACTGCCCCATATTTCGGTTTGCTCACCACAACCGGCACCGAACACCGTCAGGGCAACGGCATCCACATCGTCGCGCTGTTTCTCAAAATCGACACCGGAGGCTTCTCTTCCGTATGGCCCCTCATCACCGAACACCTCATCTCGCTTCAAGACATCTTCGTTGATGTTGATGATGACATTGCCGTTCACATGGCCACTGTTGTAACAGCCACCATAGACGTTACCGCCCAACACACGAATGTCTTTGTCCGAAGGATCTCGCGGCACTGGAGCAAAGTCCTGGAACATCTCATAATACTCGTCGCTTTCACCAACGGCTATGGGAGAATCTGTTACGGTTTGCTGCTCATATTTCTTTGTTGTTGTATTATAGGTATAATACGTGTCACCTACGGCCAACGTAGTACCTGCTTCTATGCGGGAATATTCAAACCATTTATGGGTATTCCAGATGAGCTGGGTATTGTCGTCGCTCCATCGCAGAGGAGTGATGGTCAGGTTGTTCAGGTTGATTTCAAGACGGTCACGGATATCACCGCTGGCCGTACCGTTACTGGTAAAATAATCGGACGTGGATTGGCCTCGTTCACCGCGAACACCAATGACACCGCCTTCGTAGGCTGCGTTGTAGGGTCCGGCTTCCACATCGGCATTATTGCAACCTCCCACAAACTTCGTATAGATATTCAACCTACGATCAATATGGTAGGTGTTCTTACCGGCTATGGCCATACCACCCACATTACCGCCGCAATAGAAGGAACCCACATAGCTCGAATTGTCCACATAGTCGTCATGGTCTCCGTTCGTCTTACTGTCAAAGACAATCTGGGGGGTATGGTTCATGACAACGCCCTCCATATATTCGGCAAACACGGAGGGGTCTAACAAATTCAAGGAGTTGATGCTTTTTAAGGTTTCCAGGATGGAGGGATTTATCATGCCCGCACCATTGTTTCCGAGGAACACATTCTCGGCAATGGAGTGGGAACCAATCTTCAACTCAATCATGGGATTGCTCTTCACCGGCTGAATCGAAGCACAGTTTCCACCGCAATAGATAGAGCCCCTGACGACGGTGGGATGTTCGGCATCGGTTCCCTTCAGACGGATGGACACCTGCTCGGCATTCGGCCGGAAGGCATTGAGGGACTCTGCCGTACCGTCGCCTTCATAATATAAGTCGCCGTAGGTGAAGTCATTCTTGAGGTTATCATCATCGGTATAGGGGTAGGCACCGTTGCCACCGCCATAGACATCGCCACGGATGCTGGAGTAGATACCGATGGCATTACCTCCATACACCTTGCCCGTTATGTCGTTACCACCATAGACATTATTGACATCGCCTCCGCGCACAAGCACACGTGCCGCCAGTTCATTGGGGAATTTGTAGATGAGATTGCCCTCATTGTCTTTGTCCTGAAGGTTCATACATGGCGTGTAGATGCCGTCTACCTTCGGAATCACGTCGGCCATGCGGCAACCGCCAAAGATGTTATCCACGACAATCGTTGAGGTGGCAGGAATTTCCAACAGCAGGCCCTCGGGACTGCTCATCGCACCTTTGTTACCACCGCTGTAGAGGTTGCGAATCTTTCCGGACTGTAGGTTCCAGACGGGGCGGATGGCCATCTCGGCCCGATTGTTGCCGCCGAAGAAGCGGCCAATCTGGAACGCGCCGCTGCTGGGGAACGAGAAGGTGGTGTTGATGCCCATGTCGTAGCGGAAGCGCGAGGTGGTCAGCAACTCGTGGTAGTTCTTCCCGTCAATCACATTGGTCCCGTCGGGGTCGTAGGTTTCATTTTCCAGCCCAGTCTCATAAGCCGTATAGGTAGCAGCGTCAGCCTCAAGCCCGTCATCGTCGACCAGCACATGGTTCACCACCTCACTGGGGTTATCCACGTGGATGACTGCCTTCTCCTTCACCGTAGCGTTGTTGCCGCCACCATAGGCATAGACGATGGAGCCGCCTTGCACATCGAGATAGCTCTTGGCTACCTCGGGGACGTTGAAGGCTGTGGCACGGGTGGCGATGGTCTGGTCGCCGCTCTTGACGATATAGTTGCCTTCACTGTCTTTCAGGTCGTTTCCTTCATCGTCGGTATAGGTGTATTCACCATTACCACCGGCAAAGGCCTGGCCGATATATATCTTCTCGTTGTCGGCAGCAACCTTGGTGGGGTCGGTGGCATCCATCTTCGCAGAGATATGAACGTAGGTGTTCCACGTATAGTCAACCCCGTCTTCATTTCCTGTCAGTTCCGTCGGCAGAGTTTCGTTCACCGCCTTTGCCGTGCCGATGGTGCCGGATATGTCGTTGCCGCCATAGAGGTAGTTAATGATTGAATAGCCCGTAGCATTCTTTCCGTCGACATTGACGTAGGTATTACCACCCACATTGGCCATACGCGCACCGCCGAACACCTTGTTCAGGTTGCCGGCCATCACCGTCACCTTCGTACTTCCGTCCACATTTCCGCGGTTGCCGCCACCGTAGATATTGCCACCCACCTTGATCTGGGCTTGCATCAGCTGTGCAATCCCTATCAGCAGTATTATTATGGAGGCAATACGTTTCATCAACTTTCAATTCTCAACTTTCAACTTTCAATTTTCAATTCACTCCACCGTCACCGTCGGGTTATCCAGGTCCGGCTCCGAAAGGACGTACAGGTACGTCGGTTCGATGGTCAATTTAACATTATACCTACGGCCACGTATCGTTGTGCTCTGTCCGGAGAACAGTTCATGGATTTCCAGTCTATTTGTTGCCGTGCAGTCCTTGCGAATCAGGTTCCCATCCGGGTGCTCTGTTGTTACGTTTTTGTCATAGACATCGTATGTACAGGTCACATCTAATCTGGAGACATTCGCAGGCATGAAGTGGCCCATGTACGAACTGTACTCGGTAGAGAGTGTTACACCGGCTTCATCGCTCGATGTGAATATCGCAGCCGCAGAGGCATCATTTCCCGTGGGGGTGAATTCCAGACTGGTAATGGGATTTTGGCCTTCAGCATTCGGCACCAAGGTGATGGTTACATCCGACTTTTCCTTCGATATCGATGCTCCGACATAGGTTAGCAATTCTATTTTCTTCAGTTTTATGGTGCGCAGCGCTGCATAGTCATAATGCACCTTCATACTGATGCACAAGGCCGAGTAGAGGTGGTCGAAGAGCAGGTACAGGTAGTTCGGGGAGATAACGGAAACACCTCCCTCCTCATGCTGTCTGGCATCTAAGACGAAGGCAAAGTCACCGGCTTTCAAGCCATTGTCGCTGTTTTCATTAGGTCCTTCCTTGGCACCGATAATCACACAGGGGTCGTTGGCGATGGCCTTCATCCCATGAATGGTCAGCCGGGCACCAGCGGCATAGTCGCTGCTTTCCGGAAGCAGATCAATGGTGGCGTTGTCGGCAGCATCGCCGGGGATGAAACCATAGACGTAGTAAGTCTCTATACTGGACAACGTAGGTTCAAAGTTCAGTGTCAGCTTCCATTTGCCATCGCCTTTCCTTCTCAGTCGCCCATGCAGGGTAGCATCCGTGCCCTTCGTTAAGAACGCATCGATGGACCTGCCGGTAAGTGAGGTATAGTGCAACCCAGGTTCATAGAGTTCGTCGTAGAGATAGTACGGCGTCGGATCCCAAGCACGGGTAACAGCATCTGCCTCCTCGTTTTGGGTCGTCTCCGCCTCTTCGAACTGCCGTACCAACATCGAGGTTTCTATCGCCATCTCCCATTCCTGTACCCCTGGTCCGTCCTGCTCGCCCGAACAGCTCGCAAGCCCCATAAGCCCTATAAGTCCCATAAGTCCCATAGGTCCTATAAGTCTCATAGGTCCTATAGGTCCCATAAGTCTCATTAGTCTTATACCTCTCCTCTTACTCATGTTCTTCTACCAGTTATATACCCTTTCCGTTTCTTCCATTTGAATCCAATCCGTGAAGGCCGACTGCACAAGTGTGATATCCAAACCTTTAGTCGACGGGCTCAGCGTCAGTCCCAACGTATAGCTTGTGTTTCCTAAGAAATTCCTCGCGATTGTACCTTCGGCCTGATACGTTAAGGGGTCATTATCTATCATATAGGTGAGCGTAACCGTCATGGACGGCGACGTGTAGTTGCGTGGGATGATGAGCAGCCCCTTACCAAGGAGGTTGTGGGGACCGAGATCGGTATTGGTTTTTGTATCTATCTCAAACGGATTGGACGCCAAGTCCTTTGCTTCGAGTTCCACCGTTATCCCTCCATCACAATTCGTCCAGATTGGCTTTTCAGACGATGATGCCGTGGGGCTGCTCAGGTCGAGCAGACCTTGATTATAGAGCGGTGTGATGGTGATACCGGTGATGGTCACCTTTTCACAACCCGAGTCTTCAATAACTTTTACACTGAACATCAGCTTCGACATACCGTGGTGGAAGAACCAGTGTATGATGCCGTCATGGGTGTCTGCTACCAGCCTGTCGCCGCTCATTTCGTAGGTATAGTTGTTATAATGCCCACCGTACGTGTTATCATCCGGTATATAGGGATCGTCATTATGGGTGATGGAAACCCCTCCCCCCGTTCCCCACAGCGGGTCGTGCTGCGTGCCGTTGGCATAGTCGGTGGCCTTCACCGTCACGGGCAGCAGTGGCATACCATGTGCGTCGGTCACCAGATAGTTGGTGTAGGGGGCGTAGGCACGCAGCGTCAGTCGCTCGCTCGGATCCTGTGGCCAGTATTTCCTTGGCGAGTAGCCCCACTTACTCGTAACGTCATCATATTCCACCTTCTGGTTGCGCATGAGCATATAGCCATTAGTACCCATATAGTCCTTGATGTGCGTCTTGGGCGTGGGGAAAGTTGGGTCGACCAGGATGGTGCCCGTGTACCAGCAATAGACCCCGAAGCCCAGTTTCTGCAACATAGCGTTGGTCAGTTCTCCGTCGCCTGGCTCTGGGTCGCCCTCGGCACGTGTGGCCCGCACGCTTTCTTCCTCCTCGGCAAAGTGTGCCGCAAAGCCCACCACCTTCTCCGTCACCTCCTCCTCAGCCCCCGGACCATGCTCGCAACTCACAAGCCCCATAAGTCCCACAAGACTTATAAGTCCTATAAGTCCCATAGGTCTCATAAGTCCCATAAGTCCCATAAGTCCCATAGGTCCCATTAGTCTTATTCCTCTCTTCCTACTCATGGTTCTTCCAATTCAAATTCACTTTCCGGCGCCGTATCGCCCCACTCCACCACCTGACCGGTGAAGTCGATGGCGTGGGGTTTGATGACGATAATATATACATAGTGGTGGTTGGGGAGCCATGCGGTGAGGCAGTCCTCCGAGCCACTAACTTTCAGTTCCTTGAGTGCCCTGCTCGTTGAACGATTCAGATAGGTATATTCCTCGGTAGCCACGGGGTTGCCGCTGGCATCGTAGGTGTATGTAGTACCCTCGCTCTTGAAGGCCAGGTCGTAGTCGACCACGAGGTGTGCATCCTCGCGCAGCGGCTGCGGCAGCAGCAGATAGGCCTCGGTGGTCTTGCACGCGTAGTCGGTCTTGTGCGATTCCCCGTAGTCCGACCACGTGAGCGCGGTTCCGTCTACGGCACTGTAGGTGGGTGTCAGGCGACCCTCGTTGTAGATGTTGGTGAGGGTGATGCCCTTCAGGGTGAAGTAGGCCAAGTCCTTGCGGGCCGCCTCGTCCACTCTCACACGGAATTCAATCTTCGCGGTAGCGTGTTTGAAGAGGAAGCGCACACGGTCGGTGACAGTCAGGTCGTTGAAGCTGCCGTTGCTGCCGGTGTCGCGCGACTTGGGCAGGTCGGTTATGAGGTCAGAGACCATGAAGTCCACCTGCTGCTTCACCTTATCCTTCACGGCGAAGTTGAAGGTAGGCAGTCCCGTACCCTCTTGGGTAAGGTTGGGAGTGATGCCCATGGTGCCGTCGCTGTAGGGATAGTAGGCAATGAAACTCAGTTTGTCCGCCTCCTCGTTGGGCCAGTATTTCAGCGGGGCATAGGTGAAGGGCACGTCCAGCCCCGTGTTCATGGCCTGCTGGTTGAACATGAAGTCTGCCGTCTGGGTGGGATCAGTGGCCCACGTGCTGTTGTCGTGGTAGTAGGCATAGACCCCGATGCTCTTGCCGTAGGGAATCTCGCTGACCGCCATCAGCGACGAGTCAGCACGGGTAGCCATCGGCTGGGATGTGTAGGTGACAAAGGCGATGGGGCGCTCGCTGTCCGCTATCTGCGGCAGCTCCCCCGAGCAACTTATAAGTCCTATAAGTCCCATAAGTCCTATAGGTCCTATAAGTCCTATAGGTCCCATAAGTCTCATATGTCCCATCCCCCCTCTCATAGCGTAATCTTTAAAGTCAGGTCATACGTCTTATTCCCTTCCAGCGATGCGATTTGGATAGCGGAATCGGTGCTCTTGGAGAACTCGGTTGCGTCACCCACGCTGGGTTTCCTGTAGAAGTCCACCACACAGGTAAACTCCAGGGCTGTCTGCGGAATCAGGTAGAGATACGAGGGCGCGTCGCCCATGCACAGCAGGTTCGTCTTCGTGGTGGCATCTGCAGCATTGTAGTTCGTGTGTGGCAGACCGCTGGGCAGCCAATTGTAGGGCAGACCCTCGATGTAGCGGGCCTCCTCGGCGATGATGCCGTAGGAGTTGGGATTCACTTCGGGGTTGCAGTCTACGAAGATGGTCTCATCGGTGGCTTCAACATCTTGTTCGGTCCATGTGGGCGTAGTGCCCGAGCCGGTCAGGTCCAATTTTCCCGTCTTGGCAAAGTTGCCGGTCAGGGTGACGCGCTTCACGAGCAGTTTGTCGCCAGTTGCCAGCGTGCTACCGTTGGTGATGCCGATGGATAGCTTCACGCGGGTCAGAGCGTGCTTCATCTGCAGACCCACCGCGCGGCTCATTCTTGGGCGACCGTCGGTAAGCATTGCGTCGGTAACACCGACGTGGCTCCAGAGCAGGTCCACGTTCTCTTCGGGATGTTTCGCACGCGCGAAAAAAATAAGAGGCGTTGTATCATCGTTGTCAGATAGGCCAATGATGCCGGTGGTGCCGGCAGACACGCTGACAGGATTTTCCACGTAGGGGGCGTAGGCACAGATGCTCACACCATTGGCCTGTGCAGGCCAGTATTTCAGGGGACTGTAGGTCCAGTAGCCATTCCCCGAGCCGTCCGAGAGGAAGGTATATTCCACTCGCTGGTTGTACATGATGTCGGGTTTCGAAGAGGCATTGTGCGCCATAAACACACCGAAGCCCGCGTATCTCAGTTGTTGGTTTTCGTTGGTAAGATTTCCCGTGTAGCCGTTCGCCGTCCGGGTCTCGTCGGACTTATACGTCTCATCGGTCCAGCACTCGAAGGCAATGGGCACGGCATCCCCCGAGACAGGCCAGACACCCATCTCCTCTTCAGCGCAGCCCGCCATCAGCAGGCTTCCCAGCAATATAAGTCTTATAGGTCGTATAAGTCTCATAAATCTCATAGGTCGTATAAGTCTCATAAATCTCATAGGTCGCATAAGTCCCATAGGTCCTATATTCCCAATTGCCCTCGTAGTTGTTCTATTTCTCGTTTTAGTCTTTGGTTCTCTTCAGTAAGCCGACGAATCTCGTCGTCCTGTTGGTGGCGGTAGCCCAGTCGGGCAGCCGTCATGCGTTCGCGGATGCCACCCTTGGCCACAAAATCCTTCTCCAAGGCAGCGATGAGGCTGCCCATCATGCTGTCGAACTGGTGGAGCAGGGTGATTACGATATTGGCGATGGCCTCATCGCCTCGTTTGTCGATGTCGGCCATGAAGTCAGACGACTCCGTATGTTTCTTGCAGAAGTTGCGCGTCTTCACTGCCCGCTCATCGTGGATATTCCATTGGGCGAGGTTGCGCACACGCAGGTAGTCCTCATAGTCCACGAGCAATTCCTTCATACTTGCCCGGGCCACATTCATCAGTTTCAGCTCCGTCTCGGACGAGGTGGTACTGGCAGCACTACCCTCCGCGATATTCTGCTTCCCCGAACGGGCCGCCTGCACCATCTGGTCCACGGTACGGTCCTTGTGTTCCTGCAGGAAGCGGTGGGCAAAGTGGAAAGTCATGTCGTAGATGACCGTAGCCTTCTTGTAGACAGCCAGTCCTTCGTAACCGCCCCCTTTCGGGAGAAATGTCGTTGGAGCTTCCATTATTCTTTTTCTTTTTAGTTAATAATTATTTTTTTATAGGTCGTATAGGTCTTATAAGTCCTATAGGTCCCATTAGTCCCATATCTCCCCCTAAAGGGGTCCAGGGCTCTTTCCCTGAAAGGTGAGGCGGCGGCGGACCGCCGCCTCACGTATCGAGCGTCTGTCACTCCCCGCCCCTGTGGAGGGGGCAGGGGGTGAGGTTACAGTTTATTCGTTGTTCTTGGGCAACCAAACTTCGTTGCTGCCATCAACCTGCCAGTCGGCAACGGTGGCGTCGAGCTTCACAGAAGTCAGGCCCAGGATGAGCTTCAGGTTGTAAGACTTACCATTCTCCAAATTCAGAGAAGACTCCTTCGTAATTACGTTTTCTACGTTAGAAATATTGCCAGTCAACTTCTCGTCCTTGGTGACTACAGCGTATGTAATCTTAACCTTGATGGGGGTATCACCTGTCGGGATAACCATATAGTAACGAGGCATTAGGCTTGTGTAATAATAACCTGCAGCATAGGCTGGGGTAACCTCAGTTGGAGCAACTGATTTAAAATTAGGAGATCCCCCGGTGATATCACCACCTGTTGAATTAGTTTTCTTTATGTAGTCATTGCCCACCAGTTCATAATATTCGGCACCATTTGCAATTTTATTATCCGTATCGTCAGAAGGAGTTGCAACCAATGTATAATGAGACTTTGTTTCAGCACCTGACACCTCATATCCAGTTGCAGGATCCGAGCCATCGTATACGCGGATGTAGTCATCACCCTCCTTATTATAGACAGCCGCACCACTTGGTATAGTTCCCTTAGCAAGAACATAGTCTGGAGCGACATATTTGTAGAGTTTTGTGCCATATACAAAGCTTGGATTTTTGACTTTTTTGCTGGGATCAGGACCACCTGCTAACAGCGTCTGTTCGCTGGGGAGAACACCAGTATTAAGTTCTGCAAATTTAGCTGCACTACCATTTACTGCAGTAATCTGTGCATCTACATAGCGGAGGTCAGCATTCATATAACCATTAGTTGTAGTAATCTCAAACAATTTTGCACCATCAACATCATGCTTATCAATACTTTCAGCTATCCAATTAGCAACATGTGCTGTACCATTGTTCAAATTCAGAACACCCTGCTTACCAAAGTCACCATAAATCTCAACAGACTTAATCAGCACGCGGGTCTGATCGGGATCGAACTTATTACCATCGTCACCAGCTGCAATCTGGTCAATAGCAGAAACGACGCTAAGGCTGATACGAGACAAGGCGTGCTCGAAGAGGAACTTAATTTTCTGGTCCTTATCGGGCTTCACCATGTTTACAATAGGCTTTCCAAATTCAGTGTTGATGGTGGTTCCATTTACTGCCTGATAACTCAAACCTTGAGGAGCAACACCCCACAGTAAGTCGACATTGTTGTCAAGTTGTTTAGTAAACTTCCATTCTACAAGGGGGTCTCCTACATGGTCTTCTTTAGAATAGCTCATGATTCCTGATTTTTCAGCAGGGTCACTATTATACGCATCTACAGTTGTCGAAGAGCCTATGTTTGTTACCATGGATCCATCGTTTGACAAAGCTACATAAGGAGCATAGGCGAAGAAACTCAACTTGTCTAAAGCAGGTGCTGTAGCAGGATTGGGGTCTGCCTGGCTGTCATTCGTTGTCTCGTTCGGCCAATACTTCAGAATAGGATAAGTCCAAGCACCACTTGTCCAAGAGACATGTTCGTTGAACATGAAGTTAGGAGCAGTAGCAGAAGCGTAATCCGCATTGTCCTGATACATAGCGAACACACCGAAACCCTGAAATTCCTTCAGTTTGTCGGTGGTCATCACACCAGCGTCACCGGCACGGGTGGCCGAAGCGGTGTACGTGTCGAAGGAGATGGCATTAGCGGCAACCTCAGCGGTCTGAGGGGCCAGAGCCTCTTCGTTGGCACATGCAGCGAACAGCATGGCTGTGGCTGCGAAGAATAAAATCTTTTTCATACTTTTTTTGTTATTTGGGTTAATAATAAAATAATTGTAACACTTGTTCATTAGTAATGTACTGTCTGTTTCGTAAGTAATGGTTTTTGCTGGTTATTATCTATAATTCATGTTCTCTATATATTATTCTTCATTCTTTCATTCTTTCATTTTTCACCTTTCCTCACATCGGTACATCTATTATCTCGTCGTCTCCCCAATCGCTCACTTCGGCATCGAAGGCCCCGGTACCGGAGGGTTGGGCGTAGGGCAGATTGGGTACTTCTTCGTCCTCGTAGAAGGGGGCATCGACGATGAGGTCCAGTTCCAGGGTCACGTCGGTCTTGCTGAAGTAGGAGCCCGCGCGGGTGTTTTTCTCCGTAGGTGTGTCCGTGTCCACCTTATTGCGGTAGCGAATCATCTTGCCCACGGGATAGCGGAAGACGTGCTGCTTGCCGTCTATCAGTGTGAACATGAGCGAGAGCATATTGCTCATGGAGTCGCGCTGCTCGTCCAACTCCTTGCCATGCGGCAAACCGAAGGTACGGATGGTGTCGTTGATGTACGCCACGCTCTTCAGTGTATCGCCGTTCAGGAAGGTGAGGGCCGAGCGTTTCCAGCCGTCCAGCAGATGGTAGCCTTGTTCTGTACGACGCCAAGCCTGGCTCAGGTAGAAGCCGTTTGCCATACCCGATATGCTGCCTATCACGGAAGCCATGTACTTGGCCCCTATGACGCGAACGCGGATGGCCATCTCTGTGGTCATGGGCTCCACCACCTCCTGGATGGTCAGCGTCTGCGATTCGTCGTTCATCTTCTCTTTCCAGTTCACGAAGCGGAACTGACCGTCCACCATTTCGGGCAGTACCGTAAAGGTGTCCACGGCACAGCCGATATGCTCCGGCTGACGCATGTAGCTCACGTTCACATCCCAGAAGTCGGTGGTACGCTTTTCCTGTGTGGCGTAGGCAAACACATCGTTGAAGCTCTTTGTCTGTCCGAAGCCCATGCTACCGAACTCTCCGAAGGTGCGGTTGAAGATGAGCATCTTGTATTCGCCGGGTTCGAGGTTCAAGTCGTAGCCGTCCACGTCGTTGGTGATGTCGGAGAAGGTGATGGCGTCGCCGTCCTTGGCCAGCATGATGGTCATGCCCGATGGCCGTTCGCCGAAGTCCGTCATCCAGTCGATGTCCACGTGCACCTTCGCCTTTCCGGTATAGTACTTCTCCAGCTCGTAGCGCTCGCAGGAAGTCATGAGTCCCATGAGTCCCATAAGTCCCATAAGACTTATAAGACCTATAAGACCTATGCGCCTCATAGTTCACCTCCTTTCTTGCTTTTGCCACCCAGAATCCACACCAGACTCAGTTTCAGTTTGGTGGGGGCGAAGTAGTGCTTCTTGTCCGAGTAGCGGTAGATGAGGCGGGCATCGTCGAACTCTGCCTCGTAGTAGCGGAAGGGGGTGTAGATGTATCCGGCTGCCGCCGAGAGCTCCAGGTTCCAGTGGCGCGACAGGGCCCACGAATGGCCGATGGAGATACCGGCCGAGACGTACTCGCCCTGACGGCCCTTCGACTTCCATTCCTGGTCGTATTTGCCACCAGCGGCATACAGTCCCACGAAGGTACCCGTGAGCCACGGGCGACCACCGCTGCATCGCGGCAGCATCCAGTAGCGGAACTCCAGACCGCCCATCAGCATCTGGAAGGCACGCCGGGTAGGACGCTGGTCGCTGCGGTAGTGCTGATTCAGTTTGCCGGCACTGTTGCCATCGAAGCGCCACCAGGGGAACCACCACTCGCCCATCAGGCTCCAGCGCTTCTTCTTTCCCATGGCCACCTCCAGTTCCACGTTGGGACAGGCTATGGCATCGAAGAGCAGGTTGGTCTTGAGCGCAAAGAGCGGACGATATGTACGGAAGTTGTTGTATGTAACGTCGGGCATCGGTGTCGTGGCAAAGTTCCTGGAAGGCCGAGCTATAGAGGCCGTTTCTCCGGCACCCTGCGTGGCCAACTGCACCGCTGCGGCACCGACTGGCGTAGCACCACCCGCACCCGGATTACTGCTGTCAGTCTCGGGTCGGGCCTTCTCGATGAGATAGTCCGTGCGTCGCAGCTTGGGGAACACGTTCTCCAGGAGGAATCGGTAAGTCTGTGGGAAACGTTCCGCAATGCGTGCGAGTTTGGGATCGGGGTCGAGATTGCTGTCGATGATGTCGAGCAACGCCTGACGTTCGGGCAACTGCGAAGTTTTAACGTAGTCGCGCAGTCCCTCCCAGTTCTCAGGTTCGTAATCGGCGCTGATGAACCGTCCGGGAATGTCGAAATTGTCGATGATGTAGCGTCGCAGACTGTTGGTACGTTCGCGGGCCAGCCGTTCGTTGTTGCTATATGTGCCCTCGGGCGAGGCATAGCCTTTCAGGTGGATGTAGCGCAGCAGCGACCGGTCGGCGTTGAGCACGCTGTCGATGGTACTGCGTATCTCCTCAAGGCGACGGGTGTTGTCGCGATAGTTGGGGTCAATCACGGTGCTGTTCAACGGGAAGTCGATATATGCCGTGCTTTGGTAGTAATGTCTCGGTGTGGCCGTAGCAGAGAAGGCATTTCGTTGCGACGTATCATACGGACGGTCCTGCTGGGCAGTATCGTATGGCCGGTCCTGCTGGGCAGGGAGGGGAGTCAGGCCCGTCGGCACCGCCCTGTGCCTGTCGTGTGCCAAGTTCTCGTCGCAACCGTTGAGGCGCTCCACAGTAAACTGCACCTTTGCTGTACCCATCCAGGGTTCGAAGGGAGTGAGCTTGGTGTATTCCCGTGCAGTCAGTATGTCGCGATCGCGGTAGTGCATGTTCTCGGAGTTGTCGTTGACCCCGGAACGTACGGCACGATAGTAGGCCCCACGTCCGAACACCACCACCGAGGGCAGCAGGACGGAGTCGGTATCGCTCACGAGTCGGGGTGTCACCACGACACGCTGCCGTCGGGGTAACTTTCCTCCCATAAGTGCTACGCTGAAATGCAGGCTGGCTATGCCGTTGTCGTGCATGCCCAGAGCGACATCGTCAATGGCCACCATCGTCTCGGTGGACCTCCCTTTATTGTCATCTCCGGATAAGGAAAATACCAGTTGCTGCCCATAAGCATCTACCGGTACGAGTAATGCCGCAAGCACGAATGCCAATCCTGCCTTTCTTAATATGTCCTTACCTATCCTCAACATATCTTTTACGACGGGGCCAGAATGCCCTTAGCTATTCAAAATCCTTTATACCATATATTATGTACGTATATGTACGCGCATAAATTGAAACTACAAAGTTAGGATTTTTACAACAAATATCAAGTATATTTCGACAAAAAAGTAGATTTCACCCCTTTATTTAACATCCTTTAACATCCGTTAAAGTTTGTTTGGCCAAATTTTGTTCATTTCGGGCTTAATGTCGCGATTGAAATCGCCACCCTTTGCCAGGACTTTGGCATCGGGACCGACGAGTATCCAATAGGGGATGTTGCGGATTCCCAAGCGGGAGAGTGTGAGGCCTGCCCAAGCGCGGTAGTCGCAGTAGGATGTCCAGCGGAGGGTGTCGCTGACTGACTTCCGGAAACGCCGATAGTCGTCGGGCGTAACATCCAAGGAATACGTGAAGGCACGCAAGCTGTCGGGGCAGGTTTCCAGTGCGTGCCGGATGAAGTAGTTGGTATTGCCCGCTCCGTGTCGCCAGTTCGCAGAGAAGGAGACCAGTGTATAAGTGCCCTTTCGCAGCGAGAAGACGTCGGTTTGGGGCAGTCGTTTGCCCACTGTCAGCGGCGACTTGCCACGGATGACTTTGGAGGTGAGAAGTGAGTCGGCCCCGGTTACCTTTTCGTTGCCCAGGCTGAGGGCATCGCCCTCGATGCGCACCTCGGAATCCCGATGGGCCATGAAACTCAGGGTCATGAAGTTGGGGTAGATGATGACGAACGAGTAGGATTCGTCGTCGGGCAGGGGGGTCTGGTAGTCGAACTTCCCCTTTACGATGTGCAGGGTATCGATGGTCGGGATGACCCCATCGGGGCTGTATATCAGCAGGTCGGCCTGCGGGAGGTTCTGGAACTCACCACGGACACGCAGTTTTCCTTTTTGCGGACCGCAGGAAAAAAGGAAGAGAAGGGGAGTTAAAAGGAATAGAAAGGGAGTTATAGAGAAGTTAAAGGGACGGTATTTGAGTGGTTGAAACATCATCAACTGTAATTTACACTTCCCTTTAACTTCCCTTCAACTCCCTATAAAATTAATTCAGCAAGCTGGCAATGGTGCTGGCGTACTTGGCAAACTCCAAGTCCTTCTTGGCACGCTCCTTCAGGCTGCTATCCTTCTGGAAGGCCTGACGCAGGTTGCTGACCAAAGCCGAACTATCGCCGGTGCGGGCAGCCAGGACGGCAGCCAGGTAAGAGGTGGTGGCGTCACCGTTCTTGATGGCGTTGAGTGTCTTGCGGGCAGCCGCATAGTCGTTGTTCATGATCTGAGCCAGAGCAGCTGCATTCGAAGCGCTCTCACCCAGGCTCTGAGCAGCCTGCTGGTAGTTACCCTTGGCCAGGTTGTACGAACCCATCACATCGTTGTAGGCCTCGGCACCGAAGCCCTGAGCCAGATGACTCTCGGCATCGCCGACGCGACCTTCGCGCAGGGCCATCAGAGCCTGGTTGGTATTCACCTCGGCAGCGCGGCTGTTGAGGGTACGAGCCTTGGCCAGGTACTGGTTAGCCTTCTCGTAGTCGCCCTGGGTGAAGTAGAGGCTTGCCAGGTTGTTGAAGGCACGATAGTCGTTGGGGTGCTGCTTGGTGATGGTCTCGTTCCACTGTATCTTCTCAGCGGGGTTCTGAACCAGCGTGTTGGCACCGTAGATGAGTTCCTCGAGGCTCAGCTTCGAGGGATCCTGCTTGTACTGGCTAAGGATTTCCTGGTCGCTGCGACCTACAACATTATAGTTCACGATGAGGCGTGCACGACGCAACTCGGGCAGGATACCGTCCTTGATGTCGGTGTAGATGTTGCTCATGTTACGAATCTGCTGCTCGCGCTCCTCGGGGTCCTTGTACATAGAGAGAACGGAGAGGATGACCTGCTTGTCCTGCAGGTTGCTGGCCTGGATGAGCTGCTGGAAACCGTCCCAGTCCTCAGCGGTGTAGCGGGTGTTGATGTCGGTGTTCATCTTAATCTTTGCCAATTCCTTCTTCAGGTAGTCGGCACTGACGTTCTGACGCTTCTCAGCCAGTTTCTCGTTGTAGTCGTACTTACCATCGGGGGAGGCGTATGCACTGACCTCGATAGTCTCCAGGGCACGACGCTCGGAGTTGTCGTTGATTTCCTTCAGCACCTTCACGAGGTCCTTGATGCCCACGCTCTCCAGTTCGCTGGTGCGCAGTTTCGACTCGTTGATGAGGAACTTGATGTTGGCCTCGCGCTTCTCCTTGATGACACGCTGGAACTTGTCGGTGGACTGAGAAGTATTGTTCAGACAGCGCGAAAGCAGGTCGCCGGTAGCAACTACGCCGTAACCAATCTTTACGTCGGGAATCTCCTTCACCTTATTGCCCAACTTGGCCTGGAAGGTCATGTAGAGGTCACTCTTCATCATTTCGGGAGTGTAGCGGAAGTTGGCCTTCATACTGTATGTGCCACCCACCTTGTACTGTACGTTGGTACCGTTACCCTCTACCTTCTCACCCTGGAAGGTAGCGCTCTGCGAGCTGACTTCACCACCTTCGTAGCGCAACACGGGAGTACATGTCACCTGAGCCTTCTTCTTCATGTACTTCTCTGGAATGGTGACAGAAATCTGTGCGGGCACTTCACCGGCCTGTTCCACCAGAGGTGTGGGGGTTACCTTGAAATCGTCGGACGTGAGGTTGCCCAACTTACTGCAGCTCGACAGCACCATAGCTGATGCGAGCGTGAGGAAAAGAATTTTCTTCATCGTTTGAACGTTTTTATAATAAAAAATACACTATTCGCACGCAAAGGTACATAAATTCTCTGACACGACAACATTATTTAACATTTTTTTTAGGGAAATCATAAGACCTATAGGACTTATAAGACTTATAGGACTTATAGGACCTATGAGACCTATAAATAAACCAGAGTCGTCAGGCGGCTGGGGGAAAAGATGTCCTGGGCGATGTCGAGCAACTGTGTAGTGGTGAGGGCATCAATCTCCTCGCACAGTTCCTCCAGCGTCTGGGTCTTCCCCTGATGCAGGAGGCGGCGCCCCATAGCGATGGCCACGTTCTCACCGTTCTCCCATCCCAGGGTCACCTGCCCCTTCAGTTGCCGTTTGGCAGCTGTCAGTGCCGACTCCGACAGTCGGGCATCGGTCAGTCGGGCCAGTTCACTATGAACCAGTCGCCGGCAGCGGTCAACATCGCCGTGGTCGCACCCGAAATAGGTGGTCCATACCCCCGTATCGGTGTAGCCCGTCAGACTGCTCTCCACGGTGTAGACAAGTCCGCGCCGTTCGCGGAGCGAGAGATTCAGCCGCGAGTTCATGCCAGGTCCCCCCAGAATGTTATTGAGCAGATAGAGCCCTGTATAGCGCGGGTCACCAATGGCATAGGACGGACAGCCCACGATGACATGAGCTTGGTGGGTGTGCTTATTTTTAGTGAGAGGGGGCAAGGGGCAAGGGGCAGGGGGCAAGGGGCAAGAGAATACGCTTGCCTCTTGAGAATTACAGAGGGAGTCAACTACATATCTCTTGCCTCTTGCTCCTTGCCCCTTCTCACTAAAAAAACTCATATCCACGTCCCCCAACACAAACAGCACCATGCGGCTGGGATGGTAGAGGCGGCGGGTGAAGCGCAGGAGATCCTCGGTCTGGTACTGGCGCAGTCGTTCGGCATCGCCCAGGATGTTGCGCCCCAGGGGATGGTCGCCGAAGAGCAGCGCCTCAAAGTCGTCGTAGATGAGATCCGAGGGAGAGTCATTGTAGCTTTCGATTTCATCTATCACCACCTCGCGTTCCTTGTCTATCTCGCTCTGCGGGAAGGTGCTGTGGAGCGTGATGTCGAAGAGAAGATCCAGTGCCCGCTCCAGATGTTGGCGCAGACAGGAACAGTAGTAGACGGTATGCTCCTTACCGGTATAGGCATTCAGGTCGCCACCGACGGACTCCATGCGATTGATGATGTGCCACGAACGTCGTCGCTGGGTGCCCTTGAACGACATGTGTTCGATGAAATGGGCCATTCCGGACTCATCGGGTGTTTCGTGACGTGTACCGGCCCAGACGGCCAGTCCGCAGTAGACCACCTGACCGGGTCGGTGGTCAACAACTATACGCAAGCCGTTATCGAGAGAAGTGGTTTCTATCATAGGACTTATGGGTCTTATAGGTCTTATAGGTCTTATAGGTCTTATAGGACTTATAGGTACAGCAGCGCCTCCGGCCCCAGGTTAAACAGGAGGTCAACGATGCTGAGGTCGGGCAGGAACCCATTGCGGTCGGAGAAGAGTTGGTAGTAGGGGGTTCCCCTCCCATTCGGGGGAAGGGTTAGAGGTGAGGGGCTTCCTATCTCCTCCAACACCATCTCCTGCAGTGCCTGGTTGTAGTCGACGAGGAACTCCCAGCGCTTCTCGTAGAAGGGAGCGAAGTCGTCGGCATAAAATTCGAAGAAGGGGGTGCGGCCGTAGTTGCTCGTGAGGGCATTCCAGTGGACGTGGCGCCAGTTGCCGTGCTCGCTGATGCGGATGTCGCGCATCAGTTGACCGGGCTTATTGGCCTTCACCACAGGCACGGTGAGTGCCATCGGGCCGTTGGGCGAGGCTATCCAGCACCTGTTGTGCAACGTCTGCTTCTGGTAGCGCGCATCGACGTCGATCGTGACAGAGGGGCAGCGCAGCAAACGGGCATAGTAGGATATAGGTGCCAGATAGTAGGAGGGAAGAAAACCCATAATTAAAAATGAATTTTCACTTAATCCCGTCCACCCACCGGAACAGGCGGTTCCAGCGGATGCCACCATTGAAGAGACTGTAGTCCTTGTTGCGCGACATCCAAATCATGACGGGCTTGCCCACGACGTGGTCCTCTGGAACGAAACCCCAGTAGCGGGAGTCGGCGGAGTTGTGGCGGTTGTCGCCCTGCATCCAGTAGTAGTCCATCTGGAAAGTGTAGCTCGTGGTCTTCTCGCCGTTTATCAGGATGTCGCCCTCGTCGGTTACCTCCAGGGTGTTGCCCTCGTAGGCCCGGATACAACGCTCGTAGACAGGCAGATTGTCCAGGTTGAGGGTGATGGAAGCTCCCTTGGCCGGAATCCAAATGGGACCGTAGTTGTCCACCGTCCATCCCTTATGCCCATTCCAGGGGTAGAGTTCGTCGGTCTCGTTCATTGTGAGGAGGCTGACGGACTTCACCAGATCGGGACGCGCCTCCAGGGCTTCCTTCACCTGTTGCGTCAGCGGACAGATGCCATCGCGGTACATACCGTGACCCCCACCCTGTCCGAAGAGGTCATCTGCCGACAGACCCAGTTCACGGACAACATCCTCGGGCAACATACGTTCCACAAGTTCCACACGGTAGTTGTACTGCACGTTGTCGGGTTCCTTGTTGGGTTTGCCGTCGAGATAGATGATGTGGTCCTTAATCTGCAGCGTCTGGCCCGGCAGTCCGACACAGCGCTTGACGTAGTTCTCGCGACGGTCGACAGGGCGCCACGTGATGTCGCCAAACTCCTGACGGTCGTATCGGATGTAACTGCTGCCCAGGGCATGGAACTTCTCGTACAGCTTATAGCGCTGCAGCGCGTCCATGCTGTCGAGGTCCACCGCACCGAAGTTCTGCTGGTAGAGCTGCTGGCCATAGAGATAGGACATCATATTGTAGTCCATCGCCTGATAGCGGTAGTTCAGGGCCACAGTGTCGCCCGAGGGGTAGTTGAACACGACGATGTCGTTCAACTGCACGGGCTTGGGGCTCGTGCGCTTGTACTCCCACTGCGGCCAGGAGATGTAACTCTGCATGTTGCCGATGGGCAGGGTGTGCTGACAGAGGGGCATGGAGAGCGGCGTCATGGGGCCACGCGGTCCGTAGGCCGTCTTGGAGACATAGAGGTAGTCGCCGACGAGCAGGCTCTTCTCCAGTGAGCTCGACGGGATGGTGTAGTTCTGGAAGAAGTAGATGTTGACGAAATAGACGGCCACCAAGGCAAAAACGATGGCGTCCACCCAGCTCATGATGGTCTTGGCTACGGGGTTCTCCCATTCCTTCCACCACTGCCACTTCACCTTCTTCGTCACGTAGGCATCGAAGACGAAGGGTACGGCAATGAAGCCCCACCACGAACCAATCCACAAAAGGAAAGCGATTAACAATACGCTGTATATAATGCCCTGGACCCAGTCGGACCAGGTGCGCTTCTTTTCTTCTTTCTTTTTCATAACTTAAAAATTAAACAAATCGTCCATGGTCAGGAGTCCGCTATGCTGGGCGGTGTACTCGGCAGCCAGTACGGCACCGAGGGCAAAGCCGCGACGACTGTGGGCATCGTGGGTGATGGTGATGCAGTCGGCCTCGGAGTCGTAGCGGACGGTGTGGATGCCCGGCACCTCGCCGCGACGGATGTCATCGACGCGCAACAGTTTGGGGTCGGTGGTGTCCTCGGCCCAGCCTTCCTTGCGGTCGAGCCGTTCCACAATTTCCTCGGCCAGCGTGATGGCCGTTCCGCTGGGATGGTCGAGTTTGTGCACGTGATGGGTCTCCTCCAGCTCCACATCATACTGCGGGAACTGGTTCATGATGCGGGCCAGGTAGCGGTTGACAGCCCGGAAAATGGTGACACCCAGACTGAAGTTGCTGCTCCAGAACAGCGTCTGTCCACCCTCGGTGCAGAGGCGGCGCACCTCGTCGCCGTGCTCCTTGAGCCAGCCGGTGCTGCCACTGACCACCTTCACGTTGTGGGCGAAGGCACGCAGATAGTTGTTGTAGGCCACATGGGGGGCCGTGAACTCGATGGCGACATCGGCCGAAGCAAAGGCGGGACTGTCGAAGTCCTGCTGATTGTCGATGTCGATGATACTCACAATCTCGTGACCGCGGCTGAGGGCGATTTCCTCTATCATTTTACCCATCTTGCCGTAGCCGATTAATGCTATTTTCATACGTTTACTACATTTTTCGACTGCAAAGATAGGTAATTCGGCGCAAAAACCGTACTTTTGTTAGGTATTTTTAAGAATTATCATGTGGAGAAGCTCCTACACTACGTCTGGAAACACAAAATGCTGCCGCTGAAAGCACTGCTTACCACCGACGGACAGGAATTGGAAATCATTGACCCAGGACTGGCAAACAAAAACCAGGGCCCCGACTTCTTCAATGCGAAAGTGCGCATCGGACAGACGCTGTGGGCCGGCAACGTGGAGATTCACCTGCGGTCGAGCGACTGGTT
This sequence comes from uncultured Bacteroidaceae bacterium, assembly GCA_905234735.1. Lineage (GTDB taxonomy): Bacteria > Bacteroidota > Bacteroidia > Bacteroidales > Bacteroidaceae > Physcousia. The sequence goes on along the minus strand of CAJOJA010000002.1, from coordinate 64,535 downwards.
CCGACACGGTCACGACACGGACGAGACCTACGACAACGTGGTGCTGCACGTGGCTTCGGTCATCGACACCGAGGTGACGACCTGTTCGGGGAAACGACTGCCCCAACTGCAACTGGACATCCCGGCCGACCTGCACCTGCGTTATGAGACGCTCCAACAGACCGAGGACTATCCGCGCTGTCACCGCATCATACCACAGATTGACCCCTTCAAGGTGCACAGCTGGATGGACACCCTCATGGTGGAACGACTGGAGGAACGCGCCCGACAGGTGGGACTGCGGCTCAAGGCCACCCGGGGCAACTGGGAGTGGGCACTGTTCGTGACCCTGGCCCGCAACTTCGGTTTCGGACTGAACGGCGACACCTTCGAAACCTGGGCCCAGCGCATCCCCCTAGACAAAACAGGGAAGCACCGCGACGAACTGTTCCAGATAGAGGCCATCTTCCTGGGCATGGCGGGACTGCTGGAACCGCAGTCGCTACCCCCTAACTCCAGAGACGAGGGGTTGGCCGACGACTACTTCCAACGCCTGCAACGCGAGTTCCAATACCAGTGCCGACTGTTCGGCCTCGGAGCCATCATGCCCCACCAACAGTGGAAATACCTGCGACTGCGGCCCCAGAACTTCCCGCACCTGCGACTGGCCGAGCTGGCCTGGATGTACCATCAGGGCACGGTGACGCTGTCGCGCCTGCAAGAGGCCATCATGGCCGACGAACCGCTACCGGCCCTGCGCCAGATGTTGCAGGGAGGTACCTCGGAATACTGGCACACGCACATCATGTTCGGCCGAACCGTCAACCAACGTGTGGTGCACCTGAGCCAACAGTCGCAGAACCTGCTCATCATCAACACCGTGGTGCCCGTGCTCTATGCCCACGCCATGACGCACGACAACTGGCCGCTACGCGAACGAGTGTTGGAACTCCTGCGCCAACTGCCTGCCGAACAGAACTACATCCTGCGACAGTGGGAAGCCTGCGGACTGAAGGTGACCACCGCTGCCGACAGTCAGGCACTGATACAACTGAAACACCAGTATTGCGACCGTCACGACTGCCTGCGCTGCAGCTTCGGCTACGAGTTTTTGAAAGGTTGAACGTTGAAAATTGAAAGTTATGAATTACGCTATAAAGATGAAGGTGCGCGACTACGAGTGCGACCTGCAGGGCATTGTCAATAATGCCAACTACCAACACTATACGGAGCACGCACGGCACGAAATGCTGCTCCAGATGGGAGTGTCCTTTGCCGACCTGCACCAACGCGGCATAGACTGCGTGGTGGCCCGTATCACGCTCAGTTACAAAACCCCGCTCCGAAGCACAGACGAGTTTGAGGTTCAGACACGGGTGGAGAAGGAGGGGGTGCGCTATGTCTTCCACCAGGACATCGTGCGACTGCCGGACAACAAACTGGCCTGTCGCGCCAAGGTGGATATCGTGGCGGTGGTGAACGGTGAACTGGCCGCCCAGTGCCCAGAACTGGATGACCTGTTGCTGAAGGACAGTTAAACATCATGAACTATGAACTATGAATCAGCCTACCTGATAGCCCTGACGCGCGTGCTGCCCTACCAGTCGCAGGTGCAGCAGCAGTTGCTGGATGCAGTGGGTTCGGCCACGGCACTGTACGAGATGCGCAACAAACTCAGGGATGCCATACCGGACATCAGCGACCGGCTGGTGGAAGTGGTAGGCCAAATGAGCGGCCATCTGTCACGGGCCGAACAAGAACTGGAGTTTGCCCAGAAAAACGGCATACGCGTCATTGCCCGTAGCGACGACGACTACCCGGCTCGTCTGCGCGAATGTCCGGACGCCCCCACCCTACTCTTCTACCGAGGAACGGCGGACCTGAACAGCCGGCACATGCTGGCCATCGTGGGAACACGAAAGGCCACGGACTACGGACGGGGATTCTGCGAACACTTCCTGCGCGAGCTGGCCCAGCTGTGCCCGGATGCCATCGTGGTGAGCGGACTGGCCTACGGCATCGACATCCAAGCCCACCGACAGGCCCTGCAGAACGGACTGCCCACCCTGGGCGTGCTGGCACACGGACTGGACCAGATATATCCGCGCATGCACCGACAGACGGCCGTAGAGATGCTGAACCAGGGCGGACTGCTCACGGAGTTCATGAGCGGGAGCACTGCAGAGAAACTGAACTTCGTAGCCCGCAACCGCATCGTGGCAGGCATAACGGACGCCACCCTGGTGGTGGAGAGCGCCTCGAAAGGGGGCAGCCTCATCACGGCACGCATCGCCAACGAATACGGTCGCGACGTCTTTGCCGTTCCCGGACGGGTGGGCGACGCGACATCGGCAGGCTGCAACCAACTGATAGGCGAAAGCCGTGCCCAGCTGCTGCAGTCGGCACAGGAACTGACCGAAATGCTGGGCTGGGCCACAGCGAAAGCCGAACAACAACCCATACAGCGTGAACTCTTCCCCGAACTGTCGGACGACGAGAAAATCATCTACAACGCCCTGAAGGACAGTGAGGGGAAAAACCTGAATAGGCTGACCGTGGAGACGAATATCCCCATCGGTCAGCTTACAGGACTGCTCTTCGACCTGGAAATGCACGGCGTGGTGCGCCGAATGAGCGGAGGAACCTATCGGTTGATTGTTTAGGAGCAAGGAGCAAGAAAAAACTTGCCCCTTGTCCCCCTCTCACTTCTCACTCATCCCATATAGATGCGCCAGGCGGCAACGACATCGAACATACGGGGATGCTCGTTATTCTCGATGCGACTGATGGCACATACCAGCGGAATCATGCAGTTGGCATCCAGCGGGTCAACGGCATCGGTGGGCGCAAAGCCCGTCAATGCACAGACCCGGGCGGTGTAGAGCTGCGAGTCGCGGCCGTCGGCATCGGGTTGCCACTCGGTGAGCAGACGGGCTACAGTGGAGAGATTACGCCGCCACACCAACGTACGGATAGTGATGAATGCGGCACGGTAACCATAGACAGGATTACGGAACTGATATTCTTCGCGGTCGGTTTGCTTTGGAGTCAGGCCTTGCCAGATCCACCCTGTCCGACGCAGGTGTAGCGGGTTATTGTTTTTCATTGTTGCTTTATCACATGCATGAGCTGACTCCCACGCCGGCCGTCAGGGCGGCGATGATGGCAGATAGAATCTGCAACAGGAGTTGTCCCAATCGTTTTTTTGTTTCTTTGGTCATAACCTCAATGTTAAAGCCCCTCTCCCCCTGCCCCCTCCCCCGAATATGGGAGGGGAGTAAAGATTGGGGCAAGTTAATGATAACAATTAGTTAAATACGCTCAGCGGCTTCCCCTAACTGTTCCCCTCCCATTCGGGGGAGGGGTTAGAGGAGAGGGGCCATTTAAGGCGTCACGTCTCCGGGATCGGCATTGCCACCACCGCTGTTGCCACCGCCGCTGTTACCGCCGCCACCGTTGCCACCGCCGTTGCCGACTTCCTCGTCTGCGGCCTGGCGCATATCCTTGCGGCTCTGGGCCTGGAGTTCTCGGGTTGCCACCTGACGAAAGTTGGCCTCGTTGAGCAGCGTACGGAACTCGTCGCTGGGCGCCCAGCGCACATTCACGCCCTTGATCAGACTGGGGTTGAAACTGTCGGAAGACTCTGCACCTTCGCAACTGAGGGTGATGAAGAAGGCTCCCATGTCGCCCAGCTGGACTTTGTTGCCCTTGAGCAGGTTCTCGCGGATGCACACCATCGTGTCGGTGAGCAGGCCCATGATGGTACCCTTGGAGAAGGGCGAACCGTGGCCGGCGATGTGGGCAGCCAGGTCCTTCAGGTCGACGACCTCCTGATACTGCGCGGTTGCATACACTTTCTTTTCACTGCTTTTGTCGTTGGGTTTCGACAGACGTGCTGTCAGACTGTAATTGATTGCCATAGTTGTTTGTTTTGCTTTTGATGATTAATAATGGCTTGTAACTCTCTTGCGCAATATCCGGAATTGCAGTGTCAGACGCGATGCCTCATCTTGTTTGACAGTGCAAAGTTACTACATTCCTGGAGTAGCGAGTCACGAATTGTCCGTTACTGTCACACAGCGTCACGAAATGACGCTAAAGGGGAGTTAAGAGGCAAGGGGCAAGGAGCAGGGGGCAAGAGAGAGGAAAAATTCGTCCTCACGTCGTCGGGCTTTAATCGACGCGTGGTCGAGGCTCCGACGATACGTCGACGAAGCTCCAACGACGCGTCGACGAAGCCTTGGTCCATCAACGCCTGTGCGTACACGTACGTATGCACGCCGCATACGCGCTCCATAAATATTTATAACTCTTTTAACACCCTTTTTATAAAAAAATTATAAGTTTTTTGATATTTTATTTGGTAGTTAATAAAATAATTGATACCTTTGCATCAGAAACATAATAAAAATATCAAAAATAGGATGGAAGCAAGAGAAAGACTGAAGATTCTGATTCGCGAATACGGCGGTACACAGAAGGTGTTTGCCTCGATAATCGGCACCACACAACCCACCATCGCCAACTGGATGGCACAAAACCAGATTCCGGAAGGAGGCATAGCCAAGATATGCCGTGCACTGCCAGAGGTCAGCTTCGAATGGCTGACGGGTCAGGAGGAGACACCACGCCGCGGCTACCAGGAACAGCCGAGTACGGCAGACATGACGATGCGGGTGGGGCAACCCTACTACAGCCGCATGCCAGCGAGCGCCGGACAACTGGAAATGGGCGACGAAGACGTGACCGTGGAGCACATCAGCATACCGGGCATGAAGGTGACAGCCTACTTCCCCGTTGTAGGGAACTCGATGGACCCGACCATACAGAGTGGCGACATCGTGGGCATACGCCGACTGGACGGACTGGACCGCATACGTCCGAACGACATCTACCTCATCTTCACCCGCGACAACGAGCGTATGCTGAAGCGCATCAAGGGCATCAACCAGCAGAGTCCCTACCTGACGCTCTACAGCGACAACCCCGCCTACGACCCCTTCGACATCCTGAAGGAACAGATTGTCGGGGTCTACAAGGCGGTATGCCTCATCCGCAGCTTAGAATGATTCGTAATAACGTAAAACACATCACCAAAAACAAATACTATGGAAAAGCTGATAAGACTGATGACCAACCATCGCAGTTACAACGAAGAGACCCGTCTGGCCGAACAGATGGCCGAGTTTACAGAATTCGTGGGTGTTGCCCTGGCAAGCATGATGGTGCTGGCCGCAACGACCATTCTCTGAACCGAGTGCAAAAACGAGAGTAATAATCATCAAAGCCGAAAACAAAAATGAAAACAGTACATCAATTTGCCCTCGGACGTTCGGGGTGCAGCAAAAGTGAACTGGCACAAGCCTATTTTCCAAACACAGCGAGCCCGGAAACGGCTCGACGCAACCTGGCTCGCTGGATTAGAACGTATCCCGAACTCATCACCGAACTGGAGGAGAACGGCTATCGCAAGAGACAGAAACTACTGACTCCCCTGCAAGTAAGCATTATCCTGAAATTTCTGGGCGAACCCTGAGACTATCCCTTCTTTATGTTGGCCGATACCGTACCACCATTCTTGGTGTAGGTGCCGCAACGAATGCCACGACTCTTAGAACCTGTATTCGTCACGGTAATGGTACCGGCATTGACTGTGAGGTTGCCGTCAATCTTCATGCCCATGCACCGATGGGGGTCATCCTCGTGGTCCTCGTTGGTGCAGGGGGCACCCGTGGCAGCGATGGTGATGCTGGTAGCATTGTCCTCCTCACCGATAATCATGTTGCCGTCGGTCTGCATACCACGACTGCCATTGCCCGAAGCGGTGATGACGAAGGAGCCACCAGAAATGGTGATGAGCGAATCGGACTTTAGGGCCTTGCAGTCCTCCTGGGCTACCTCAATGTTAATCTTACCTCCCCTGACGAAAAGTTGACCGTTGAACTCCTTGTCGGGGTCGGGGGTGATGTCGTCATCAAGCGTCAGGATTTCGACCTGGATGCCATCGGACTGGGTGGTGGAAGTGATGTTGACCGTGCCACCGTTCTGCTGGTAGAACTGGCCTACGTGGATGGCATCGCCGACAGCCTGCAAGATGTTGATGGTGCCCGTGGACTTCTTCAGTTGCATATATTCCTTACTCTTTATGGCATGAGTGAGGTTGCCAGATACATTGAGCGTGCCGCCGCCCTCCAACTCAATGTGGCCCTTACAGTAGAGACAGCCTTTCTGACTGCCCTGGGCATAGTCGGAAAGGGTGTTCGTGGTTCCGTCCTCCAGTACGATGGCTATGCGCTTACCGCACTGAATGTCGAGGGCCGCACCACGCTGACTGGTGAGTGTGAGGTCGTTGAGAACCATTGTGGCCTTGTACGAACCGTTATAGGTGAAAGAACCGTCGGAACTCTGGCCACAGAGGACGAAGTCGACCTCATTAGACACGTTATTGTTAGTGATGGTGACGTAGGCACCGTCCACAGTGGCCGTGATGTCGGACTGCACAGAGGCCGGAATGCTGACCGAAGCCGAAGAGCCGTCGTAGGTGACGGTCACACGGGGAATAATGACGATGCTGTCGATGGCCGACGTCTGATAGGTAGTGCCGGCGATGGTGACGGTGGAACCGTTGTTGCCGTAGGTTATCGTTTGAGCATCGGAGAGACTGATGCGGGTGCTCTCGCCACCCTGCCACAGGCGCATCTCCTTTTGCGCACTCAGGGTCAGGGTCAGCGACAGGAATGAAAGGAGTAAATATATCTTTTTCATAGTTCTTCTACTTACGAGTTACTTAATCACAAGCTTCTTGCCATTGACGATGTAGATACCCCGCTGAGGATTCACAACACGGCGACCGCTAAGGTCATAGACCTCGCCTCTCAGTTTCTCATTTTCTCCATCTCTCAGTTTCTCAATCTCCCCTATCCCCGTAGTAGTTTCGGAGAAAAACATCTTCTGCATCTCTGCAAGGGGCAAGGACTCGATGCCCTCGGAAGTGGTAACAACAACAGACCCGTTCTCGAAAGTTATCTTCTGTATGGTCTGCAACTCGATGCTCTTCACCGCACTGCTGGCAGACAAGGTCAGGTACTTGAAATCCTCGGCAAAGGCCGATGTGCTAACAGCCAAAAGGGCCAAAAGTAAAAATCTCTTCATATCTTCTTTTATTGCGTTCAAAACTTAAAACTATATCCTACACTGATGGCATGGATGTTCTGGTCGCCATCGTCGTCGTTCTCGTGGTTGAAAATGTAACCCAGTCCCACCTTATGATGCTTCGTGACGCTGTAGTCGACACCCACGATGGCGCGAATCTTATCGAGGTGCATCCGGCTGCAGAGGTCGTTGTGGACCTCGGCACTGACGTAGGGCTCTAACTTCCAACCCTTCTTGTCGATGGACAACTTCAAGCGCGAACGCAGGAGGTGACGATTCTTGGTCGACTTCTCGTCGGTGGTGTTCGTAACCTCGTCGAACCCCGTCAGGTTGTCGTCTCCATCATAGGACGGATCGCGGTATTTGATGCGATCTACCGTATGCGCCGCCTGATGAGTGTATTGGTAACGCTCGCGAACCGAGATGCGGAAGGTTTTCCAGAAGCGGTAGGTGCCGGATACGTCGAAAGCCACTCGGTGACGACTGACCCAGTTGGCAGCATCTACGTTGTAGCCGTTCCAGTTGCCGGTGGTGCTACTGTAGTGGTTCTTCTGCTCCTCCTGATTATGTTTCCGGATGAAGGTGTAACTCAAACCCAGCTTGACGTACTTGTTGATTTTGTAGTTGAGACCCACTCCCACATTCCAGCGACTCGACCAGTCGAACCAGTCAAGGGTACGGTGCTCCAGGCTGGCATCGACACTCAGGTTATAGGGCAAGGCCTTGGTCACGCCCACTTCCGTCCACAAGCCTCCAGCGTTGTCGGCAGCTTCTATAGTTGAAAGTTGAAAATTGAAAATTAAAAATTGGGCTAGGCCGAATAGCATAGCACACAAGACTATAACTCTTCTTTTCTGCATAACTTTACTATCAAAAACTATTTACCTCGGCATCTTGCTCATTTCGGCAATGCTGCTGCCACGGTCGGCAGGATTGTCGTAGAAGATACGAATGAGCACGGCATCCTTCAGGTAGTCAATCATGCCCACCTCGATGCGCTGTATCTTCAGCCCGGTGCGCTTCTCCAAATCGGCCTTCAGCTCCTCACGCTTATCGGGAGTTACCAGCGCCACATTGTCGTACTTGATATACTTCGAGCAGTTGTCGCTGAGTATCTTGCTCGACTCAAAGAGCCAGGCCATGATGACGAAGACCAGATTGACGAAGACGATGGTGACGATGCCCACACCGTCCCAGTACAATGCCTTAGGATGATAGTCGCCCTGGGCAACGGCATTGATGACACTGACGGCAATAAGCATGAACAGGTAGGTCATCTCACGGATGGGCACCGCCTCGGTACGGAAACGCATGATGCCGAAAATGGCAAACAGACCCATCGCTGCACCCAACTCCATGCCACCACCTTCCATCAGGCTCACGAGCAGGAAGATGCTCAAGGACATGAGGATGAAGATGAACATATAGTCGCGACGACGACTGTGTGGATAATAGAAATAACGTGCGATGGTATATACCACCACAAAGTTGATGACGAAACGGATGACCAGCGAAATGAACTGCTGGGGGTCGAACAAGGTTACACCAAAAAGGTTGCCAAGTTGATTGTTAATCTCAGTGAAATCCATGATACTTATTTACGATTTATTTACTATTTACAAGTTTGTCTATCCACACCATCTTCTCCTTGAACATATTGTGTTTTAAATCCTGGTTGGTCATGACCGAACCGATGCAATATTTGCTGAAACCGGAGGGCTTGATACGCAACTGGCGCAGCATGTCGAGAATGGGGGAATAGACATTGCCGTCGCGCTTCAGCTCGATAATGACCAGTTCGCCGGTTCCCGTCTCGTCGTTGGTTTCAAAGTTGTGGAATTGCACATCGAAGTCGATGGTCAGCCGCTCCGTCTTGGCCATATTCACCAGCGTGATGCGGTGGAAATGGTTCTGCACGGTGGGATGTATGTCATCGAGTGTGCGATGGGTGCGCTGCATCAAGAACTCATCAGCCTCAGCCTTCACCTCGGCCACTTCCTGACTGGGCACCTCGATGCGTTTCTTCTTCGTACGACCGTGGTTGTTTTTGGTCTTTACCTCCAAGAAAGTCAAGTCGCTACCCACATACGTGCGCACCCTGACCTTCTGTCGCGGAGCTCGCCCATTGTGGTGTTCGAAATAATAATTCAAATCGTCCGTGTCCCAGTACGTGGTGATGTATTCGGCAATGCGGCTGTCGTTGGTCCACTGGGCATAATACTGCCCCTGAGCCATCTCCAGAAGACGGGCCAACTTGTGTTTGTTGGTCACAAACTTCGTATCAGTGCGGTTCATCAACTTGATGCCCGACATCTCTTCCAACGTTATCGGCTGTAACTGGTCCACCAGGGCGCGCAAACGTTTATTAATGTGCTCATTCTTGACCATAACCAGCGCAAAGATACGATATAAAATTAGAAATGAAAATTAAAAATTAAAAATTAACACCTTTTTGCTTTTCATTTTTTACTTTTATTCGTAAATTTGCACAAATATCTCTAAAATATAATACTATGTTGGACGTTAAGCAAACTCTGAACGAGGCTGAAGAACGGTTCGAGGAAACCGTCATGTATCTGGAAGACGCCTTGGCACGCATACGTGCCGGAAAGGCAAACATCAAACTGCTGGACAATATCCGCGTGGACAGCTATGGCTCGATGGTGCCCCTGAACAATGTGGCTGCCGTGAACACTCCCGACGCACGCACCATCGCCATCAAGCCCTGGGACAAATCGATGTTCCGCATCATCGAAAAGGCTATTATCGACTCTGACCTGGGCATCATGCCCGAGAATAACGGCGAAATCATCCGCATCAACATCCCGCCTCTCACCGAGGAACGCCGTAAGCAACTGGTGAAGCAGTGCGGCAAGGAGGAGGAACAGGCCAAGGTGAGCGTCAGGAACGGACGCCGCGACATCATCGACAAACTGAAGAAGTCCATCAAGGACGGACTGGCCGAGGATGCCGAGAAGGATGCCGAGGAAAAACTCCAGAAACTGCACGACAAGTACATCAAGAAGATTGAGGATCTGCTCGCTGCCAAGGAAAAGGAAATCATGACCGTATAATGACAGGTACTGTCATAAAGAACACAGGAAGCTGGTACGTCGTCCGCACAGGCGACGGCCAGTTTTTTTCGTGCAAGGTGAAGGGTAACTTCCGCCTGCGGGGCATCCGCAGTACCAACCCCGTGGCCGTGGGCGACAGGGTGGACTTCATCGCTGGCGACGACGGAACAGGCCTCATCACGGAAATCCACGACCGCAGGAACTACATCATCCGACGGGCCACCAACCTCTCGAAGCAGAGTCACATCCTGGCCGCAAACGTGGACCAGGTGCTGCTGCTCGTCACCATCGCCCACCCGGAAACGAGCACGACCTTCGTGGACCGTTTCCTGGCAGTGGCAGAAGCATACCGCATACCCGTGGTACTGGTGTTCAACAAAACGGACTTGTACGACACTGCCGAGATGCAGCAGATGGACGAGTGGAGGAAACTGTACCAGAGTCTGGACTACCCTTGCGTGGCCTGTTCGGCACTGAACGGCAAGGGTATAGAAAAACTGAACGAACTGCTTGCCGACCGCGTGACCCTGCTCTCGGGAAACAGCGGTGTGGGCAAGTCTACCCTACTGAATGCCCTCATCCCGGGTCTCGACGTTGCCACCGAAGAAATCAGCCTGGCTCATGACACGGGACAGCACACCACCACCTTCAGTCAGCTATTCGACCTGCCGGGGAGCGGACACCTCATCGACACTCCGGGCATCAAAGGCTTCGGCACCTTCGACATCGAACGTGCCGAACTACCCCACTACTTCCGCGAGATTTTCCGCATCGGACAACAATGCCGCTTCCAGGACTGCACCCACACCCACGAACCCCACTGTGCTGTGCGTGAGGCCCTCGAAGACGGACGCATAGCCCCCAGCCGCTTCGCCTCGTACCTCGGTATGCTGGAGGACAAGGAGGAGGACCGCTATCGCAAAGGATACTAAAAAAGCGGAAGCCGACGAACGACTTCCGCTTTCCGTACCCAGAGCCGGGATCGAACCGGCACGCCTTGCGGCATTGGTGTTTGAGACCAACGCGTCTACCAATTCCGCCATCTGGGCCTCGCTTTTGCGGATGCAAAGTTAGGGTATTTCTGCGAAATGGCCAAACTTTTTCCTATTTTTTTTGTTATTTGGACTCGACAACGGCACGTAACAGGATGACTGGCTGTACGGGACAATCCGTGGAATCGGTGGCAACGGACTGTATCTGCTTCACCACCTTCATGCCATCGATGACATGACCGAAGACCGTATAGGTGCCGTCCAGATGGGGGGCTCCGCCATGCTGAAGATAGGCTTCCCACATATCGCGATTCATGTCGATGTCCTTCTCGTTGAGCATACCACGCACCTTGCCAAGGGAGTTCTCGCCCCAGGAACGTCCGTAGACAATGTAGAACTGCGAACCCGACGAACGCATCTCAGGGTTCACCTCGTCGGGCTCGCGGGCTGCAGCCAGGGCCCCACGAACATGGTGGAGCCAGGGCAGACGGAACTCGGCAGGCAGGGTGTAGGCAATGGAGTCGCGCGTCTTTATCAAACTCCGAGGGTCGCCCCCTTGAATCATGAAGTCCTTGATGACGCGGTGGAAAAGCGTACTGTCCAACCGGCCCTCACGGGCCAGCCTAAGGAAGTTGTCGCGGTGGCGCGGCGTCTCGTCGCTCAACTCCACCCGAATCACGCCCATCGTGGTCTCTAAGCGCACAACGGCCGCCCGCTGCTTCCGAGCCTCAGCAACGGTTATCCCCATCGTCAGGAATAACAAGAATAAAAGGGTTTGCTTTTTCATTGTATGGTCTTAAAAGCGCCACAGAAATAAATCCGTGGCGCTTTTCTTGTTACATAGGGGGCTATTGCTTAAAAATGACGTTCGCGATTGAAATAGACCAGATTGTTGTACAAAATGTAATAACCATTATCTACGAAAGGAGAAATAAGGTAGAGATTGTTCATATACGTCTCGACAGGGCCATAGAATGCATCCGAAACTTTGAAATAGCGGGCTTTGATGAAATCCGCATCACTCTCATAGTCTGCCTCCTCTTTATAGAGTGTAAGAATGCGAGTGACCTCACGGGTGGACTCGTCGTACTGGTACTGAATGGCGGAAATACCGGTGACAAAAGTCGGCTGACGATAGACGATTGCACTGTTTTGCCCACTCTGGCCCGTAACGTCGGGGGTTCCGTGCGCGCTCATCACGGCATCGATGTCCGACGTCAAATCATCGACCAACTTATATACATTGCCTACCACATTCACTTTCACAACGACGGAGCCCTGCAGCGTAGATACCGTAATGAATGCCAGGCCCTGGCCCACGGCCGTCACACGACCCTGAGCATCGACAGTAGCGATAGCAGGATTGGAGGAAACGTAGTCGGCATTGGGGAAGTTCGGTAGGTCGATGTCGCAGGATTGACCCAACTCCAACGTCGGTGAAGCAACGACCTTGTAGTAGATATCTTCCGAACCCGTTTCCTGCTCGCGCAACAGAAGCATGTGGTCCGTGCAGTTAATTACCTTGTAGTAACTTGCCTTCTGCAACGAACTTATAGAATAAATAATATTCATCTGCAGCATTTCGCTGTTGGGAGTATACGACCAGCTGCCAGAGAGTTCATCCTTGACTCTGGGAGTCGTTGTCACGTTGACATAGACTGCTCCGCTGAGCGATTTTGCAGTTAAGACCAAATCGGTGGCCGTAGTCCCACTGAGCATGCACCATTCTCCTTCGAACTGGCTGCTCTCGAATTTTCCTTTCTTTTCGTTCTCATCGTCGTTGCACGAAGCCATGAAGACGATTCCAAGTGAAAGGAGAAGCAGTGAAAAAAACTTTTTCATTCGTTCCTACTTAAAATGAGAACTCGTATCTGTTACTATTTCTTGGTGGGTCTGAAACTATAATAAACGAAACAACGGGCACCCTTTTCTCTAAAGTAGATGTAGTAGCGAGGATCGTCGTTGTAGTAGTTCAGTTCGTTGTACACCTGATAGTGTTCTTTGTACCACTCTTCAATGTCGGCCTTCGAAATGTTGGCCTTCGTCATCAGCTGGATGGTAGTGATTTGCATATACTCTTCGTCATCGGGATCTTCGTTGAACATAACCGTAAGGCTGCTGAAGATTTCGTTATCAGGGATGTCGTAATCGAAGTAGCCGTCTTCCAATTCCTCCTCCGTAAACTCACCATGTCCCAGATAATCAGCAGCAGCATCGGCTGTACCCATCAGCAACAGCGATTCATACTGCTTATAGTCCTCATCAGAGAACTTGTCGTCATCATCGTCAGGATTCGTCAGGTCTATCATATAGACAACCATACTCTGGCCGGGGAAATAGTAGATGGCATATTTCTGTCCATCCTTCACTGTAGAATACTGGCCTGAGGTCTTGCTGACAGAAACAGGAGTGTACCTTTTGTTGAACAATTCGAAGATGGCATCTTTGTCCACTCCCTCGCGGACGGTTGCCGTAGCCGTTAACACCTTTCCTGAAGCGTATCCAAAGATAACGTTTTCTATCCTTTCGTCGAGCAGGGCGTATGTACGTTCGGTCAGGACACCTTGACTCTGGGTCTCAATATAGTCGTTGCCATACACGGCAGTCACGTCGTTGATAGAACCGCCCATGAAGGACATGAAGTCGTCAATGTAATTGTTCGGGTCAGTTACGACGACGCGGATGACGGCTGTGCCTGCGCTGGAGGTGGCACTGATAAAGGCCAGACCACGCCTTACGGCAATAATCGTACCATCGGCCTCCACGCGAGCTATGCTCTCGTCGGTAGACTGATATGAGGTTGCCGAGAAATAACTGTCAAGAATGAAGAACGAGCGGCGTTCTCCAACCTTAACCTCATAGGTGTCCACAACGCGGTGGGCGGTGGAGGTAGAATTGTTCTTGGGAGCGGTTATGGTCATCGTGTACTTGTCTTTCACGTCAACGGTGTAGACTTCGGTCACGTTTTCACCCGTCATAGGATTAGCATATTTCTGAGTCAGGGTATTCCCGTCCAGCGTATAGGTGCCTGCGTAGTTATAATAGAAGCTGCTCGGAACATCTAATAGAGCTAACCACATATCAACAGTGTTGTCCTGATTATACTTGCTGGTTCCGTAGGTTTTGAAATTCCCCTCGGCAGAGACTTCCAACCACTCACCAATGATGGTACGACCGTTTGAAATCGGGCGTTCCTTGACAATGTCGTCTGCACAGCCGACCAAAGACATTCCGGCCATTAACGAGATGACCAGGACAAAAAGATTTTTAATGTACTTCATAATTTAAGTATTTTAGAAATTGAGTTAAAATTAATATCTCAGGAAATAACCCAGCTTAATCTCCAACGAGTGGATGCGATGCTTGTAGCCGCTCATGTTGTTGTTGCCCACCTGGTTGTTGAAGACGGGAACACGGGAGGACTCCCAGAACTTGCTGTTGGCCATGTTGGTAAGTTGTAGGTTATAACCCACACTCAACTGGAAACCGCGAAGTTCATACGTGACACCCAGCTTCAGGCCAAGGTTGAAACGCTTATAGGGAGAGGCATCAAAGTCGTAGTCGTTCTGCACTTCGCCACCCAGACCTACACCATTTTCGATAGTCTTTACGTAACCAAGACTCTTGGAGTAGAGGTCGAAGTTGCCGCTGGTGTGGTAGGTTTGCGTGAACTTGCCCTTTTGAGTATCGTACTGCTGGCCTACCGTCCGGTCGTAAGTTTCACCTTTGCTATCGGCCGTACCGGAGAGACCCATCTTGGCAGAAATACCGTAGCTGATGTACGGACCGAGGTTCAGGTGGAGACTGGAGTGCTTCGTGAGCACGAAGCGATAGGAAGCCAGGATGGGGATTTCGATGGCATGCAGGGTGTAGTTCTCCTTATAGTCCGTCTTCATCTGTCCACGATAGACAGTGTTATTGAAAGTCTGGACGATGAAGTCATCAAACGTATGGTTGAACGCGTTCTTGTACTTGTACTGCGTATAGTTGACACCTGCCATCAGGTAGAAGTTCTTGTAAAGCTTGATGTCCATCATGAGACCAGCCGTGAAACCTACTTTGGAGGAATAGTCGACATTCTCTTCTTCGTTAGCCAGCGCATAGTTGACGGGACTTCCCGTGAAACCGCTGGCACTGGACGAAACGAAGGGCATCAGATAACCCACGTTGACACCGAAGGAAACGCGGTGACCACCCAGTTCGCGGTTATAGAACAGACTGTCGGAGAACGACGTCAGCTTGCAGGTGAACTGAATGTTGTCGCCCTCGCGCAGACGAACCAGCGTGTCGACAGGATAAAAGTCCTTCTTCTCGATGTGGACGCGATAATTGCCGGGTTCCAGACGGCCGCTCTTGTAGGGCGAAACGCCCACCTTTTCACCATTCAGCGAAATATCGAAGTCGTTGTCGGGAAGGGTGAAAATCTGCATGGTGGCAAAAAGGGGCTGAAGGGTAACGGATTCGCGTACGGGCTGGTCGGCCAAGGCAAAACTGCCCTCTGCCTCCTCGTATTGGTCGGCTACAACCTTATAGGTGTGTTCGCCCTTGCTCATCATGGCAGCAAAGACACCATGCTCGGAGGCTACCTCCATGTCGTCGATGTAGACCTTTGCATCGTCCGGATTGTGGGTCAGCACGAACATCTGGGTGGTCAGGTTCTGTGCAGCAGCTCCCGTTGCCGTATCGAAGCTGTTCAGACGCAGTTCGTAAACCACACCTTCCTCAATGGCCTGCGGATACTGATAAAGCAGGGGGAAATAGCCCTGATGGGCGAACGACAAACTGCGTGCTCCGTAGGGAACATAGAGCCAATACTCGCCATTGTGTTTTTCCTGCGCTACAATGCCCAAGGCATCGGCACGGAAATCCAAGCTTTCAAGATTGGTGACCACACGGATAAGGGCACAGAGCTTGCCCTCGTCCTTGTCGCGGACAGGCTTGGTTACGCGAGCCATAAGGTCATTGTCCATTCGTGTGAACTTGGCCACGTCCATTGTCTTTTGCGCATAGGCAACGTCGCACAGTAACAGTCCCATTACCAATGCGACAATCAGTTTTTTCAAACTTCCATTCATAAGTTTCTTCTTTTTATATTTTATATTATGAGTATGCTACAAGAGGAAATCGGCAATGCCTATGCGTCCGTCGCGTATGTTGGGATCGTTGTCGGGCTGCCATGTGCGCACGTGGATGAGTGGCGCATCGGGATTGGAGAAGTCGATGAGTAGGAAGAGATAGCCCGTATCGCCATAGGACGAAGAGAAATAGTCCTGCTTGATCTGAATGCCATAGATGTCCGGCTTGGTATGGGAGCGCCGTACGACATTGTCGGCAAAATGAATATTGATGTATTCGTTGCCGGCAAAACACTTCTTCAGATTGGCCATGTATTGTTCCTTGGTCTGACGGGTGTACTTCACATGCTGCATCTTGGCCGGATTCATCTCTTTCTGACCGGTGGCCTTTACGATGGAACCCGTAATGATGAGGGCCTCGTTAGAGAAAATACTGTTGATATACTCAAAACGCTTCAGGGCGTAGGCCGTCTTGTATGTCTCCAGGAAATGAATCATCACCTGACGAGCCTCCAGACTCCAGTCGCCACGGTTCATGATGTCGTTAACGGCAACTTGCTCCAGTCCGAAAGCTACCTCGCAGACCTTGCCGGAGGCGTCCAAATAGAAGACCACGTCCTCCGTGAACTTTCGACGATTGTTCTTAAACGTGAAACTCATGGGGAAGCTCCGGCAGACCATCAAGTCCCTATCCTGGAAGAACTGAACCTCTGGCGAGCGCAACAGACGGGCATCGCCGTATGCAACGAGTTTGCTGAACATGTCCCAACCGCTTTCCGTGAAGCAATCCCTCAGGGTGGAATAGTCGTGCTGGTTCATAGCCTTTTCAATCCGTTGCATCGTAGGCAGATAGCGATTCAGCTCCTGCGGAGTCTGTGACGTGGGAGCCTCGCTGACTGTAGACGATGTGGGAGGCGTGGCCTTGGATATCTGCATTTCATAGTCCGCGGACTGCTGAGTGCATTCCTTCGCGTCCACCATCAGAACAGCCTCCTTGAAGGGAACAGGGTCGGTGGACTCCATCACGCTGTACAAATCCGGATGGATATTAGCCTCCTCGCGGCACTCGTACTCGGCATAAATTTTCAGTTTGGACGTTTTTGCATTAGCGGGAAGCTCCAACAGACCCGCACCATCCTTGACAGTGTATACGGACGAGAACGTTTTCCCATCGGGAGAATATTTGTAGTTGAAGTTAACGGCCGGCTTTCCCTTATAGGTGACGGCCAGTGTCACGTTTTGCGAAGTAGCATCCTTCTCGACGGATACGGCCTTGACGGAGATTTCAGACAGGATGTCCTTCACGCGCTGAAAGGCTTCCTTCATCGTCATGTCCTCACCCAATTCCTCCAAATCACCGTTAGGGCAACTGCGCAACAAGGCCAGCGACCAATAATAGTTCTGAAGGGCGTCGCCTATCTTTCCCTCTCTTTCACGGTCAGCGGCCTCTCTTGCCCATTTCCGGGCCAGGTTTGCCCGACGGCGGAACATACTGCGGAGATCGCTGTTCTTCATGTAGCGGTAGACCACTATCTGGCCCTTCTCCTTGGCAATATACTCCGACACGTTGTTCAACGTCACGGACGAGTAAGAGCGCATGATGTTTTCCATCTTGGACGAAGAGGTAACATTCTTCCCCTCCGTTTTCTGATTGATGAGGTAGTCGAACTGCGACTCTACCTTTGTCGAAATCTTACTGGCAAGGTCGTTCTGTGCCATCTGGCGAGAAGTCTCCAGCGAGTTACTCATGCCCATACCGATAATGTAATCGGGATTCTTCTGTATGGCCTGCCACTCCTTCGGCCCTATTCCCTGAGCTTCGCTCTTCAACGGACACAAAAACATACACACGACAAAAAGCAATCTCCACCAGCCGGTGACTCCCACCAACTGACTACCAGTTAAATCCATTCTACTTGAAAAATATTTCATAATTTGGAATCTTTTATACTCTCTCCTTCGCCTTACGGCGACAAACGCTGCAAAGTTAACAATTATTACGGAATCGCACAAAAAACTCTAAAATTATTTACTCACAACACCTATATTTTTGAAATATTATCGCTCCATTCATTAACGTAGGCAACGTCTCAACAGGGCACGAAGGACAACCGCTACCGAAACGGACAGTTGACGACGACGGGAAACGATTGACCAAAAGGCCTGGCGGTCGGCCTCCATCATGTGTGCCACGCACGCCCTACGATAATAGGCATCGATGACGGAAAGCAGACTGGCACTGCGCTCAAAGTGCAGCTCCCGGACCATGCGCTTTGTGGCCACGATGTATTGCCGGAAGGCGGCTAACTTCTCATCCATGTGGAGCGCGTCTGACGAAATGTTGTCGCCGCTGTCGCAAAATGTGGTCAGGCATTCCGTCGTAGACGCTATGCCTCCGTGCTGGGCAAAACTGAAAATAGATAGGTTGTCGGTGCCCCAAGCATAGGGTAGCGGTACATAGCCTCCGGCCTGACGCATCGTGGAGGTACGCAGCATGAACTCACTGATGGTCTGGCGGCGACGGCTGTGATAGAAGTCCCAAAGGTAGTCCTCGAGACTCTCCCATTCAGGCGACGGGGGGTATGTACTCACCTCCCTTCCTGCCCCATCTATAACTCGGACGCAGGAACGCAGTACATTGCACTGGGGGTAGTGCTCGGCCAACTCCAGCATCGATGACACAAACGTGGGGGCATACTGGTCGTCGTCGCACAAGAGACAGAACCACTCGCCACGAGCACGGCGCAGACACTCGTTCCAGTTGCGCGAAGGGTCACCCTTGCCCAGGTTTTGCTCGTTCACGAAATAGCGAATGCGCGGGTCGTCGAAACTGCGTACAACCGCCTCCACATCCTCCGGCGACTGGTCGTTGACGACGACTACCTCCACATTGGCATACGTCTGGCTCAATGCCGAGGCAATGCTCCCGTGCAGACGTCCAGCCTTATATGCAGGAATGGCTATGGTTACGAGTGGTGACATACTTTATTATACTCACTTTCTCACTTTAAGCAGACAAAGGTACAAAAAACATTGCAATATTTTCGCCATGTGTACCTTTATTTTGTAATATTGCTGTCCGCTAAACATAGACTTCTGCATCCGGCATATTAAGAGACTACGGCTCGCTGACTGCAATCCTCTACATGAAAAGTTTACCCGAAAAAAATATCACAATCTCACTTTTCGTATACTTATCGTCTGATAGACAGCAGCTTGCAAAGTGAGATTTCGCAGTGATATTAGGTGAGGTTTCCAAGAAATCTCACTCCATAGACTTCGTATGGCACGACGCTGCGTCCTACTAATGTCCGAGCCTCGGTCATAGTATTGTCGGGCCTCAAACCTAGTATTGTCGAGGCTCCAACGACGTATTGTCTCAATCCCTGCTACGCGTTGTCTCGCGACACACATCCCGTTGACTCACGACTATCGACCCGTAGCCTCACGACTATCAACCCGCAGCGACGATACAAAGATAGAAAAATAGTTGCGTATACAAGCGTTTTAGCAAAGAAATATCATAATATCACCGAAATCTCACACCCTAATCTCACTCTATTACTGATTTGTATATCAAGTAGATAAACATTAAAAAGTGAGATTGTGATATTATTTTAAGCAAAAAACCCTAGTAGATACGATTTGCTGACTGTTTTTTATGATAATGTAAAAAGTTTTAGCGGACAGCAATAACAAAAATTTTCCCATATCTAACGAAAATAAGTAATGAATGAAGATATGTCAAAGGATAAAAAAGGACTCAACCCTGCATTGGGATTGAGTCCTTTTTTCGTATAAGCGGATTGCAAAAACCTTCATTCAGTACGTACAGATTGTGAATTTGTCAACACAGAGAATAATACTCCTATTTGGTAACAAATTTTTTTCCCTTCTTAACAATAACACCACCTTTATTATTCCCCTTGATTTTAATGCCTTGTAATGAGTAGAGATCATCTTCCTGTCCCTTATTTTCAGTTGGTAAAGAAACAACATTATTTGATTCGACATCACAGTCATCAATAATAGCAGCAAATTTATCCCATCCTTTTTGGGCATATTCTTCCTTGCAACCATAAGGTACGTGAATAATGCATTTTTTTACATTATCTGTTGTAAAAGCCATAGGTGCATTCTCACTATAAAAATACATATCTGTTAAAGTTGTATACCCATAAAAAGTTTTGCTATTCAGACTTGTTATTGTAGCAGGAAATGATATACTGTTGAGTCTGAATCCTTCAGAGATGGCTGCAATATTTACTCTTCGTACCCCTTGAGGAATTATGTAATCACCTTGTGGCATAAGTGGAAGAGCAATGAAAGTTGTACCATCTTTACTTATTATAGCATCATTTTTTATTACGTAATAAGCATTTCCTTCTTCAATGGTTAATTTACTCAATTTATCGTATATAAACGGGTTAGATCCCATTTTAGAAAGACCTTTAGGTATAAATAATTCTCGAAGATATCTGCAATCTTGGAATGCATAGTTACCAATTCGGGTTAAAGTACTAGGAAGATTAACATCATATAATCCCCTACATTCAAGAAAAGCATTGTCGCCGATCTCCTTTAATCCCTCTGGCAAAATAATTTTTTGGAGCGTATAGTTATATTCATCACCTGTGGCAAAAGCTTTCGCAGGAAGTACATTGTTCTCTATGGTACAATCAGATAAATCAATATATGAGAGTTGACCTGTGGTAGTCTGGGAAAGTTGACCTAATAGTGCAATATCTGTTGCGTTAATTGTACCTGTTATTTTTATTCTTGTTACTCGTTGAGCATTGCTTAAACCTCCTAAATCATCTAAAAGTTTCCCTGGTGAAGACACCTGTACAGAAGTAATTGGAGATTGTATTTCTTGCGGACTGATGCCAATAATCATACGTATATTTTCAGTATAAGTCTGACCATGCTCCGCTAAATTATAGAATTTGTCTTCGCCTTTGCGGTTGGCATGCCCCAAATTTAAGTGAACAAGGCCTTCTTCGTCATATCCATCTGCTATGAAAATATGATTAGCTCCATTACAAGTACCACCCATCAAAACTGGGCGTCCTTCCGAGAGTTCATTATAGATTAACTTGAGCATTTCATTAAGACCTTGATTTTTTTGCCGTAGCAATTGCATGTGGGGATTGTAACCAAAAAATCTTTTCAGTACGGTGTGTATGTATTCTATCTGTGTTCCACCCCCTGCTCCACCAGCAAGTTTAACTTCTAATGCAACGGCGATATCATACATCAGCTTTCCGACAGCATCAGATTGTTTTTGGGAAACTGTATTGTTATTTTCATACACAGAAATCATATTTTGCCAATCGTAATATGAATTACTATAGTCAGTATAAAGAATAACAGGATCAACTTCATATGAATTCTTCCATGCATAGTAATTTTCACCAATCCCATGAGTTGGATATTGCCAGAATTTCAATATTTGTCCCAATGCTGTAACTCCACACCCAGTGGCAGCATGTTCTGTTTTATTTTCATCAACAAAAGGTAACAACGAATTTTCAGCGCCCCATTTGGTCCATTGCGTTGTCAATAGTGGGCTAACACTCGATTTGAATCCATTTTCTTTTATAATGTCCTTAGCAGTTTTGTAAGTTGGAACACCATCCATTACCGCTCTGACATTGAGGCCTTCGCAACGATTTGTGGTGGTCAAATAAATTTCATTATAGCTCTGTGCTAAAACACCTGCAATATCCTGACTTGAAGCATTTCCCCATAGGTCACCACTATAGCCGTAATATGCCACATCTTTACCAATTTTTCTTCCGGAAAGTGGAAAAAAGATACAGTTTCCATTAGGACCCACAACCATATTTCCAGCAACATTATCAATTTTCATGTATGATACAGAACACATCTGGACTAGTTCTGCAAATTGCCTGCTTGATGGCATATGCCATCCTCTACCCCATTTGACATAAGCCACATCATTTATAGAACCTGAGATATTGTCCAATTTTTCACAAGTAGAAGAATTCCCTTCACATAAAGAATAGCTACTCCAATCATAAACATCCTTCACGAATGTTTCCCCCCATGCATAATAACCACCTTCATCTGTAGGTTTAGAAGCATCCATATTGCAACATGCCCATCTCGTTCCACTGGGTAAACCTAAATCGATAATATGAGGATGGTTATTATCGGGGCAAATCTGAGCATGACAAACCGAATTAATGCTCAAAAAAATATATAAAAGATTTTTTTTCATCTAATTCTTAAATAAAAAAAAGGCGGAACCATTCGATGCTTATCGAGATTCTGGTTACCGCCAAGTGACCTGCACAAGAACAAGCATGAATCGTTCACGCCTTCTAAGCGTGAACTTTCAATCTACTTGCTCTTCTTGTGCGAAAATTTGGCGGTATTCGAATCTCAAGAACAAGAGCTAAAAGCTCAATGTAATATCAAATAAGTACGAACAAAAACGCTTTTCTGTAAGTTAATAATTTAGTTTTTCTTTTGTTACCCCACCCTGCCCTCTACAAGAGAGAGCGGGGTGGGCTTTTTATATAGTACGACTAGTCTGCCAGCTTTGCGCAGATGAACTCACGGTTCAGGCGAGCGATGTTGGCGATGGTTTCACACTTCGGGCATACGGCTTCGCAGGCACGGGTGTTGGTGCAGTTACCGAAGCCCAGTTCGTCCATCTTGGCTACCATGGCCTTGGCACGACGGGCAGCCTCTACGCGACCCTGGGGAAGCAGGGCGAGCTGAGAGACCTTCGAAGATACGAAGAGCATGGCAGAACCGTTCTTACAAGCTGCTACGCAGGCACCGCAACCGATGCAGGAGGCACAGTCCATTGCCTCGTCGGCATCCTCCTTGGGGATGAGGATGGCATTGGCATCCTGAGCCTGACCTGTACGGATGGTGGTGTAACCACCGGCCTGGATAATCTTATCGAAGGCACCTCGGTCGACCATGCAGTCCTTGATGACGGGGAAGCCGGCCGAACGCCAAGGCTCTACGGTGATGGTGTCGCCTTCCTTGAAGCGACGCATGTAGAGCTGGCAGGTGGTGGCACCACGCTCGGTCTTGCCGTGGGGCGTACCGTTGATGTACAGCGAGCACATACCGCAGATACCCTCGCGGCAGTCGTGGTCGAACACGAAGGGCTCCTTACCCGCAGCGATGAGTTCCTCGTTCATGATGTCGAGGGCCTCGAGGAACGAGGTATCGTCGGGTATGTTCTTCAATTCATGGGTATCGAAGTGGCCCTTGTCCTTCGGGCCGTTCTGCTTCCAGAACTTAATTGTAACTGATATATTCTTAGCCATAACTCTTAGTTCTTGTAGTTTCTTGTCTGAACTTTAATAGCCTCATATTCGAGAGGTTCTTTTATCAACTCGGGATCTTTGCCTTCGCCCTGATACTCCCAGCAGCCAACGTAGAAGAAGTTCTCGTCGTCGCGCTTGGCCTCGCCTTCCTCCGTCTGGTATTCCTCGCGGAAGTGACCGCCGCAGGACTCGTTACGAGAGAGGGCATCGTGAGCCACGAGCTCACCCATCGTGAAGAAGTCGCGCAGATGGATGGCCTTGTCGAGCTCTACGTTCAGACCTTCCTTCGTGCCGGGCACGAACAGGTTGGTGTCGAACTCCTTCTGCAGTTCCTTCATCTTCTGGATACCAGTCTTCAGGCCTTCAGCGGTGCGACCCATACCTACGTACTCCCACATGATGTGGCCGAGTTCCTTATGGATAGAATCAACAGAGCGCTTGCCCTTGATGTTCATCAGTCGGTCAATTTCGGCCTGCACACCCTTCTCTGCTTCAGCAAACTCGGGCAGGTCGGTGCTAACCTTCGGCCAGATAGCCTGGTCGGCCAGATAGTTCTGGATGGTGTAAGGCAGCACGAAATAACCGTCGGCAAGGCCCTGCATCAGAGCACTGGCACCAAGGCGGTTGGCACCGTGGTCGGAGAAGTTGCACTCACCGATAGCGAACAAGCCAGGAATGCTGGTCTGCAGTTCGTAGTCTACCCAAACGCCGCCCATCGTGTAGTGGATGGCAGGATAAATCATCATGGGCTTGTAGTACTTCACACCGTTGATTTCGTTGGCCAGGTCGCCGGGATAAACGTCGGTAATCTCCTCGTACATGTCGAAGAGGTTGCCATAACGCTGCTTCATGGCGTCGAGGCCCAGACGGTTGATGGACTCAGAGAAGTCGAGGAACACGGCCAGACCGGTGTTGTTCACACCAAAGCCCTTGTCGCAACGCTCCTTGGCGGCACGAGAGGCCACGTCGCGTGGAACGAGGTTACCGAAGGCGGGATAGCGACGCTCCAGATAGTAATCGCGGTCTTCCTCGGGAATCTCCCAGCCCTGCAGTGTACCGGCCTGCAACTTCTTGGCATCCTCCAGCTTCTTGGGAACCCAGATACGTCCGTCGTTACGCAGCGACTCGGACATCAGGGTCAGCTTCGACTGCTTGTCGCCGTGAACGGGAATACAAGTGGGGTGAATCTGAACGTAAGCGGGGTTGGCCATGTAAGCACCCTTGCGGTAGCACTGAATGGCTGCGGTGCAGTTGCAACCCATAGCGTTCGTAGAAAGGAAATAAGCATTTCCATAACCACCAGTGGCAATGACAACAGCATTGGCTGTGAAGCGCTCAAGCTTACCGGTTACGAGGTTCTTGGCGATGATACCACGGGCACGACCGTTAACGATGACCACATCCTCCATCTCATAACGAGTGAAGAGCTTCACCTTGCCAGTCTTTACCTGTGCGCTCAGCGAAGAGTAGGCACCCAGCAGCAGCTGCTGACCCGTCTGACCCTTGGCATAGAACGTACGGCTTACCTGAGCACCACCGAAAGAACGGTTGGCCAGCATGCCACCATATTCACGAGCAAAGGGAACACCCTGAGCCACGCACTGGTCGATGATGTTGTTCGACACCTCAGCCAGACGATAAACATTGGCCTCACGGGCACGATAGTCGCCACCCTTCACAGTGTCGTAGAACAGACGATAAACGGAGTCACCGTCGTTCTGATAGTTCTTGGCAGCATTGATACCACCCTGTGCAGCGATGGAGTGTGCACGACGGGGACTGTCCTGAATACAGAAATTATATACATTGAAGCCCATCTCACCCAGAGAGGCAGCAGCCGAGGCACCGGCCAATCCCGTACCTACGACGATGACATCGAGCTTCAGTTTGTTCTTGGGGTTCACCAGTCGCTGGTGTGCCTTATATTCTTTCCACTTCTCAGGCACCGGTCCTGCAGGAATCTTAGAATCTATTACTTTTGCCATAATGTACTTTAATTACGAATTAGGAAATACGAATTACGATTAAGCGCAGCTACCGCAACACAATGAAGGAGCGCAGCCGAAGGCGAAGGCCAGGACTACAACGAGGAACATCAGCACCACGAGAGTCACGTAGATGAAGCCTATCACACGCCAGCGGCAGAACCACAGCTTACCACTCCAGCCCAGAGTCTGCATAGCCGACCAGAAGCCGTGAGTCAGGTGGAACCACAGGGCACAGAGCCACACGATGTAGAGCACCACGAAGACGGGATTCGAGAATGTCTCGACAATCCAGCCGAAGCCGTCTGTTGGAGAACAAGTCAGACCTTCCCAGCCCATCAACTCGGCAAACATCATGTTGTACCAGAAGTTGAACAGATGCAGGCACAGACCCAGACATACGATGATGCCCAGCACGAGCATGTTCTGGCTGGCCCACTCCACCTTTTCAGGCTTGTCGGTCACAGCGTACTTACTGGCACCACGGGCGCGTTGGTTCTGCAGCGTCAGCACGAAGGCATAGACAATGTGCAATACAGCTAAGAAGGCCAGTCCCAGAGTTGCCACAACGGCATACCAGTTGGCACCCAGCAGTTCACAAATCATGTTGTAGCCGTCCTTCGAGAACAGCGCCACCATGTTCATGCAGCCGTGGAACGTCAGAAACAGGATAAGTGCCAAACCAGTAACGGACATGATTACTTTCCTGCCAATGGATGAATTAGTTAACCACATAGATTTTTGGATTGATTTTAAGTTAATAATAATTTGTTATTACTCGTTTTTAGGTATTATTCCGTGCAAATTTAAGATATTTTTACGATTCTACAAACTATTTAAGCAAAAACATTGCATTAAATAATTAACTATAGAGGAGGAAAGTTTCACGGAAAATGATTACATTTGCAACAAAATCCAACAAAAAGAGATGCAAGAGAGGTACGATATCGTAGTGGTGGGTGCAGGCCACGCAGGTTGCGAGGCTGCTTGTGCTGCGGCCCAAATGGGTGCTGAAACACTACTCATCACTATGGACATGAACAAGATTGCACAGATGTCGTGCAACCCCGCTGTGGGTGGAATAGCCAAAGGACAAATCGTTCGCGAGATAGATGCCCTGGGCGGACACATGGCACAGGTGACAGACCTGACAACCCTACAGTTCAGAATGCTGAACCGTTCGAAGGGACCCGCCATGTGGAGTCCACGTGCACAATGCGATCGGGGACGTTTCATTTGGGCATGGCGCAATGTTCTGGAAAACCAGGAGAATTTGTCGATATGGCAAGACCAGGTGAAGGAACTGCTGGTGGAGAACGGACAAGTGAAGGGCGTGGAGACCTATCTGGGCATCACATTCCTTTGTCGCTGCGTCATCATCACGGCTGGGACGTTCCTCAACGGATTGATGCATATCGGACGTACCCAGCTGGCGGGAGGACGCTGTGCCGAACCTCCTTCGCTCAGGCTCTCGGAGAGCATTGCCCAACACGGCATCACTGTTGGGCGCATGAAGACGGGAACCCCCGTCCGCATCGATGGACGCAGTGTCCACTTCGAGGATATGACACTGCAGCCAGGCGATGAAGACTTCCATCGTTTCTCGTACAGCCCCCTTCCATCTTCCCCCATAATGGGGAGGAGTCATGACAGCGAAAACATCCCTCAACATAAGGGGAAAAAGGAGGGCTTCTTGCCCTGCTGGATAACCTATACGAACCCCGCCGTACACGAACGACTGCGCCAAGGTCTGCCCGACTCGCCGCTGTACAACGGACAGATACAATCCATAGGGCCTCGCTATTGCCCCAGCATCGAAACCAAACTGGTCACGTTTGCCGATAAGGATCAGCACCAGCTATTCCTCGAGCCAGAAGGACTGAACACACAAGAGTATTACCTCAACGGGTTCTCCTCGTCGCTGCCCATCAACGTGCAACTGGAGGCGCTGCGGCTCATTCCTGCCTTCCGCGACCTGAAGATTTACCGTCCAGGTTATGCCATCGAATATGACTACTTCGATCCCACCCTGCTCCACCATACACTGGAGAGCAAGAAGGTGGACGGACTATTCTTGGCTGGTCAGGTGAACGGCACCACAGGCTACGAGGAAGCTGCCGGACAAGGGCTGGTGGCTGGTGTGAATGCTGCACTGAAATGCAGCGGTGGCGGCGAGTTCGTAATGCATAGAGACGAGAGTTACATCGGGGTACTCATCGACGACCTCGTGACGAAAGGCGTTGACGAACCGTATCGCATGTTCACCAGTCGTGCCGAGTTCCGCATCCTGCTTCGTCAGGACGATGCCGATGCTCGCCTTACACCACGTGCCTACCAACTAGGGCTGGCTACCGCAGCTCGCTACCAGCATTGGATAGAGAAGCAGGGAGAGATAAACCGAATACTGGAATTCTGTAAGAACTATTCCGTCAAGGCGGATCTCATCAACCCTTATCTGGAGACACTGGGCAGCACACCGCTGACCAAGGGCTGCAAGTTGGTCGACCTCATCAGCCGACCTGGTCTTTCATTCGAAAACCTCGCCCCTGCCCTACCTCGTTTGGCACAAGCCATTGAACAGTCACCTAACCGTTGTGAGGAAATCGCCGAAGCTGCTGAAATCCTAATCAAGTACAGCGGCTACATCGAGCGCGAACGACAGCAAGCCGAGAAGATGCAACGCCTTGAGGAACTGCACATACGGGGCCGTTTCAAATACGAAGAGCTTCCTTCACTCAGCACCGAGGCTCGACAAAAGCTTTCGAATATCGACCCGGAAACACTGGCACAGGCCAGCCGCATCCCAGGCGTATCGCCCAGCGACATCAGCGTCCTCATGGTACTCATGGGGCGATAGTTTCACGTGAAACAATAACGTACATAAAACGTATAAGTCATATAAGTCACATAAGTCACATAAATCACATAAATCATATAAAACCCAATAATATGAATAACCCTATTTTACTACAGAACCTACGCAACGTACCCGACTTCCCCATCAAGGGGATTCAATTCAAGGATGTCAGCACCCTATTCAAGGATGGCGAATGCCTACGCATCATGGTGGACGAACTTTATGAAATGTACAAAGAGAAAGGCATCACCAAGGTGGTGGGAATTGAAAGTCGAGGATTCATAGTGGGGGCAGCACTGGCCCTGCGCTTAGGAGCTGGCTTCGTGATGTGTCGCAAACCAGGAAAACTCCCCGCAGAAACACGCAAGGCAACGTATATGAAGGAGTACGGAAAAGACACCATAGAAATACACACTGATGCCATAACGGAAAACGATGTTGTTCTGCTTCACGACGACCTCCTGGCCACAGGTGGGAGCATGAAAGCTGCTTATGGACTAGTAAAAGAATTTAAACCCAATAAGGTCTATATCAACTTTATTATTGAACTCACCATCGAGGGGTTGAACGGACGGGCCGTATTTGACGAAGACACAGAAATCACAACACTAATAAAGATTTGAAACCTGAAGTAAGCGAATATCTACGTGGCATAGTCAACAACCTTCCCGACTCGCCCGGTTGTTACCAGTATCTCGACGATACGGGCACCATTATATATGTAGGCAAAGCCAAACGACTTAAGCGGCGCGTTTCAAGTTACTTCCAAAAGGAACAGCAAAACTTGAAAACAAAACGTCTGGTAGAAAACATCAGGGACATCAAATACATAGTGGTAAAGACCGAAGAAGATGCACTGCTATTAGAAAACAACCTCATCAAACAGTGGAATCCGAAATATAACATCCTACTCAAGGACGGCAAGACTTACCCTAGTATAGTGGTCACAAACGAATATTTTCCACGAATATTTCAGACACGTAAAATAAACCGTAAGATAGGAACCTACTTTGGACCCTATAGCCACATTCCGACCCTTCACATACTTCTTGAACTCATACAAAATCTATACCCGCTTCGTCGCTGTAAAATGCCTATAACTGCCGATGGAGTTGCAAATAAAAAATATCGTGAATGCCTAGATTTTCACATAAAAAACTGCGGCGGCATGTGTATAGGAAAGGTCAGTCACGACGAATATATGCGATGGATCGACGAAGCAAAAGAGATACTAAAAGGGAATACACGCGAAATAGAGCAACAACTTCGGCAAGAAATGACCCAGTTGGCCAAAGATTTACGGTTCGAAGAAGCAGAAGAATTAAAAAGGAAATATCTGCTGTTGGACAACTATCGCAGTAAAAGCGAAGTGGTCAGCAACGTCGTAACCAACGTGGATGTATATAACATAGAATCCGGTGAAAAGGAAGCATACGTAAACTACTTACACGTGGTCAACGGATGTATAACACAAGCCTTTACGTTCGAAATAAAGAAGCGCCTTGAGGAAACTCCAGAAGAACTTCTCGTCTTAGGCATTGGTGAAATGCGGAAAAGGTATCCAAGTGGAAGTAAGGAAGTTATCATACCGTTCCCCGTGGAACAATTTCTAAACGACGTAGTGTTAACCGTACCTCAACGTGGTGACAAGAAGAAACTATTGGAGCTGTCACGACTTAATGTATTACAATACAAGAAAGACCGTATATTACAGACTGACAAGTTAAATCCAGAGCAGAAAAGTGTTCGACTGATGAAGGAATTACAGGTAATATTGGGTATGGATAAAATGCCAATTACCATCGAATGCTTCGATAACTCGAATAGCCAAGGAACAGATGCCGTTGCTGGTTGTGTGGTATTCCGAATGGGGAAACCATCAAAAAAGGATTATCGAAAATATAATATCAAAACCGTCGATGGGCCCGACGATTATGCATCCATGCAAGAGGTGGTACGAAGACGATACTCAAGAATGACGGAAGAAGGCAGTCCTCTACCCGACCTCATAATAACCGACGGCGGACGAGGACAAATGGAAGTAGTACGTAAAGTTGTGGAGGACGAACTGGGACTAAACATACCTATTGCGGGCTTAGCTAAGGACGACAAACATCGTACACACGAACTACTTTACGGCTTTCCACCGCAAGTTGTGGGTATGAAGACGGACTCTCCACTATTTCGACTGTTAACGCAAATACAGGACGAAGTACACCGCTTTGCCATAACCTTCCATCGCGATAAGCGTAGCAAGCATCAGGTGGCCTCAGAACTGGATGAAATCAAGGGTATTGGACCACGCACACGAGACCTTTTAATTAAACATTTCCGCAGCGTTAAACGAATTCGTGAGGCATCACTTAAAGCACTAATTGAAGTAATAGGTGACAATAAAGCTAAAATATTGCACGAAGCGCTTGCCCAAAAGACAGAAAATACGTAAATTCGCAACATGAGAGTAGTTATACAACGTGTTAAGAACGCCAGCGTAAGTATCGAAGGGCGTATAAAGAGCCAAATAGACACAGGATTATTGGTACTATTGGGTATAGAAGAAGCAGACAACCAGGAGGACATTGACTGGCTCTGCCGTAAGATTGTTGCACTACGCGTGTTCGACGATGAAATGGGGGTAATGAACCGTAGTATCGTGGATGCTAGAGGTGACATAATTGTGGTAAGTCAGTTCACATTAATGTCCAGTACAAAGAAAGGAAACCGTCCCAGTTACATACGTGCTGCACGACCAGAGAAGGCTATACCTTTGTATGAAGCATTCTGTAAGCATATTGCCGATCTATTGGGAAAACCAATAGGAACAGGTGAATTTGGGGCTGATATGCAAGTTTCGCTGATTAATGACGGGCCGGTTACTATATGTATAGACACGAAGAATAAGGAGTAAAAGATGACTATAAAAGAGGTACAGGAACGCGTAGATGCGTGGATAAAGGAATATGGAGTACGCTACTTTTCAGAGCTTACCAATATGGCTGTATTGACCGAAGAAATCGGCGAATTGGCACGAATAATTGCCCGCAGGTACGGTGAACAGTCGTGGAAAGCAAGTGATCCGAGAGCCAAGGACAACGGTAAGGAAGCACTTCAGGAAGAGATGGCAGACGTGCTGTGGGTGCTTATCTGTCTGGCCAACCAAACGGGTGTCGACCTAACCGAAGCATTAGAAAAAAGTATCGAAAAAAAGACTAACAGAGACAAAACAAGGCATATAAATAACCCTAAACTACAATAATATTATGAGCGAACATTGCAACTGTGGTCACGACCACGAACACTTCCACATGGAAGACATGAGCAAGTACGATCAGGTACTGGCCCAGTATGAAACCCACATCAGCGACGAGGAAGTAGCCCAGAAAGTAGCCCGTCTCATCGAGGAAAAGGTTCCTGAGAACGACACCCTCGAGGTAAAGAAGTTTCTGATGGGCAGCGTCGAGCTGACCACCCTGAAAACCACCGATTCGGACGAAAGCGTACTCGCCTTTACGGAACGTGTGAATCAGTTCCAGGAGGCCTACCCCACCCTACCCCATGTGGCCACGATATGCGTTTATCCTTGTTTTGCCAAGATAGTCAGTCAGAGTCTGGAAATCGAAGGTGTAGAGGTTGCATGTGTGAGCGGTAGTTTCCCCTCTTCACAGGCACTCATTGAAGTAAAGGTTGCCGAAACTGCACTAGCCGTGAAGGATGGCGCAACAGAAATTGACATGGTCATGAGCGTCGGAAAATTTCTCTCTGGGGACTACGAAACCGTTTGCGACGAAATTTCCGAACTGAAAGCCATCTGCGGTGAACGCAGCCTGAAAGTCATTCTGGAGACAGGGTTGCTGGGAAGCGCCGAAAATATCAAAAAGGCAAGCATCCTGGCTATGTATGCCGGAGCCGACTACATCAAGACAAGTACCGGTAAGGAGAAACCTGCAGCCACTCCAGAGGCAGCCTACGTGATGTGCCAAGCCATCAAGGAATACTACGACAAGACCGGCATACAAATCGGTTTCAAGCCAGCCGGCGGACTGAATACCGTACACGATGCTCTCGTGTACTACACTATTGTGAAGGAAATCTTAGGCGAACAATGGCTGACAAATCAGTGGCTGCGACTTGGAACCAGTCGACTGGCCAACCTGCTTCTGAGTGAGGTTGAAGGCAAGGAAGTGAAATTCTTCTGATTTTGACCCTCTCAGACTTAAATATTTCCGTCCTTCCCCCGAGGACGGATTTTTTTTGCGATTCTCAGCGCATCAAAATAACGATAAAAGGTTGATTCATAGAATATAAGGAGCGAAATGAAGCGCATCCATTTTCTCCAAAATAGAAGAGAAAGAACAAAAAATGGCAAAAGAATTAACAAAACGCCCATCATCGAAGGAAAAATAAACTTCAGCACCGCGAGGCGACTCGTTACGAGGTTGGAAGTTGGTCGACGCGTCGCCAAGGCTTGGTCGACGTATCGTCGAGGCTCGGACGTCACGTCGTCGAAAGTTGGTCGATGCACCGTCGAAGGTTAGAACAATATGACGCTTGAATATGTATAGCGATGAAAAAGATTACAAGTCGCGCCCCACAACGAAACGTACATACTGAGAGAGGGATGAGAGTACGAGTCCGTCAGCCTCGCGCTTATAATCCAACATACGAAGGGACTCCTCCCCTATTTTGTACATCTTTTTCTCAGCATATAGAATACCACCTTCATCGTGTGTGAACTGCACCAGGCGAGCAATTTCTTCCTCTGTGGCCTCACCCCGACGAACCTTTATGGCCAGGGCCACCATAGAGGCATCCTTCGTTTCCAACAGGGCATGAATAACGGGCAACGTGAGCTTTCCCTCGCGCATATCATTGCCATTTGGTTTACCAGTATCGTGTTGATTGTCAAAATCAAACAAATCATCTCGCATCTGGAAGCACAGACCCACTTGAAGGCCAAAACGCCCCAGGCACTGTACATCCTCTTCCCCACCCCCAGAAAGCAGAGCTCCTGCACGTACACAAGTCTCAAAGAGTACAGCTGTCTTCTTGCGGATAACTTCGAAGTAATCCTCCTCTGAGAATTCTGTTTTGTCAAGATTTGCGAGTTGATGAAGTTCACCGTCCGACAGTGTCTGACCCAGTTCGGATACCCACGTCACTACCCTATTCGACCCTGTCTGTGCTGAATGGTACAATGCCTTCGAAAGCAAGAAATCGCCAACCAAGACAGCTGCCTTGTTATCGAGTAGCGCGTTCAGCGACTGCTGTCCCCTGCGGCGATCACTCTCGTCAACCACATCGTCGTGAACGAGAGAGGCGGTGTGCAGCAGTTCCAAGGCCACAGCGGCATTCAGCACGGCCTCGTCTACCTCTCCAGTCAACCGAGCGACCAGCAGCAACAGGATGGGACGCATCATCTTCCCCTGTCGCTTCATGACATGACGCAACGCCATATCCAGCAACGGGTTCTGCGTCTGCAAGGTTGCTTCGAACATGGTTCTGTACGCCTTCAGCTCCGCCTCTATCGGCAACCGTATCTCGCTCAGTTTATCCATCATTTTCGTTCTTCGAGTGCAAAAGTACAAAATATTCTCCACATTTCCCCTCCTTGCATTTTAGATTTTACGAAAAAAACTATAACCTAGCATTGAAATTCACTATGTCGGGGGCTCAAGCATTAGTAATGACTGGGCCGTGACATTACTATTCTTACGCGCGATACATTAGTATAGCGTTTGCGGAGGCGAAACGTCGAGACCCTGTATACAGCACGAGATAAAATGTGAAAGATAAAAAAGTGGAAATAAATTTGCGATTTCGCTTGGTTTGCTGTAACTTTGGGAAATGAATAACACGAATACCATGCAAAAGCTGTTCCTACTCGATGCATACGCGCTGATTTTTCGCTCCTACTACGCCTTCATCAAGAACCCGAGAATAAACTCCAAGGGGCTGAACACGTCAGCTATCATGGGCTTTCTGAATACCCTCAACGAGGTGCTGACCAAAGAGCAGCCCACCCACATCGGCGTGGCCTTCGACCCCAGCGGACCAACCTTCCGCAGCGAGGCCTTCCCCGACTATAAGGCCCAACGCGAGGCAACGCCAGAGGACATCCGCAAGGCTGTGCCCATCATCAAGGATTTGCTTCGCGCCTATCGCATACCCATCCTGCAAGTAGATGGCTATGAGGCAGATGACGTGATTGGAACGTTAGCAGACAAGGCAGGGAAGATGGGCATAGAGACCTACATGCTGACACCCGACAAGGACTACGGCCAGCTGGTCGGGGACAACGTTTTCATCTATCGTCCCCGTCACGGAGGCGGCTACGAAACGATGGGTCCTCGTGAGGTTTGTGAGAAATACGGCATACCCACGACGCAAGCCGTCGTCGACCTATTGGCTCTGATGGGCGACTCGGCAGACAACTTCCCAGGTTGTCCCGGGGTGGGGGAGAAGACGGCTGTGAAACTCATCAATGAGTTCGGCAGCATAGATCAATTGATTGCACGCTCAGGCGAGATTAAGGGAAAACTTCGCGAGAAAGTGGAGGAGCACGTCGAGGACATCCGAATGTCGTACTTCCTCGCAACCATCAAGCGCGATGTACCCATCGAACTGGATATGGAGGCCCTGCAGCTCGTGGAACCCAACGAAGATGAACTGGGCAAGCTGCTCCTGGAACTGGAGATGAGATCGCTTCTTGCGAAGCGCACAAAGCACACAGAGAAGACAGAGCCCACAGAGAAAAAGAACGGACAGCAGCTCGACCTCTTCGGGTTTAGCACAGAAGGCACAGAGAATACAGAGGCCGCAGAGATTACCAGCTTCGAGACCTTGCAGACCATCAAACACGACTATAAACTCGTCGATAGCGAGGAGGAAATGCGGAAGCTGTGCGATTATCTCCTCGCTAATAAAACGGTATGTCTGGACACAGAAACCACCTCTACATCGGCCATCGATGCAGAACTGGTGGGCCTGAGTTTCGCCGTCCGCGAGTTCGAGGCTTTCTATGTCCCTGTGCCTGCCCATCGCGACGAGGCACAAAGGATTGTCGATATCTTCCGACCCGTCTATGAGCATGAGGAGATACTGAAAGTGGGGCAGAACCTGAAGTACGACCTCGAAGTGCTTCACAACTATGGCATCGAACTGGCCGGCCCAATGTGGGACACCATGATTGCTCACTACCTCATACAGCCCGAACTACGCCACAACATGGACTACATGGCGGAGATTTACCTCGGCTATCAGACCATACACATCGATGAACTCATCGGACCAAAGGGTAAGAACCAACGCTCGATGCGCGACCTCACTCCTGCAGAGGTCTACGAATATGCCTGCGAGGATGCTGACATTACGCTGCGTTTGAAGAATAAGTTGGAAGCCGAACTGAAGAAGTTCGCATGCGAAGACCTTTTCTATAACATTGAGATGCCATTGATGCCCGTCCTAGCAGAAATGGAGATGAACGGTGTGCGGCTGGACACCGCTTCGCTGCAGGAAACATCAGTCGTCCTAACCCACCGCATGAACGAACTCGAAGGACGTATCTACGAGTTGGCAGGCGAACCGTTCAACATCGCCTCACCCAAACAAGTGGGCGAGATTCTCTTCGACAAACTCCAGATTATGGAGAAGGCAAAAAAGACCAAGACGGGACAGTACGTAACCTCGGAGGAGGTGCTGCAGCAACTGCGCAGCAAGCACGAAATAGTGGCAGACATACTGGAACACAGAGGATTGAAGAAGCTCATAGGCACCTACATCGAAGCCCTACCCAAACTTATCAACCCCCGAACGGGACACATTCACACCTCGTTCAACCAGACAATAACAGCCACAGGCCGCCTCTCAAGCAGCGACCCCAATCTGCAGAACATTCCCATCCGGGGTGAGGACGGCAAGGAGATTCGCAAGGCCTTCGTTCCAGAGCCTGGCTGTCTGTTCTTCTCTGCCGACTACAGCCAGATTGAACTTCGCGTGATGGCCCATCTGTCGCAGGACGAGAACATGATTCGCGTCTTCAGCGAAGGCAAAGACCTGCATGCCGCAACCGCTGCCAATATATACAAGAAACCCATCGACGAGGTGACCCGAGACGAACGCGCCAAGTCCAAACGGGCCAACTTCGGCATCATCTACGGTATCACCGTCTTTGGTCTGGCCGAGCGACTGGATATTCCGCGCGACGAAGCCAAGATGCTGATTGACGGATACTTCCAGACCTTCCCACAGGTTCACGACTACATGGAGAAGTCCAAGGAAGTGGCCCGCCAGCAAGGTTATGTCACCACACTCTTCGGTCGTCGCCGCTACTTGCCCGACATCAACTCGCACAACGCCACTGTTCGCGGCTTTGCCGAGCGCAATGCCATCAATGCCCCCATTCAGGGTACAGCTGCCGACATCATCAAGGTGGCCATGATTCGCATCCACCAGCGCTTCAAGAAAGAGGGTATCCAAAGCAAGATGATACTGCAAGTTCACGACGAACTCAACTTCTCCGTCGTGCCCGAAGAACAGGGTAGGGTAGAGGCCATCGTCCTGGAGGAAATGCAAAACGCCATCTCCCTCAACGTTCCCCTTGTTGCCGACTGTGGCTTCGGCAAGAACTGGCTGGAGGCACACTGAAAAGATTAAAGATTAAAAATTAAAATTAAAAATTATAGGCCATGAAACGATTCGTATTAGTGACTCTCATTCTTCACTTTTCATTCTTCACTCTTCACTCTTATGCCCAGCAAGGGCCGACTATGGGCTGGAGTTCGTGGAACACATTCGCACTGAACATCAACGAGGAGGTCATCAGGGGCCAGGCCGATGCGATGGTGCGAACAGGGCTAAAGGATGCTGGCTACCAGTTTGTGAACATCGACGACGGCTACTGGGACGGACGCGGTGAGGACGGCAATCTGCGCCTGAACACCAAACTATTTCCCTCGGGCATGCGCTCACTGGTCGACTACATCCACTCACTGGGCCTGAAGGCTGGCATCTATAGCGACGCTGGTGATAACACCTGTGGCTCTGGCAATCGTCATGCATGGGGCATCGGTGTAGGCTTTGCCGGACACGAGGAACGGGACTGTCGGCTCTACTTCATCGACTGGGACTTCGACTTCATCAAGGTCGACTACTGCGGCGGCGCCCACATGAAGCTGGACGAGCGCCAGCAGTACACCAAGATTTCCAACGCCATCAAGAACTGCGGCAAGCCCGGCATCGTCTACAACATGTGCCGCTGGGCCTATCCCGGCACCTGGAGCGCCGACGTGGCCGACTCGTGGCGCACCACCGGCGACATCTACGACGCCTGGAAGTCCGTTCGCAACATTCTGGCTGAAAACATCTATCTTTCAGCCTATTGCACACCCGGACACTACAACGACATGGACATGCTGGAGGTAGGCCGCTCAATGTCGATAGAGGAGGACAAGACGCACTTCGGCCTATGGTGTATCATGAACTCTCCACTACTCATCGGCTGCGACATGAGCAACCTACGCCCCGAACCTTTGGCATTGATGAAGAACTCCGACCTCATCGGCATCAATCAGGACAAGACCTTCCAGCAGGCCTACCTCGTGAAGCGGACAAACGAATGCTACATTCTGGTGCGCGACGTGGAGGAACTGAACGGGCTGACGCGTGTCTTTGCCATCTATAATCCGAACGACGACGAACGCTTCGCAACCGTCTTCTTCAAGGACATTGACCTCGACGGCAGTGTCAGCCTGCGCGACTGCTTCGAACAGAAGGAACTCGGCACCTTCAAGAACGGTTTTCAGACCAGTGTTCCTGCACACGGCACACGCATCTATAAGGCCACAGCCCAAGAGCGTCTGGAACGCACGCGCTACGAAGCCGAAACGGCCTACATCAGTGACTACCAAGAGATTCGCAACAACCAAAGCGAGAAGACAGGCATATATACTGCTGACAACAACTTCTCCGGCGGCTACAAAGCCTGCTGGCTGGGCCAGAGCAAACAGAACGACCTGCAGTGGCAGCACGTCTACTCGCCCGAAGGCGGCGCACGCACGCTGACCATTGCCTACGCCTCGGCCGAAGAACGACAGATGACCGTCAGCGTGAACGGAAAGAACATAAAGACCCTCACCGTCAAGAGTCCCGCATGGGACAAGACGGCAACCACCAGCATCCCCATAAAACTGCAGAAGGGCGACAACGTCATCCGCCTCTCCAATGCCAAAGCCTGGATGCCGGACATTGACTACATCGAAGTGAAGAGTGACTTTTAATCTTTAATCTAATCCGCATACCATGGACGTCAAGCAAATCATGAATCAACTGGAGGCCAAGCACCCCGGTGAGAAAGAGTTTCTGCAGGCCGTACACGAGGTTCTGCTGAGTATCGAAGAAGTCTATAACCAGCATCCCGAGTTCGAACGGGCCAAGCTCATCGAGCGACTCGTGGAACCCGAGCGCATCATCACCTTCCGTGTGCCCTGGGTCGATGACAAGGGCGAGGTGCAGGTCAATCTAGGCTACCGCGTGCAGTTCAATAGCGCCATTGGCCCCTACAAGGGCGGCCTGCGCTTCCACGCCTCGGTGAACCTCAGTATCTTGAAGTTCCTGGGCTTCGAACAGACGTTTAAGAACGCCCTCACCACGCTGCCCATGGGTGGCGGCAAGGGCGGCTCCGACTTCTCGCCGCGCGGCAAGAGCGATGCCGAGGTCATGCGCTTCTGCCAGGCCTTCATGAACGAACTGTACCGCTACATCGGTCCCGAAATCGACGTGCCCGCTGGCGACATCGGCGTCGGTGCCCGCGAGGTGGGCTACCTGTTTGGCCAGTACAAGAAGTTGACACGCGACTGGAGCGGCGTCCTGACGGGCAAGGGCCTGGAGTTCGGCGGCTCACTCATCCGTCCCGAAGCCACGGGCTTTGGCGGCCTGTACTTTGTCAATGAAATGCTCCAGACACGCGGCATCGACATCAAGGGCAAGACCGTAGCCATCTCGGGCTTCGGCAATGTGGCCTGGGGCGCTGCCACGAAGGCCACCCAACTGGGCGCCAAGGTCATTACCATCAGCGGTCCCGACGGCTACATCTACGACCCCGACGGCATCAGCGGCGAAAAGATTGACTATATGCTCGAACTCCGTGCTTCGGGCAACGACATCTGCCAGCCATACGCCGACGAGTTCCCCGGCTCGACCTTCGTTCCCGGCAAACGGCCTTGGGAGGTGAAGTGCGACATCGCCCTGCCCTGTGCTACGCAGAACGAACTGAACGGCGACGATGCCCGTCAGCTCATCCAGAACGGCGTCACCTGTGTGGGTGAAATCTCCAACATGGGCTGCACGCCCGAGGCCATCGACGCCTTCATCGAGGCCGAGATGCTCTATGCCCCAGGCAAGGCCGTAAATGCTGGTGGTGTGGCCACCAGCGGCCTGGAAATGAGCCAGAACGCCATGCATCTCTCGTGGAGTGCCGACGAGGTTGACCAACGCCTGCACCAAATTATGCACGCCATCCACAAGCAGTGCGTCAAGTACGGCACCCAACCCGACGGCTACATCAACTATGTCCGCGGTGCCAACGTTGCCGGCTTCATGAAAGTGGCGAAGGCCATGATGGCTCAAGGCATCGTTTAATGGCACGGGACATCGCACATGATACGACAGTGCTTCATCATCTTTGGCTGTCTGGCCATCGGTGAACTGATAGTGTGGCTGACAGGCATCACCATACCCAGCAGCATCATCGGCATGATGCTGCTGGCAGCCATGCTGCAGATGAAGGTCATCAAGGTGGAATGGGTCAAGGGGATGTCGGACTTCCTCATCTCCAACATGGGATTCTTCTTCGTGCCGCCCGGTGTGGCGCTGATGCTCTATCTCGACATCATCCGGGCCGAACTTGTGCCCATCGTTGTGGCTACGGTGGTCAGCACCGTTTTGGTTCTCATCGTCACAGGATGGACACATCAGAAACTAAAAGTGAAGAACGATGGAGATACTGCAGAATAACACCATACTGCTGGCCCTGACGTTCGGCATCTACTACGCTGTCCGCCAGTTGCAGAAGTGGACGGGATGGATTGTCTTGAATCCCATCCTTCTGACCATCATTGCACTGATTCTTCTCCTGAAGGTCACTAACATCAGCTACGAGACGTATGCCCAGGCCGGCAACTACATCGAGTTTTGGCTCAAGCCCGCCATTGTGGCGCTCGGCGTACCGCTCTATCAGCATCTGGGACAGATACGCCGACAGTTCCTGCCCATCTTCCTCTCGCAACTGGCAGGTTGCATCGTTGGCGTGGCCAGCGTTGTGGCAATAGCCCAACTGATGGGTGCCTCCCGCGAGACCATCATCTCCCTTGCCCCCAAGTCCGTCACCACTCCGATAGCTATGGAGGTCTGTCAAGCCATGGGTGGCATACCCTCGCTCACGGCAGCCATCGTGGTCAGCGTCGGACTCTTCGGTGCCATCTTCGGCTTCAAGGTTCTGGAGGTGTGGCACATCAAGAATCCCTATTCGCAAGGCCTCAGCATCGGCACCGCTTCCCATGCCGTGGGCACCTCGCGGGCAATGGAAAAGGGCGACACCTATGGGGCCTACGCCTCGCTGGGCCTCATCCTCAATGGTCTGCTCACCGCTCTACTTGCTCCCTTCATCCTCAAAATCATGGGGCTGTAGCCTCGCCCTTCCAACATCCCCTGCGCTTCCAGCTACTCATTTCCACGAGGATGTGTCTATGCACATCCTCTTTTTTATGCAATTTCCGAGGTAAGGACTTGGAAATCTGTATGAATAGTTGTAACTTTGTCCCCCGTGAACTGGACATTGAAACAACATATTGCTTCGTGGTTGCTATTGGCAGTGTTTGTGCCAATGCTGTTTCTCTCGTCGGTTCACGTTCATGAGAATATCTCGTCGGAAGCAGATACAGAATGTACCGATTGCGTTCATCACGACTGTCACGGACATCTTACCCAGATGGTTTCGTGGGCACACAATTGTGTACTCTGCCAGTTCCTCTCGCTTACCTTTTTAGCAGCCAACCTGGGAGCTGCCTTTGTATATATCAATGTATCCAAGCATTACCAAACACCGTATGCCAGCGGCTACGCTTCGGCATACTGTGGCTTCAATGTAACCCGCAGGGCTCAACTACTACCTCAAGCAGTCGCACATCTACAAGGCCGACGAGACGGAGACCGTGACACCGGCCTATGTGCTGCTGAACTTCTCGGCAGGGACGGACATACAGTGGAGGGGGAAGAAGGTGGCAGAGTTGTATGTCATTGCCGACAATGTGCTGAACAAGGCCTACCAAAATCACCTAAGCCGACTGAAATATGCCGACCTCAATACCGTCACCAGCCGGCGCGGTGTCTACAACATGGGGCGCAACATCAGCATAAAGCTCGTGGTGCCTATCAATGCACGCCTCTGACATAGCCTGGCATAAGCAACGTTCTTCCCCCCGTGAAAAAAAATTGAATAAGTTTGTATTTCTGCTCGCTTTTTCATAACTTTGCCCACGACAAATAACACAAAGCGTATGAAAAAGTCTGTATTATTCCTGCTGGCAACGATATGCTGCATGGCGGCAAGTGCCGAGGTTCCAGCGCGCCGGATGCTGGAACAGGGCAAGGTGTGGGTCTATCTCTATCACAGTGCAGATATGGAGACAACACCCTATATGGAATGTATGTCGTACTATCAACTGGACGGCGACACCGTCATCGACGGACGACAGTACATGAAGATGTACAGGAGGGACGACCGGGACTACAAGAAAAAGTACTTCGGTGCCCTGCGCGAGGACGAAGAGGGCCGGGTGTATATGTACGACTACAATGGCGACAAGCAGGACCATGTGGTGCTCGACCTCACGATGCAAGACGGCCGCGACTATGAGGTAACCCGTACTGCCGAGACCATCATGGCGAATGGCCAGCTGTTCCGCCGATACCGTTACTATGGCACCAAATCCGATGGCACGACCTTCGATATGGGCTATGCCGCTGTGGAAGGTGTAGGAGTCAGGGGTGTCGGGATGTATATCCAGCCGCCTGTCGATGACAGCGCCTACCAGCGCGCCGACTACGAGACCCTGGCCTACGTCTATGGGAACGGTTTCTGGTTCTCAGATGCAAACTTCCTGGAACCGAAGGTGATAGAACTCTCTAACAGCGAACAACGACTGATAGCCAGCAACAACGACTTTGCCTTCCGCCTGTTCCGCCAGGTTCGTGGCGAGGGGAGCAGCATCGTGTCGCCATTGAGCATCACCTATGCCCTGGGCATGATGAACAACGGGGCCGCAGGACAGACGCAGCAGGAAATCAACCAGACGCTGGGCTTCGGCGAGGCAGGTGCCGACGGCATCAATGCCTTCTGCCAGAAAATGCTCAGCGAGGCCGGTACGCTCGACCCGAAGACCAAGGCCCTCATCTCCAACACCATCTTTGTAAACGAAGGCTTGGGCTATCGCTTACAGAACGGATTCACGGAGAAGGCCAACGCGTTCTACAATGCCGAGCCACAGAACCGCGACTTCAACGACGGGGAGACGATGGACGTCATTAACCAGTGGGCCAACGACCACACCGAGGGAATGATACCAACGGTGCTCGACAAGGAGTCGTTCCATCCCGAAGCCGTAAGCTATCTGCTGAACGCGCTCTACTTCAAGGGCGTATGGAGCATCCCCTTCGATGTGGCTGAGACCAAGGAAGAAGCCTTCGAAGGTGGCTCCGCCGTGCCCATGATGCATAATAAGTACGCAGATTTTACGTATGCCGATAACGACCTGTATCAGGCCATCGTGCTGCCATACGGCAACGGGGCCTATCGGATGACGGTCTTCCTGCCACACAAGGACAAGACCATCGGCGACGTGCTCGATGCCCTCGACGGTAAGAACTGGCAGGTTCGAGGTGGGTCGTATGAAGTGGATCTGAAACTGCCCCGTTTCGAGACGGAAAACAACATTAATCTTGTCCAGCCCATGTCCGACCTTGGTATGCCCACCGCCTTTACGCTGAATGCCGATTTCCCCTATTTCTGCAATTCGCCCGTTTATATCAACAATATGTTCCAGGTAGCCAAGATTAAACTCGATGAGCAGGGCACGGAGGCGGCTGCCGTCACCACCGTCATTGATGCTCCCATCGGCATGCCGAAGACCGCCACATTCCACGCCACGCGGCCCTTCCTCTACATCATCAGCGAGCAGTCCACGGGGGCCATCTTCTTCATGGGTCAGTACATGGGAAGCATCACTGCAGGGAACACCGATGGAATCCATGAAACCAAGAATGAAGCGTCGAGAACGATGAACGATGCCGTCTATGACCTTAGCGGCCGACACATTTCCAACTCCTCTGCACTCCGGAAGGGGGTTTATATCAGAGGAGGTCGGGTTGTGATAAAATAATCAGACCACTAATACAAAGAGCTGCGGCCCCGGACAATGAACGTTCGAGGCCGCAACTCTTTATTACACTTTACTTACAACGGATAGTTCTCGAAGTCGTAGAGAACAGTTGAGAGATAACGTTCGCCGGTGTCGGGCAGGAGGACTACAATCTTCTTACCCTGGTTCTCCGGGCGCTGGGCCACCTGAATGGCGGCATAGAGGGCAGCACCTGCGGAGATGCCCACCAAGAGACCTTCGGACTGAGCAATCTCGCGACCCGTGCGGATGGCATCGTCGTTCTCCACGTCGAAGACTTCGTCTATGACGTTGGCATCGTAGGTCTTGGGAATAAAACCTGCACCAATGCCCTGAATCTTATGAGGGCCGCTGGGGCCTCCGTTCAGGACGGGTGACGATTTGGGTTCAACGGCAATGACCTTCACGTTGGGATTCTGTTCCTTCAGATACTTGCCTGTGCCACTGATGGTGCCACCTGTGCCCACGCCACCGATGAAGATGTCCACCTGTCCGTCGGTATCGCGCCATATCTCAGGACCTGTCGTAGCATAGTGCTTGGCAGGATTGGCAGGATTCTCGAATTGCTGCAGGATGACGGCACCAGGGATGCTGTCGCGTAGGGTCTCGGCCTCGTGGATGGCTCCTTTCATACCATCCTTGCCGGGGGTCAGTCGCACCTCGGC
The DNA here is from genome assembly GCA_905234735.1 of uncultured Bacteroidaceae bacterium. Lineage (GTDB taxonomy): Bacteria > Bacteroidota > Bacteroidia > Bacteroidales > Bacteroidaceae > Physcousia. The sequence goes on along the minus strand of CAJOJA010000002.1, from coordinate 19,994 downwards.
TCCGTAGGCCTTCACCAGGTTGCGACGCTCTACGCTCATAGTGTCGGGCATGGTCAGGATGAGGTGGTAGCCACGAACGGCACTGACCAATGCCAGGCCCACGCCTGTGTTGCCGCTGGTGGGTTCGATGATGGTGGCTCCGGGCTTCAGTATGCCACGCTGTTCGGCATCCTCAATCATGGCCAGGGCGATGCGGTCCTTGACGCTGCCGCCGGGGTTGAAAAACTCTACTTTGGCAATGACGGGCGTCTGCAGCCCTTTCGCCTGTGAATACTTCTCCAGTTCCAATAACGGAGTGTTACCGATGAGGTCGGTCAATTTTTTTGCTATCATAACATTTACCTTTTAATTATTTACCATTTATCATTTGCAAAGTTACTACATAATTTTCAATTTTCAATTTTCAATTTTCAATTAATTTAGCGCTTGTGCCAAATCCTCCAGTATGTCGTCGATGTGCTCGGTACCTATGGAGAGACGGATGGTGGCGGGTGTGATGTGCTGTTCGGCGAGTTCCTCGGGCGAAAGCTGCGAGTGGGTGGTGGTGTAGGGATGGATGACGAGACTCTTCACGTCGGCAACGTTGGCCAGCAGCGAGAAGATTTGCAAGCGGTCGATGAACTGCCAAGCCTCTTCCTGTCCACCCTTTATCTCGAAGGTGAAGATGCTGCCGCCACCGTTGGGGAAGTACTTGTTATAGAGATTGTGGTCGTGATGGGTCTCCAGAGCAGGATGGTTCACGCGCGCCACTTTCGGATGGCTTGCGAGGAAAGCCACAACCCGCAAGGCGTTTGCTACGTGCCGCTCCACGCGCAGGCTCAGTGTCTCCAAGCCCTGCAAGAGAATCCACGCATTGAAGGGCGAAATGGCAGCACCCGTATCGCGCAGGATGACGGCACGGATGCGTGTCACAAAAGCCGCCGGTCCAGCCACGTCGGCAAATACGGCTCCGTGATACGAAGGGTCGGGCTTGGCCAGAGTGGGGTACTTGTCGGCATTGGCTTTCCAGTCGAACTTTCCACCATCCACAATCACGCCACCCAGCGAACTGCCGTGACCGCCAAGGAACTTCGTAGCGGAATGCACCACCACGTCGGCTCCATGCTCCAGCGGACGAATCAGGTAGGGCGTGCCGAAGGTGTTGTCGACAATGAACGGAATGTGATGCCGGTGAGCCACAGCGGCCACGCCTTCGAGGTCGAGCACATCCGAGTTGGGGTTACCAAAAGTCTCGGCATAGATGACCTTTGTGTTGGGACGGATAGCAGCCTCCAGTGCTTCGAGGTCGTTGACGTTGACAATGGTGTTGTCGATGCCCTGTGTACGCAGAGTGTGGGTAATCAGGTTGTACGAACCTCCGTACAGGTTATCAGCTGCCACGATGTGGTCGCCAGCCTGGGCAATGTTCTGCAGGGCGTAGGTGATGGCAGCGGCACCCGAGGCCACAGCTAATCCGGCCACACCACCTTCCAGTGCTGCCACGCGGTCTTCGAACACACCCTGTGTTGAATTAGTCAGTCGGCCATAGATGTTACCGGCATCGCGCAAACCAAAGCGGTCGGCAGCATGTTGTGAATTACGGAACACGTACGAGGTGGTCTGATAGATAGGCACGGCGCGTGCGTCGGTTGCGGGGTCGGGCTGTTCCTGTCCTACGTGTAGTTGAAGGGTCTCGAAACGATAATTCTTTTTAGTACTCATAACAATTCTATTTATGATTTAACGATTTTATGATTGATTCGCACTGCAAAGTTACGGACTTTTGGAAATATCCTCCAAATCTTTTGCAAATAACGGAAAATATCCCTAACTTTGTATCATCAACTTATACTTTATTCCAAACAGAGACGAAAATGAGCCTTCAAAAAGAATCATATTCTATGGAGCAGTTGGACAATACTGATTTACAGATACTTCGTACACTGCAACGCAATGCAAAACTCACTACAAAGGAATTGGCCGATGCCGTAAACCTGACACCTACGCCCGTCTTTGAAAGACAAAAACGACTGGAACGTCGGGGTTACATCAAAAAGTACATCGCCGTGCTCAATCCGGAACAGTTGGGAAAAGGCCTGCTGGTCTTCTGCAAGGTGAAACTGAAACAGATAAACCGCGAGATTGCCGACGACTTCACGCGCCGCATCCAGCACTTACCAGAGGTCATCGAGTGCTACAACACCAGCGGAACCTATGACTATCTGCTGAAAATACGCACCGCCGACATGCAGGAGTACCAGCAGTTCATCCTGAACAAACTGGGCACCATAGAAACCGTCGGCTCGGTAGAGAGCACCTTCGTCATGAGCGAGGTGAAACAGACTTATGGCATCAATATATAAATTAATTGAGAATTGAAAATTGAGAATTGAAAATTATTTGTAACTTTGCACCGCTAAATAAATATGTAAATAAACAATATGTCACTGAAAGCTGGAATCGTAGGACTGCCCAACGTGGGCAAGTCAACTCTTTTTAACTGCCTGTCGAGCGCAAAGGCGCAGGCAGCCAATTTCCCCTTTTGTACCATTGATGCCCAGATGGGGCAGGTGAGTGTGCCCGACGAACGACTGACGAAGTTGGCCGAACTCGTGCACCCGGGTCGCATCGTGCCCGCCGTGTGCGACATTGTGGACATTGCCGGACTGGTGAAGGGCGCCTCGAAGGGCGAGGGCCTGGGCAACCAGTTCCTGGCCAACATCCGCGAGTGCGATGCCATCATCCACGTCCTGCGTTGTTTCGACGACTCGAACATCGTGCATGTCGACGGCAGCGTTGACCCCGTGCGCGACAAGGAAATCATCGACATGGAGCTGCAACTGAAGGACCTGGAGACGGTGGAAAGCCGTATGCAGAAGGTGGAGAAGCAGGCCCGTGTGGGTGGCGACAAGCAGGCGAAGATAGAACTCACCGTGCTGGAGGCCTACAAGGCCGCCCTGCTGCAAGGCAAGAGCGCCCGCACCGTCCAGTTCGAGACAGAAGATGAACAGGCCGCAGCCAAAAACCTGTTCCTGCTGACCACGAAGCCCGTGCTCTACGTCTGCAACGTCGACGACCAGAGTGCCTCGTCGGGCAACGAATATACCCGCCGCGTCGCCGAGGCCATCAAGGACGAGGATGCCCAGATGCTCATCATCTCGGCACAGACGGAGGCCGACATTGCCGAGCTGGAGACCTATGAGGAGAAGCAGATGTTCCTCGAGGATATGGGCCTCTCGGAGAGCGGTTGCAACCGTCTCATCAAGGCCATCTACTCGCTCCTGAACCTACAGACATTCATCACCGCAGGCGAAATGGAGGTGAAGGCCTGGACCTTCCGTCGCGGCTGGAAGGCTCCGCAGTGCGCTGGCGTCATCCACACCGACTTCGAGAAGGGCTTCATCCGTGCCGAGGTCATCAAGTACGACGACTATATCAAATATGGCTCTGAGGCCGCTGTCCGCGAAGCCGGCAAGATGGGTGTTGAGGGCAAGGAATACGAGGTGCAGGACGGCGACATCATGCACTTCCGATTCAACGTCTGATTAGTTCATAATTCATAGTTCATAGTTATGAAAGAGAGTATTATAAAGGATTAAAGTAAGAATTTTGCCTTGCGCATTATCAAACTTTATAAATACTTGACGATGACAGCCGAACTATAAGGAATATGTATTATCGAAACAAGCATGAAGAAGCGGAACCAGCATAGGAGCGAATGTCAAAGAAGCAACGGAAACAGAGTATTGGTTCGAGTTGCTTTATGAGTCAGACTATATTGATGAAAAATCATACCAATCAATCATTACAGAGAATGTAGAAATAATCAAAATATTAACAAGTATAGTCAAAATACCGAGTGACTATACTAACTATGAACTATGAACTATGAACTATGAACTACTTTACATAACTTGGAACTTCGATATCTTTGCGTTCCACATCGGTGCGTTCGGCATACGCTGGTACTCGCTGTGCTGGGCCATCGGACTGTTCAGTGTCTATCTGCTGGAACATAAACTGTATCGTGAACAGCGCATACCCGAGGAGAAGTTCGACCCCCTGGTCTTCTACTGCTTCTTCGGCATACTCATCGGAGCCCGACTGGGCCACTGCCTGTTCTACGAACCCGAGTACTTCCTCAGTTCGCCCACGCACATGCTGGAAATGATAGTTCCCGCCAAGTTTGGAGCCGACGGTTCGTGGCACATCACGGGCTACGAAGGCTTGGCCAGCCACGGGGGCACGCTGGGCCTCATCATCGCCCTTTGGCTCTTCGTGCGCAGGACTGGGCTGAAATACCTCTGGGTAGTGGACAACATTGCCATCGTCACCCCCATCTGTGCCTGCGCCATCCGCATGGGCAACCTGATGAACTCCGAGATTATCGGTCGCCCCACTGATGTGCCCTGGGCCTTCATCTTCGAGCGCGTCGACCAACTGCCGCGCCATCCCGGCCAGCTCTACGAAGCTCTCTGCTACGCTCTCTTCTTCGGTGTTCACTGGTGGTTCTATCGCCACTATCCCAAGAAGGTCGGCACGGGCTTCTTCTTCGGCCTCTGCCTCTTCCTCATCTTCACCGCCCGCATCTTCATCGAATACACCAAGGAGAACCAGGTCAGCTTCGAGAACGGCATGCTCTTCAACATGGGCCAGTTGCTCAGCGTTCCCTTTGTCGTTGTCGGTGCATGGTGCATGTGGCGCAGCAGGAAGGCGTGATTCGGACCAGGGGGCATCATATCCTCATTCGAAACTGCAGGGAGATGTCCTGCTTCCAGGGGCTGCGGATTTGCTGCATGCCCGAACCTTGCGTGTCGCGATCGAAGTAGCGCGTGGCTCCATAGAGCAGTTCGGCCAGCAATCGCTGCCTCCAGAAGGCGTAGCGGGCTGCCACGACGAAACGCAGACCGTGGCCGTAGAGCGACGGATAGCGGAACGTGTTAATCAGAAGGGGCTCGTAGACAAAGACGCGTGTGTCGTAATCGGGCGTATGGAAATAGGAAAGCATGGCGGTAGTCTTTAGCATATCCTTCTGGAAACGTACGCGCTGCGAAAGGGAATAGCCCACCCGACGCGCCTTGGCAACGTTCATGTTGGCCAGCGACTGCAATTGCCAATAGCGCCCCTGCCGACGGGTATATTGCAGACGCAACCGGTTGTTCACGCCCATGCGGTCGCTGCGCTCCTTGCGCTTCAGCTGATAGCGGACCGACAGTTGGTTTCGCCGATTCCATTGGTACTGGGCCGTCAGCGTGAGGTCCTGCCCACTACTGCTGTGGGTGAGCGTGTAGCGTGGCCAGGGATTATAGAAAAAGTCCACGTAGGCCGTCAGCGTCAGCGGGTCGACGGGATTGGCATCCAAGCGCAACGTTGCCCCGCTCTCGTTCTGCACACTGCTGTTCTCGGACAAGGCCGAGGCATAGAACGAATAGTAACGATAGCCATAGAATCGATACGAACCGCTCAGCGTATAGCGCGGGTTTATCCGCCAACTGACGCGCTCCAGCGTAGCCCATCCGCCCCGTTCGGTGCTGTAGGCCGTCTCGCCGGCAATGGTGAACCACTGGTGGGTGTAGCCGTAGTTAAGGCCTACGATGCCAAAATCCTGGCCGCTGGGATATATCCTACGATAGAGCGCCGTCCCTGGCGAGAGCGGGCGGTGAAAGTGCTGATAATAGCCCGTTGCGCCCAGGTGGAAGCCGTGGCTCTTCCACGTCAGGTTGCCGCCCGCCGTCGTGCTGCCCAGGTTTCCCTTACGGCTCATTTCGGCTGTCGTCCGATGCAGTCCCGATTGGTCTATCGTGCGAACCGAAACATCGTCGTTCAGCGTGGCATCGAGCCGACGGTGCGACAGCCAGGCCGACAGGGTCCAATCGCCGAAACCGACGGTTGCGGCAGCCCCGCGAAGATAATTCACCTCGTCCGTTCCGCGCTTTGCACGGATGCCCTGACTGGGACGGCCCATCAGGCTCGACTTGCCCGTAGCAAATCCCGTGTTCACCACCAGTCCCTCGCCAAAGCCCATCCTGTAGTCGCCCACGACAGCCGAACGCAGATGCCCGATATCACGCAACATGAGATGAGCCCCATAGTAGTCCCACCCGCCATTCCCCCGAAAGGGTTCGCCCTGATCCTTTTCGGCAACCAGGCCCAAGGACAGATGTCTGCGGTCCTCCAGCTGATAACGAATATTGTTGTACAGCGCAGCACCCCGATAGCCTCCCTGCTGGGCCGGATAGGAATAGCCCAACCGATAATAGAGCGGCACATCCAGGCGCGTAGAGAGTTCGTGACGGGCATGCCGCAGTATGGTCTTCACACTCAGCGTGTCCTTTCGTTGAAATACAGCATTGTCGACTCGGAAAAAGAGCGACAGATAGCGGCGCGTACGCACGTCCAACGATTCGATGGCCATCAATTCGCCCAGCGAGCGCATGCCACGGTGCAGGAAGATGTAGGTCTGTATGTCCTCGATTTGCTCCTCGGAGAGGAACGGTATCGTGGCCATCTGTTCACGCGTGGCCGTATTGATGTCCATCGGGTGGGCTGCCAGCAGGGCCAGTTCCTCCATCTGCTCCGTCCAAGCCTGCGCTTCGGCATAATCATCGTCCGAAACCTCATCGACAAAGTCCTGCCACGTATAGACCCCCTGGGCCATACCCGAAACCCATAAAAGGGCCATGAACAATGTCGTCCAGAACAGCTTCACGCGTGAAAATCACAATTACGAAGCAAAGATAAGAAAACTTTTCAACACAAAAGACGATGATATGAAAAATATTATTCGTAACTTTGAGCCATGAATATCGCTATCTATACACTGACATCGCAGTTGCACGACGAGAAGGCCGTGGCTGCCAGCACCCGCGAGTTCCTGGGCTCGCTGGGCATCGAGTACGAACTGAAGGGGGCCGACTATGCCGATTACGGCCAATCGGTGCTGAGCCTCATCTACGTCCGCACGGGCGGCACGGAGGGCATCTTCAAGGCCCTGCTGCCACAGTTGCAGAAGGCCGGAAAACCCTTCCTCCTGCTCACCTCGGGCACAAGCAATTCACTGGCTGCATCGATGGAGATTCTTTCCTACCTGCAACAGGAGCGACTGGAGGGCGAGATTCTGCACGGCACAGCCGAATATATCCGCCGCCGCATCGCGCTACTGGAGCGCGTGGCACTGGCCAAACAGCAGCTGCGAGGCATACGGCTGGGCATCATCGGAGAACCCTCCGACTGGCTCATCTCAAGCTACGCCAACCGCATCGAGGTACGCCAGCGACTGGGCATCGAACTCATCGACATTCCGATGGAAGAGCTTTTGAACGCCCTGCCCGGCAACGTGGAGCCCGGACTGCCAGGAGCGGAACGCATCTACTGGGCACTGAAGCAAGTCGTCCAGGACAACCGCCTGCAGGGCTTTACGATTCGCTGCTTCGACCTCCTGTCGGCCATCCACAATACAGGCTGCCTGGCCCTGGCCCGACTGAACAGCGAGGGTCTTGTAGCCGGTTGCGAGGGCGACGTGCCGGCACTGCTCTCGATGATAATTGTACGTGCATTGGTGGGGCTGTCGGGCTTCCAAGCCAATCCGGCCCGCATCGACCCCGAAACGGGGGAGATGATGCTTGCCCACTGCACCATACCGCTGGACATGGTAGAACGCTACGAACTGGATACACATTTCGAGTCGGGTATTGGCGTGGGCATAAGGGGCTATATGCGGACGGGCGACATCACGCTCTTCAAGATATCGGGCGACCTCAGCCGTAGGTTCATAGCCGAAGGCACACTCCTGCGCAACGAGTCGCGCCCCAATCTCTGTCGCACACAGCAGGTCATCCGGCTCGACAACCCACAACTGATGCAATACTTCCTTACGAACCCCATTGGCAACCACCACATCGTCGTGCCCGGACACGTAGCAACGCTGCTCGACGAACTACTTAAAAGCTGCTAATCAACGGCAGCTTTTTCTGCGCCAAATAGGACTTTCTTCCAAGCCTATCAATACATTCTTCGTCCGTCGGCCGATGAACGTACATCCACCGTCGACGGATGCATATTCATCGTCGACGGACGGCCGTACACCGACGATGGACGAAGAAATTCTGATGACAATCGGGAAAAGTCATTATAAAGCTGGTGAAAATGGGGTAGGGCGCTCGGGAAAAAGATGCAAACGAAATGCAAATACTGAATCTTGATGTTTTCACGTTATTATAGTATGTTTGCAGACGAAAAACGTGAAACGATGAAGAAGATATTGATTATTCTGGCGATGGGGTCGCTGTTGTTTGGCTGTAGCCAGGCAGAGGAGGAGGGGGAGAAATACCTGCTGCAAGGCGTATGGACAGCGCGCCATGGGGAGTTTCCCACAGGAGAGACATGGGACTATCCAACAGAGAGCGGAAACTCGTTCTGCCGGATATTCGACGGTGACAGCATGGTTTACAAATGTCGCTTGTCTGTCACGGGTGGCAGCATGGTGGTGATGCCTCTTGAAAAGTGCGAGGTGACCTTGATTGACAAAGGCAGGGGCGATGTCTTCTATCTGGAGAACGGCGACCCGCATCCCCTGACTATCATCAACGACTCCAGTATCATTATCCAGCAAAACGGCATACGAAACACCTGGGTGCGCGACGACAGGCTGACACAGGAATGGGGCACGGAGATGCGCAACCTGATAGCAGGCGCACAGCAGACAGAGGTGGAGTCGGAGGCCCGGCACTATGTGCTCTCGGCCGTCGTGCGGCAGCAGGAGAGCACTATCCACCGTCTCGTCTATATTCTGCTGGGCATTGTTATCGTTCTGGGGATTCTGGCACAGAGGGTTATTGCCAGCCAGCGAAGCAAACACCGCCTCCAACGGCAACTTCAACAGATTCAGGAGGAGCACGACACACGGCCCCAACCCGTGCGCCAAGCCATGATGGAGGTGGAGCAGGCGTTCTTCGCTTCCGACGAATACGCCCTTTTGCACAAACGCATTGCGAATGGCGGGCCATTGGAAGAACAGGATTGGGACGAGCTGGAGCGCCTCCTGAAGCAGGTCTATCCTGGCTTCACTGCCAAATTGCGAGGCCTCCACCGCATGTCTGAACTGGAGTATCAAGTGTGCCTGCTCATCAAACTGCGCATCCCGCCCAAGGACATTGCCAGCGTGCTGTGTCGCGACGTCAGCACCATCAGCACCGTACGCAGCCGCCTCTATCAGAAGGTGTTCGGGCGCAAGGGCGGAGCCAAAGAATGGGATGAATTCGTCCTATCCATCGGAACATAGCAACCTTGCAAAGCATTTGCCAATGCGATGCAAAAGAGATGCAAACCGAAAGTCTTGTCTGTTCGAAATAACATCTCTACCTTTGCCCTCACAAACTTAAAAACTAATTCATTCACAAACTTAATCTTAGGACTATGAAAAAGATGTTTACAATGATGCTGTTGCTACTATGCGCAGTCGGTATGAACGCTCAGAAGAGCAAGGTCTCTGACAAGGAAATCGTCGGTACCTGGATTATGGAATCGATGCAATGGGAGGGTGAGAAGGTAATCGAGTGTGGCAAAGCGAAGGGATACACGCAATTCAAATACTATGGTCCCGATGGCGAATACGCCTGTGCCGGGATTGTCTTGAAAAAAGATGGGCAACTCGTGATTTATCCACAAGAATATGGCACCTATTCCTTTAAGGACGGTTGGTATGTGGAGATGGGGCGACCTGCCCTTAAAGACGCTGTTATCCTAACGGACAAGAATACGTACAAAGGTACATGGTTTACTCGTCATGACATCTGGAAGAAAGTCGTCCTGCCCGATAAAGTGACGGAGTACATCGTGAACTACTGCAAGATGAAGGACACGCCAGACGACGTGCAGCAACTCATTAAGAAACATATCTTTAAATAAGACACCCGAATCTTTATGAAAAGGATTTATTTAGCGGCCATCACCCTGATGGTCACCCTCGCTATGCCCCTATCGGCACAGGAGAAGGCAAAAAAAGACTCGCTTAGAAAGGAACGCACCATCGCCCTTTATGGTCACGTGAAGAACTCACTGACGCGTGTGGGTATTCCGGATGTGCTGATAACGCTGATGCGCGAGGATAGCACCGTGGTTGATACCATGCATGTGTTCAAGCAATGGTCGGGTCGTGGCAAGGACGACTATGCCTATCGCTTCGAGATTCCTGCCCGTGAGCAACAGTACATTATCCGTGCTGAGCACCCCGACTATGAGACCACCTACGTCAACTACGCTGTGCGCCACATCGCCCGCAACGATTACTTCGATGCCCCGTGGCATTATATGCGTCGCCGTATGGCCGAGACGGAAAAGACCTTGGACGAGGTGACCGTCCGCGCCACGAAGATACGCATGACGTACCGAGGCGATACAATCACCTTCAATGCCGATGCCTTCAACCTACCCGAGGGGTCGATGCTCGATGCTCTCATCCGTCAAATGGACGGCGTGGAACTGAAAGACGACGGACGGATATTCGTACAAGGCGAACAGGTGGAAGAACTGATGCTGAACGGCAAGGACTTCTTCAAAGGGAACAACAAGGTGATGCTTGACAACCTGCCTGCCTATACAGTGCAGAGGGTGCAGACCTACCACAAAAGTACGGAATTGAGCGAATATCTGGGACAAGACTACGAGAAAAAGCGCTTCGTGATGGATGTGCAGTTGAAACGGGAGTACAACCAAGGTTGGATAGCAAATGTGGAAGGTGCGATAGCCCCTTGGAAGGAAGGCGGAAGGGGGCTTCCCTATCTCGGCCGTGTCTTTGCCCTTCGCTACACCAACAACTCGCGTCTTTCCATTTATGGCAATGCAAACAACGTGAACGAAAGCCGACGGCCAGGCAGCAACGGCGAATGGGAACCCAGCAATGCGCCGAGGGGTCTGCAAGAGCACCGCATGGCAGGCGTGAACCTGTTCATCGAAGAAAAGGACAAGCGGTGGAAAGAGAATCTTACGGTGGATGCCATTTGGCGACGCACCACCGACGAGACGCTGACCAATGCCGAGCAGTTCCACACCAATGCTGCCTCCACCTACAACCGACAGACGTACTATCACCGCAATAATGATTTCAGTCTTAGTGCGACGAACATCTTCCAATTGAATAAACCCTTCTTTCTCTTCTCCAGTTCGTTCTTCAGGTACAACCCATTCGACAACAACACTCGCACCCGTTCGGCACAGTTCAGCAGTGACCCCTCCAGTTACGGGAACACCACGGCCATACTGGACAGTGTGTTCTCCGCCACACTCAGTACTGATATGCAGCAGGCACTCATCAACAGCAACCTGCAACGTGCCAATAGCGACGGGAACAACCTTAGCGCAGAGACGACCAATTACCTCACCAAGAAACTGGCATCGGGCGACAATGCAGGGGTTGACTTCAATGCCTCGTACAACCGTGGGCGCAGTCATAGCACATCGGAACAGCAACTGCGCTACCAACTCACGCCCTCGCTGAACAGCATCCTGAACCGCCACTCCTCCACCCCGTCGAGCGACGTAAACGTATCCGTGGCACCAAACTATCGCATCACCTGGCTCAACGGCCTTAATCTCTATGCCGAATACCGCTTTCTCTACCGTCAGCGCGACAACACCAACGATATATTCCTGGCCGACACCCTCGACCTGCAGAATGCCTACGACCGCACGCACCGCCGCGTGGAGAACCGCGTGGCACTCACCCCGGGCTACACTTATAATAAGGATGGCAAGTACATCCGCGCCTACTACCAGATGCACTTCTACAACGTAAACGAGCAACTTCACTACCGCAGTGCCCACACCGACACCACACTCACGCAGCACTGTTGGACCATGTCGCCCGAATTGCACGTGCAGGTAAACACCCACAACTGGAGTCGAGGCTTTGACTTCTTCTACGGCATCGAGTTCCAGACGCCCGACCTGTTCCAGAAGGTGAACATCCTGAACAACGAAAATCCTCTCGTACGCCGCTACGGCAACCCCAACCTGCGTGGTGCCACCAACCATCGTATACAGTTCGGACTGAATCGAAATTGGCAAGAGAAGCGTATCTCGCATCGCTTTGGCGGAGGGCTCCGTTTCTTCCGTCATCAGGTGTCGCAGGGACAAAGCTACGACAGCGAGACGGGCATCACCACCTACCGGCCTGAAAACGTGGAAGGCAACTGGCAGACCTACTTCTTCAACTTCTACAACATGCCGCTCGACAAGCAGCGACGACTGATGATGAATATCTACACTCATGGTGATTATAGTCGGAATGTAGACATACTGAACGGACTCTCGCATGTCAATAACTATTACCTCGAAAACCGCCTGACGTTCTCTTATACTTGGCGTGACTTGACACTTGGCGTGCCTACCAACTTCGAATACCGTCGAACGACGAACGAGGAACATACCATCCAGACCATCAATGCCTTCAATTATCAATATGGCCTCACGCTTAACTACAACTTCAAGCGTGAGAACGATTCCAAGGTGGCAAAATGGCTGCAAGGTTTCTCCTTTTCCACCGACCTCAAGATATTCTCGCGTCGAGGTTATGGTGACAGTTCGATGAATCGTGACGACCTGGTATGGAACGCTTCCATTGCCCGCTCGTTCCTCAACCCCTTCGGCAAACAGGCCGGTGGTACCCTTGTAGCCCGTCTGGAAGGTTTCGACATTCTTGGTCGACTCTCCTCAACCAGCATCTATATCAACGGACAGGGCCGCACCGAGACCATCACTCAGACCCTGCCTCGCTATCTGATGCTCCATCTCACTTACCAATGGAGTAAGATGCCTAAAAAGAAGTAAACCTGTTTTTTCATTTAACAGGAATTTAGTTAGTAAATTGTAAGCACGTGCAACGCCCCTGTCGTCCGTGAGGATAGCAGGGGCGACCTTTGTGCCTACCCCTTCACGATGCGCTTGATGTCGTTGAGTTTGTTGAGGGCTTCGAGGGGAGTGAGGCTGTTGATGTCGAGGGTGAGGATTTCGTCGCGCACCTGGGCCAGGACGGGGTCGTCGAGCTGGAAGAAACTCATCTGCACGCTTTCCTCCTTCCGGGTGAGCTGTATGCTGCCGCCCACCTCACTGTTCTTGGTGGCTTCAAGCTGCTTCAAGACCTGGTCGGCACGCTTGACGATGCTCGAGGGCATACCGGCCAACTTGGCCACATGGATGCCGAAGGAATGCTCCGAACCGCCACGTTCCAGTTTGCGCAGGAAGATGACCTTACCGTCAATCTCACGCACGCTGACGTTGAAGTTCTTGATGCGATTGTATGTTTGTTGCATCTCGTTCAGTTCGTGGTAGTGGGTGGCGAAGAGGGTGCGGGCATGGGCTCGCTGGTTCTCGTGGATGTATTCGACGATGGCCCAGGCGATGGAAATGCCGTCGTAGGTGGAGGTGCCGCGGCCCAGTTCGTCGAAGATGACCAGCGAGCGCGGCGACAGGTTGTTGAGGATATTCGAGGCCTCGCTCATCTCCACCATGAAGGTGCTTTCGCCCATCGATATGTTATCGCTGGCTCCGACACGGGTGAATATCTTGTCCACCATGCCGATGCGGGCACGTTCGGCAGGCACGAAACAGCCAATCTGTGCCATCAGCGTGATGAGCGCCGTCTGACGGAGCAACGCACTCTTACCGGCCATGTTGGGACCAGTGATGATGATGATTTGCTGCGTCTCGTTGTCGAGGAAAACATCGTTGGGGATGTAGCGTTCGCCCACGGGCATCTGTGTTTCGATGACGGGGTGGCGTCCCTGACGGATGTCAATGACATAGGAATCATCAACTACGGGCCGGATGTAGTTGTGCTCGCGAGCCGAGAGGGCGAAGGATAGCAGGCAGTCGAGGCGTGCAACGAGATTGGCATCGATTTGTATCTGCGGCGTATATTCGGCCAGCGACACCACGAGTTCGTTGAACAGCTGTGTCTCCAGAGCCAGTATCTTGTCCTCGGCACCCAGAATCTTTTCCTCGTATTCCTTCAGTTCCTGGGTGATGTAGCGTTCGGCCTGTGCCAGGGTCTGCTTTCTGACCCACTCCTGCGGTACACGGTCCTTGAAAGTGTTTCTGACTTCAAGGTAATAACCGAAAACGTTGTTGTAGCCTATCTTAAGGCTGCTGATACCCGTACGTTCAGCTTCCTGTTGTTGCAGTTGCAGCAGATAGTTCTTGCCGCCGTAGGCAATCTGGCGCAGCTCGTCGAGTTCCGGGCTGACACCGTTAGCAATGACGTTGCCCTTGTTCACCAATAGGGGAGGGTCGGGCTGAATCTCACGGGCGATTCGTTCACGGATGTTGATGCAGGGACTCAACTGTTCGCCTATCTGGCGGATGGTCTCGTCGTCGGCCTGTTCACATACTCGTTTGATGTGCTCTACGGCCTGCAGGGCCGTCTTCAGCTGCACCACATCGCGAGGCGAAACACGCCCCACGCTTACCTTCGAGATGATGCGTTCCAGGTCGTTGATGGGACGCAGGTTTTCTTCGATGAAATCGCGGAAATCGGGCTCACGGAAGTAATAGTCCACCACATCGAGTCGCTGCTTGATGAGGCGTACATCCTTCAGCGGGAAGGTTATCCAGCGGCGTAGCATACGGGCTCCCATGGGGGTTATGGTCTGGTCGATGATGTCACAGAGCGACTTGCCCTCCTCGTTCATCGACCCCAGCAGCTCCAGCGAACGCATGGTGAACTTGTCGAGACGCACGAAGCGCTCTTCCTCGATGCGGCGCAGCGAGGTGATGTGGCGAATCTGAATGTGCTGGGTAATCTCCAGATATTGCAGGATGGCTCCACTGGCCACAATGCCGCTCTTCAGGTGTTCCACACCGAAGCCCTTGAGGTTCTTCACCTCGAAGTGCTTGGTCAGTTTCTTTGTGGCAAACTGTTCGGTGAACACCCAATCGTCCATCTCGTAAACGCAGTGGCGTGTGCCGAACGAACCCTCGAACTGAGGGCGGCGTCCCCGTTCGAAGAGCACTTCCTTAGGGGCGAAATTGTCCATCAGTTTGTCCACATATTCCGTCGTGCCCTCGGCCGTGAGGAACTCGCCCGTACTGATGTCGAGGAAGGCCACACCGCAGGTTGCCTTGCCAAAATGTACGGCACAGAGGAAGTTGTTTTCCTTGTAGTTGAGCACGTTGTCGCTCATGGCCACGCCTGGTGTCACCAGTTCCGTGATGCCGCGCTTCACCAGTTTCTTCGTCAGTTTCGGGTCTTCCAGTTGGTCGCAGATGGCCACGCGTCGCCCTGCCCTGATGAGTTTCGGCAGATAGGTGTCCAAAGCATGATGGGGAAAACCCGCCATCTCTGTCGGATTCTCCCCACCATTGTTTCGCTTCGTCAGTGTAATGCCTAAAATGGCCGATGCCTCGACAGCATCCTGGCAGTAGGTCTCGTAGAAGTCGCCACAGCGAAAGAGCAGTATCGCATCGGGGTGCTTCGCCTTCAGGTCGAAGAACTGCTTCATCATCGGTGTCAGCCCCTCTGTCTTGGCCATAATGAGGTTCCGTTAAAGGTTATTACAAACCTAAGAGCGGACGAAGATCCCCTTCTTTATGAAGAACATATCCCGTTACGCAAAGGAAAGCTAAGAAAGTGAACATAATACAGATATTTTTCCTCCCTGGTCCAGCCTTTTGAACGGGAACCGATGCACTCTGAAGGGTTGTAAACGCAGGTGTTTCCTGTTGCAGCCGAGCCTCTGCCTGGATTAGTTGAGCAGAAATCTGGGTGTATGCGTTATATTGCAACTGCATCTCATTCTCCAACTCTGCCATTTGTAGTCGTACGCTCTCCAGTATTATGTCCTGGTTGGCATCGGCAAACGCAGCATATTCCTTGCGTGCCTCATCATAGCGAACCTTGGCCTCAACTAACAACTTTTGGTAATATTCCACGTCAACTCGTGCCTTGGAGGTACGATAGTCAGTGATAAAACGCTGCAGACGATTCTTCACACTATCTGCCATCGTAGCACAGATAAGCGGATCTTGATCTGTGACTACGATAGAGATGACCATCGTTTTCTTGTCAACATCACATACTACCTTGCGATCAAGGGACTTTGCTATTCTTGCTTGCTTTTTAGTCAAACGGAAGGGATTGACTTCTTTTATAGGCTCCTTCTCCTCCAAGAAAAGTTCAGCAATATAAGTAAATACAGCCTTTAACGCTTGAGACCACCACGGAAGTTTCTGTTCTTCAGAGAGATAGTCATAGTAGGACATCGTACGTGAGGGTATTCCCTTCTCCTCGTCACCCTCAATTGTGACAGGCACAGGGAAAAGCGACGTCTTAAAGTCGACAGAGTTCATCAGGTCGGGGTAGAGTGTAGGGAACAACGCCTCAGAACCCATCATACCAGCAGCATTTCCCAAATTGACACCGAAACTACTGGCCAATGATAATAAACTGCTACTGCTCCGAGTACTACTAAGTTCCGGAGACAATTTCACGACACAAGTATAATATACAGGCAGGCTCAAAGCAATAACAACCGACACTAAAAAGGTTATAGACAATGCTCTTTTGTACAACCTCTTATGCCGAAGCATATCACTAAATATCTTGTTATAGTCAATGGATGACTTCTGTTTTTTCGGCTTTTGGATGTTATTTGTCAGTTCACTCATATTGTTTACAAATAATTGAGTTGTTTTTCCTATACTATTTCAACATATTTGCAATAGAGGCGATCATAGTAGCCAGTGAAGCAAACGATGTACTGATAGATACCCATTGCATCAACTTGCTAGTATCCTTCTTACCCTTCTGTGGTACAATAATTTCGCATCCCGGCTCAACTTTGCCCTTATTTACCTTAGACATAGTTCCATTCTGGTAGACGATAAACGAACTCGATTTCTTGGAACGGTTACCAAAACCACCAGCCTGATTGACGTAGTACTTCCATTTCATATTTTTCATGTAAGCAACTGTATTAGGAGCATGTACATTACCGGAAATCTTTACGGTACCATTATATTCAGGAATAGAAATGACATCGTTGTCACGAACTACTAAATCATAGTCGCTTCCTGGATTAGCTAAAGCCTTTTCTAAATCCAGACCCACAAGATAATGTCTGGTAGCAGCAATTTGGTCAAGTTCGACCGAGTCTTTACCATCGGCAGATTGGCGTATAATCCTGACGGCAGATTTCAATCGCTCCATTTCCTCGTCGTTAATCAAGCGTACCAGACGTGCACCACGAACGTATGCTTCATTTGTAACACCACCTGCAGCTGCAATAACTTCGCTAATGCGTTGATTCTTCTTCGAGAGCGTATAGCTACCCTCGAAAGCAACTTCTCCTTCTACACGTACAGTGCGGGGGTCCATATATCCTGGTGAACGACGAACATGAATCACATCATAAGGTTCTAACACAAATTGCTCACCTTCGTCAATCATAAGCCCATCCTTTAGGGAAAAACTGAAATTCTTTGATATATCCTCTCCGGGCATCGTGCTCTTGGCATCGCGGATACGGCGCGAGATGTCAACTTTCACGATGGATGCTGCATCGGTCAAACCTCCTGCACGGATAATCAGGTCCTCTATGGTTTCATTCTGAGCATACTGATAACTACCAGGGCTAAGAACTTCACCCTGGATGGTTACGATACGTTCAGCCACGCGTTCGGCTTGTGTGCCGATGAAGAGAACATCTTCGTTGCGGAGCGATATGTCAGCCGCAGTACCCGACATGATGCTCGCAAGGTCGATGGACAAGGCTTCCAACGAGCGGTCCTCCTTCATGCGGTAGAGTACAGCACGCGTCGTGAATGCATCTTCTGTCAGCCCGTCGGCATGTTCGACAAGCGAGCGTATCGAGTTGACATCTTTACCCAGCTCAAACTTACCCGGACGGAATACGGCACCCTTCACTTCAACCATATTCTCATAGCGGTCCACAATTCCTTCGACCGTAATAGCATCGCCGTCGGTAAGTTTAAAGGCAGACAAACTGAACTCCTCCACATTATGCACCGAGAAGCGGTCGCCCGACTTACGTACAAGACGCACAGACTTTTTATAGGCATCGCCCGTGAATCCACCAGCAAAAGAAATGACCTGAGAAACAGTTTCCGTAGGACGCATTTCGTAGAACATAGGACGCTTTATATTGCCTTGTATACCAACCAGACAATCGTATGGACCAACCACTACGACATCATTCTCCTCCAAGCGGATATTGCCTGCCAAACGACCATTGAGAATGTATTCGTAGACATCCACGACGCTCACAAGCTTACCATTTCGATACACCTTGATGTTACGTAATGTACCCAATCGGTTAATACCGCCAGCCATATGCAAGGCATGGAACACAGTAGCAAAAGCGGAAAGCCTGTATGTTCCGGGAACCTTCACCTCGCCCATAATGTTTATCATCATGGTACGTGTTCGACCAAGGGTCACTTTCAGCGAACTGGAAGAGTACCGACGACCCAAGCTGTTACGAATCTTGGACTGAGCAGCTTCTACAGTCAGTCCTAAAACATATATGGGGCCATATCCTGGAACGGTGATATCACCATCAGGAGAAACAGACAGTTGTAGCGTACGCTGGCTGGCACCATATATATCAACAATGACCACATCACCGGGTCCCAACACATAATTGGGTGGAGTGGCAATATTCATGTTGGGTTCGAAACTAAGCAGTCGTTTGTTAAAGATATCATGCCCAAACACTCGAAGATGATCTTCCACAACGTCGGCTCTATCTTGGTTAATCTCACGCTGAACCTCAGTATAATGAACGTCGGCCTCATCTTGAATATCTCCTTGGACTGATCCTTCCTTACCGATAGTAAGTTGCTGAGCTTCTTCTCCCGAAACATTGCCTGAGCGCAATTTATTCTCAGCTTCCTCTACAGCACCATCAGCCGCATTATTCAAGTTCCTATTTGAAATCTGTTTGCTATATTTTTGGCGCAAACGACGGATTTGGTCAATCTTAACACCCCTTTGTATCAACTGGGTAACAATCTGTGACTGGCTACTTCCCGCTTTAGTTTCCCTGGCTATGAATTGCAGAACCTGTGAATCACTCATCTGCGCTTGTACGATTGTACACGTAAGCAACATGAGTAGAAATAGTGCGTATTTTCTCATATCTTGATATAGTTTTATCTAACCATTTGACTGCATAGTCCATGCTGTAGGTGCAAAGGTACTCAAAAATATCCATATTCTCATGGAAACTCCAATTTAATTTTGATATATGATATTTTTTTCGTCTAAAAACAAAAAAAGCGTAGCATTCAAACTTGAACACTACGCTTTTTTATCTTTAATTAAGAACTATTCCTTATCCAGCAGGATGTTCATGATTTCGCAGGCAGCCTTGGCCACGGAGGTGCCGGGGCCGAAGACGGCAGCGACGCCGGACTTGTAGAGGAAGTCGTAGTCCTGAGCGGGGATGACACCACCGGCAATAACCATGATGTCCTCGCGGCCGAGTTTCTTCAACTCCTCGATGAGCTGCGGGATGAGGGTCTTGTGACCGGCAGCCAATGAGCTGGCACCAACTACGTTGACGTCGTTCTCAACAGCCTCGCGAGCAGCCTCAGCGGGCGTCTGGAACAAGGGACCCATGTCGACGTCGAAACCGCAGTCGGCATAGCCCGTTGCTACCACCTTGGCACCGCGGTCGTGACCGTCCTGGCCCATCTTGGCCACCATGATTCGGGGGCGACGACCCTCCTTCTTTGCAAACTCTTCGGTCAACTGACAAGCCTTCTCGAAGTCCTTGTCGTTCTTGGATTCTGAACTGTACACGCCTGAAATGGTTCTGATTACTGCCTTGTAACGTCCTACGACGGCTTCGCAGGCGTCACTGATTTCTCCCAATGTGGCACGATGGCCGGCGGCCGTAACGGCCAGGTCGAGCAGGTTGTTCTCCGACTTCTTCCCATCGGCAAACTCCTGTACGCACTTCGTGATGGCCTCCAGGTCCTTCTTCACCTGTTCGTTGTCG
>CAJOJA010000001.1 GCA_905234735.1 uncultured Bacteroidaceae bacterium | reverse complement strand
GAAAGCACATTGCTCTATGCTGGTGAGCGTCGAAGGCAGCTTCACAGACGAAAGGACGCGGTTTTCATAGAGGGCATACTGGCCAATGGTGGTCACTCCCTCGGGTATCTCTATACTCGTAAGACCGGTTCCACTAAACGAATAATTCTCTAATCGTTTGAGCTGGGCCGGCAACTTCACCTGTGTCATGGACGAGCAACCCCGGAAAGCCTCGGAACCGATAGTGCTCACGTTGTCAGGGAGTATTATCTGTTTCAGGGCAGTACAGCTGCGGAAGGCGTTGCTGCCAATGGTGGTAAGCGAGGCGGGAAGGTTGATGGTCTTCAGGGCCGTGCAGCTTTGGAAGGCCTGGTCAGCAATGGTGGTGAGTTGTGACGATAACGTAACGTCGGTCAGTGACCGGCAGTTGTAGAAGGCCAGATTGCCGATGGTGGTCACGCTGCTACCTGTATTTATACTGGTCAGTCGGCCACAGTCACGGAATGCTTCACTTTCGATGGTAGTCACGGCATCGGGTAGGGTGACACTGGTCAGCGCATCGCTGCCCATGAAAGCCTGACTGCCAATGTTTGTAAGTGTGGCGGGCAGCGTGATACTCGTCAGGGCGTCCTTATCGTAGAATGCTCGGTAACCAATTCTGGTTACGGTGTAAGTGCTTCCTGCGAATTCTATCGTTTCTGGTACCGTCATGTCGCCCTCATAAGTTATTCCGCCGCTGGTGGTCGTCACCTCTACAACGTTAGTTGTGGAGTTGTCGATAAGACGGTAGTTGAAAGGTTCTACAAAGAACGTATTCGTCAGAGTGCCAAACGCCCGTGAGGCTATATCGCTGTTGAAGTAACCCTCGCGTACGGCCATAGCCTTTACTATACAATTTCGATCGAGTTTCGCACCCTCTCCATTATAGAGATGGCATACATCTGTCACCTCGGCTACGGGGTCACTGCCATTCAGGGTATAGTAGATGCGGGCATCGCTGTGGTTGCAGATGATAGTTATGGTATTCGTTGTTTTGAAACCCAAGATGCTGGGAGTGGCAGTGTAGTAGTTGTCGTTGAGATTGAATTCCTGTTGGTCGCTATTGAGCCATCCGTCGCGTTCCACATAGCAACGCACGTAGCCGGGACGACTCATCTGTATGGAGTCGGTATAGAGCTGCCAGTCATCATTCCAGTTGGAACCATTATAGAACTTATAGTATATTCGTGTCTCGGGGAACCCCTCTGCCTGTGGTGTCTCCACGGCCAATCCGAGTTTGAATGTCGTGCGATTGAGGTCAGATGTCGGGTTGGGCACCTTCATATTGTTTCTGGTGAATGTACTCTCAAGCGAGTTTTCAAAGTTCTCGGCCACGGCAATAGCGCGTATGGTATCGTTGTAAGTGAAGATGAGGGGTTTGGAGTAAAGATGATCGTCGTCGATGATTATTTCCTCGCCGTGGCGGGAATAGTATATCTTCGCTTCGGGTGTAGGACTGCTAATCTCGAGTTTGTAGTTCATTAACAGGAACGTTGGTTGCAGGGTGCGTGGTCCAGTGGCCACACTGATATTGTCGAACGATGCCCAATAGTTGGCACCCTTGTAGGCGGTTAAGGCTTCCTCGCTCGATACCACAAGCGCTGTACGGCCATAAGCATCACTAAATGCCTCACTGCTTACGGTAGGCGGTACGGTCGGCATGGCATAGATGGTCTGCAGGCTGCTGCACTCGGTCAGGGCATACTCATCAATCTGTGTGACGCTTTCGGGTATGGTTATGCTTGTCAGGGCCGTACAGGTATTGAATGCACGATTGGCGATGGTGGTAAGTGTAGAAGGCAGACTGACCGAAGTCAGGGCGGTGTCATCGTCGAACATTCCAGCTTCCAGTATAGTAATACCATTGGGAATGTCGATGCTTGCCAGCTGCCGGCAGTTGTGGAAGGCATGGTCATGTAGCGTGGTGAGGGTCGAGGGTAACTTGGCCGACACCAGCGAACCGCAACCATAGAAGCATAAGGTGCCAATTTCAGTTACGCCCTCGGGTATGGTGATTTCCTGTAGGGCCGTTTCGCGCAGGGCCTCATAACCAATGGTAATAAGACCTTTGTTCAGGCGTAATGAACTTAGATGGTAGCAGTAGCCGAACACACGCGTACCTAAGGAGGTGACACCTGACGGCACTTCTACGTTGTTCAGCCAATCGCAACTGCAGAAGCATTCATCGCCAATGGCCGTCAGTGTAGATGGCATGGAAACAGTCTGCAATCGGTCGCAGTTATAGAAGGCTAAAACTTCCAAATTCTCCACACCCTCGCACAAGGTCACACTAACAAGTCCTTGACACTCGCGGAAAGCACTATTGCCTACCTTCTTAACCGTACCAGGTATGTTCACGCTTGTCAGCCCATCGCAACTGTAGAACGCAGATGTCCCTATTTCTACTACGCTCTCCGGAATGGTTATATCAGTAAGCGCGTCGCAGTTGTAGAAGGCATTGTCTCCGATGCGCACTACCGTAAATGTTTGGTTCAAGTGCTCAATGGTGGCGGGGATGATTATTTGACCAGCATAGTTACCGCCTGCTGTCACTTCCACCTCATTGGCCATATTATTGTCAATATAGCGGAAATACAGTTCAGATCCGGCTAATTTAAATGTACTGTTTACATCTGTGATTGTGTAGCTGTTGACAGTGCTGGTGAGTTTGCCTGTTTTGGCTGTAATCGCTTTTACCACACAGTTGCGGTCAATATCTATGCCTGTGCCCTCTTCGCTACGGTCGTATTTGAAGCAGTTCTCGGTTTCATCGGCTATGGGGCGGCTGCCATCAAGTGTGTAATAAATATCAGCCTCGGCATCATCGTAACTTATGTAGAACTTTTTGTTGGATGAGTCCCAATTAAAAGCTGGAGGATTAATGTTATATTCAGCCGGTGTCGGGAACCACCGCACCACGTCTTCTGTTCCCCAGCCATAATAGTCCTTCCAGCCTTCTTTCTGTACTATAGCATAGATGTTACAAACATGGTCAATGGCAAATGGCTCGGTATATTTCTGGTATTCCTGCGAAAGAAAATCACTCACTCTCAAGTTCACGGCTATGCCATCCCAACTGCCCCATGGCTGGTCGTCACGAATGAAATAGTATATTTCCCCATCAGGAACGGTGGTGGTCATGGTTACCTTAAATTCACTGTCCATGGAAATGGTAGGCATATCTACACGAAGGAAGTCAACGTCGTAACTGCTCACAGCGCTATTTGTCAGGCCTTCTTTTATGGCTATAGCCTTAATTGTACAGTTCCTTTCTAATACGATAGGTTCCGTGTAAAGTGTGCCGTTGTCGGCTGTAGGCTCGCTGCCATCTACGGTATAATAAATCGCAGCATCGAGGGGCGTCTTGCACGTAATTCTTAGCCTCTGGTCGGACGTGAGAAAAAAGTCTGGTGCAAGACACTGTTCGGGGTCAAATGTCTGAACACCTCCTGAGAACGTGTTCCAGGGTTCAATGTTACTATAGGCATCAACCACATCGTTGGCGACGTATAGCGTAGCATGATCGAAAGTTCCATTGAAGGGAAGGGTTCCTGTCGTAGGTGGTGTACTGCACAGGCAGTATATAGAGGTTCCATAACCAATCTCAGTAAAAGCACCATCGCCAATGGAGTTAAGGCTTGCGGGTAGGGTTATGCTTACCTCTCCCTCTCTTTGGTTGCCCATTTGACGGAAGGCAAAGTTTCCGATTGTAGTAAGTGTAGAAGGCAGGTTGAGGGTCTTTAGACGGAAGTTATAGTCGAATGCCTGTTCTTCAATTACTACAAGTCCACCTTCGTCAAACAGCAGGTCTGTGAGGAAGTACTGATCGTAAAATGCCAGTTTATGTATTACTCTTATTGTGCTGGGTATGCGCAGGCTGCGTGTGGCGTGAAGCCCCTTGAATGCCTCATCGCCTATTTCCGTGACGCTGTAGGTTGTTCCGTCTTCGCCTACAACTTCCGATGGAATAACAATATCAAGCGTTCCGGCGTCTCCGCTTAACGAATGTCCCGTTACTGTTACTTCTGCCGGGGCAGTAGTGTTGACAGTGTACTGAATCCCATCCACCTCGAATGTCTGTGCCCATGTCGAAGCAACGGCAATGAAGGAAAGGATGATAAAACTCTGCAGTCTATGGAAATGAATAGCTTTCATAGTTGGAATCGGTTATAGGTTGGGAGTTGGATTTTCTTCTTCGCCGGGGATGGAGCCTTCGGTCTTGAATATGGCATCAGAACTATAGCCGACGCCGTTGGCGTTGCGGGCCCAGGAACGGACGTAGTAGATGACGCCAGAGGTGAGGCCGGAGAGTGTGGCGGAGAGTTCGCCGCTCATGCCCTCGGGGCCTGTGACCTTGACGTTACGGTCGATAATGGTGGGGTTGGGCTGGGTGGAGTAGCAGAAGCCGCACTCGGAGATGTCAAGAGAGCTTGTGAAGTTGCTGTGGAGCGATGCCTCGTAGCGCCCTACGTCGCTAACGGCGGGCTGCGTCAGGACGGGCGGTGTGGCTGCGGCCTGGGTGATGACGCAGATTCGCTCAGTACGGCCAGAGACGCTGGTGACGCGGATGTTGGCCGTGCGGGCTTCTCCGACGACGTTGTCCGAGAGTCGCATGGTGACGTTGCCGTCGTTCGAGCCTTCGCTGTTGAGGATTTCTACCCATCCGGCAACCGTGGTGGACGCGGTCCAGTCGGTATTGCTCTGGATACGCAGTGTGTAGGTACCAGACTTGGCCGTAGCATCTATGTTTTCTGTTCCGAGCAGGAGGAGGACGTTCTTGCCTGCCTGGGTGACGGTGATGTAGGCTGTCGTGCCGCTGTTACCGGTGATGGTGAAGGTGGCGGTGCGGGGGTCCTCGGAGGTGTTGGACTGTGCCGTGACGTTGATTTCTCCGTTGTCTTGGCCTGCATCGGCACTGAGCGACACCCAATCGGCACCGCCGGTGATGTTCCAGCGGGTGTTGCTGGTGACTGTGAATGCCAGTTTTCCGCCGCTCTCGTCGAAGGACAGTTGCTGGGTGCTGACTTTCATGTCCTCGTCGTTCTTGCCCTGGCTGAGGGTGATGGTGCGCTGCACGCCGCCGTCGGTGGTGATGGTGATTTGGCAGGTACGTTCATCGACGGAGGAGGGATTGGCACCGGTGATGAGTTGCACGTCGGCCGAACCGGTACCCTGCGTAGGGTTGACGGTGAGCCAGTCGACACTTTCCGTAATCTTCCACGGGCAGTCGGCGTCGATGTGGAGGGTGGTGGAAGAGAGGTTGCCGTTCATGACTATGTCGGTCACTTTCATGTAGTCGGCATTGACGTTGCCGATGTCGTCGCTTCCGCTGCACGAAACCACGAGGGCACCCCAAAGCAGGAGGGGCAGGTATGTCATCTTGTTTTTCATAGTTGCGTTGGTGGGTAAAGTTAGAAATATGCCATAAAACCGATTAGGGCGGAGAATCCGCCGGCAGTGATGCTGGTCTCAGAGGCTATCTGCTTGAAACTCTCGTCCTTGCTGATGGCGATGCCGTATTCGGGTGCTGCGAAGAGGTAGAGGTGCTTGACGGGCACCCACAGGAGTTTGACCCCGACGGGGACGAATTTGCACGTGGCGCCGTCGGCAAACTTCTGGCTGCCGTCAACGAGTTTGCTGCTGAGGGTGGAGAAGGAGAAACCCACTTGGGGGGTCAGAGCGATGCGGCGGGTGACGTTGATCTGGTAGCCGTATTTTACGGCCATGGTGCTCATGCGGTAGCTTTGGGCACCGATATAGTTCCAGCCGGTGTCGTAGATGTTGATGGCCTTGCTTTGCGACAGGCCGAGGGTGTAGGAGAACTGGAGGTCGTTGTTCCAGATGGTGGCCCCAACGATGCCTGTCAGACCGACGAGGCTTTGGGCGTTCAGTGCTGCTCCGGCATAGAAGGCCAGTTTCTTAAAGTAAGTGATGCGCTGTAGCTCGATGGTGTCGTTCTGCACCTGGTTGCGGGCAATGGTGTATTCGCGGGTCTGCGCGATGTAGCCCTTGCGCCGGAACTGGAACTGATGCGACCCTACGAGCAGTGGAGTCTGTTCCGAAAGGTCGATGTATCGTCCCTTGGTGTCGATGATGGACACAGACAGCGGACGGGTGTAGATGCGTAGGTAGCCCGTATATGGAGATGGGGCGATGGCTGTTATCTGGTTCTTCTCCTGGGCCACGACGGTGAACGAGGTCTTAGCATCCTCGTGATCGGCCTTCTTGGTCTCCAAAACATAATTGCCGGCCTTCATTTGGGTGTCCCAAAGTCCGCTGGCCACCTTCTTCCCGCCGAAGTAGATGTCGGCATTGTTGTCCACGATGACGCGCAGGTCACCGTAGAGACTGGACATGTCCGCCATCTCGATGTCGATGTTCAGACTCTTGCGGTCGCTGGTGGCGTAGAGTTCCATCGTACCCTCGAACTTGCCGTTGACGCCCTGGATGGTGTGTTTGCCGTAGTTGAGGTATTTGTTGTAGATGGGGGCGATGCCCACGTATTCGTTGTCGATGTAGACCTCGGACTTGGCCACTGTTGCCGTGATGTTGGCGTAGCATCCGGTACCGATGTCCAGTAGCATCTCGTAGGTACGTGCGCTCTCGATGGGGACTTCGTAGGTATAGTTGCGGAGCACACCGAAGGCGGCATGTGAGATGGTCAGGCGCTGTGCCCTGGCTGGTACATAGAGCCATATCTCACCTGCTTTCTGCTCAACAGCCACGATGCCCAGCGAACCGCCATCGAAATTGAATCCTGTTTCAGGCGTTACTATTTTTATCAGGGCAGCCACTTCCCCGTTGTCGTCCGTCTTGGATGTACCTTGTAGGTTTGCCGTGAGGTCGTTGGTCAGTTCGTGGAATTTGACAACCTGCATGTTCTGGGCCTTTGCCAGATTGCAGGAAAAGACAAATATGGAGACGAGTAATAGGATGTTTTTTCTCATCGTTCGATAATGGAATTATGTGTAAACTACTATGTTATGTGCGCAAAGATACGGATTTTGTTCAGAATGTGCAAGGATATATGGAAAATTATTGCATGAACTATCACAGAAAAGCCGTGAAGGTGAAGCCTGCGGTGCGGGTCGTGGGCTCGTAGGTGGGCATGACCAGGAAACCGCGAGTTTTGTCCTTGATTTTGTCGAGACGGAACAGTTTCCGTTCCAGTGGCAGAAGCCAGTAGGCTGCGTGTACAGCCAGTATGCCCATGCCTGCTCCGGCCAGGATGTCGTTGATGTAGGCCTTGTCGTTGTACATCTGCAAGACACCTATGCCGGCGGCAATGGTGTAGACGCCCATACCCCATGCCCATCCGCGTTCGATGCGGGTATGTTCGGCAGCCATGAAGGCATTGGCCGTCTTGAACGATGGAAACGAGTGGTTGCTGCTGCCGTCGGGACGGCGCTCCCAGACGCAGGCTCGGACGACGGACATGGTGGAGTAGAGTAGGGCGTAGCTGGTGGCTTTCACAAACATACGGTCCACGAAGTCGTGCTTGCACTTCGGACCCAGGGCTATGGTCAGTAGCTGCGTGCCCAGGGTCACCCACGTCTCGACATTGGCCTTGCGATGGTTGCCGCGTCCGCGTTGGAAGGCATCGCGCACGTCGTACTTCATATCGCACAGGCGGTTGTTGCTCACGGCCACGGCTCCCAGGGCAATCATGGCTGCAGGGATGATGATTTGCTGTGGACGTATCAGGGGTTTGCTTTTCTTTTTCTGGAAGTCTGCAATGGCGAAGCTTTCGATGAGCGAGTCCACTTCGGCCCTCAACTCTTCTTCCTCCTCTGCTTGTGCTATGGCTTCGAGGAGTGAGTCCACCTCGATTTGCATCTCTGTGAGGGAATCTGCTGTCACCGTGTCCGCTGGGACCACCTCTTGTCCCATGGATGCCAAAGCCCAGGCCTGAACAGTGATGAGTAGCAGCCAGCGCTTCATGATGCCTCGGGGTTATGCAGTAGTTGGCGGGCACGTTCCATCAGCGTGTCGCGCCCACGGGCCACGTCGGCACTGTCCAGCGAACAGGGGATGTCCGGCGCTATGCCGAACTCGGTGTGCTGCATCTCGACGTCCATCGACGGACTGGCACTGAAGCGTACCGACCAGCCGTTGGGCAGTTCGCTGCTGAAGGGCATACCAGCGCCTCCGCCCGAGGTGTCGCCTAGTGTGGTCACGAGAGGACACTCGCGCATGTTGCGGATGAAACTGTTGCAGGCTGAATAGCATTCGCGGTTCTGCAGCAGGACGACGCGCTTCTGCCATCTGACACCTTTCGAGGGTTCCAGATATTCGGCTTTCGGAGCCGAGAAGTCGCTGTGTCCGCGTCCTGTCTTGTATTGCGTGTAGCCCACGAGCAGGCGTTCGTTGGTGAACCGCTGGCTCAGTCGTTCGGCCATGGTCAGTTGTCCGCCGGTGTTGCCGCGTACGTCCACGATGAGGCCGTTGCACGAGCGTAGGGTGTACATGACATCGTCCAGGTTGCCCTCGCCAATGGCTTGGGAAAAGGATTCGTAGACGATGAGTCCGATGTTGTCCTCCAGAATGCGGTATTTTATGCCTGCGGCTATTTGGTAGTCAGTGCCCAGATAGTGGTCGCGCAGTTCCTGGCTCCACTGGCGGGGATAGTCTTCGTGCCAGGCCCAGTAGCGTGAGACGTCGGCCGAGGTGTAGAGGTTCACGTGTCCGTCGCGCAGCTCGCTGAGCATGTCGGTCAGCACTTCTTGTAGTTGCGCTTTGTTCATTTTCGGGTCGATGTACTGGCTGTAACGCTGATGCACCTCATTCCAGTCGACGGCCTTGTAGTCGAGGTAGCAGTAGTGTTCGTCGATGATTTGCCACAGGGCCTCGAAGTTCCCCTCTGGCGTATCGTCGAATGTGTCTTCGTTCACGCAGGCAATACACGCGATAAGGTTGAGCAAGAACAACAGAAAGCGTCTCATAGGCATAGGCTTCGTATGGGATGTTTACCATTCAAACTGCAGCACGCCGACGTACTGGCCGTTCTTGCCCTGATGGTCGAGGGGAATCTCTTGTCCGTCGGCGTTGGGCAGGTATTTGGTGTATTCGAAATACGAGTGGGTGTGGCCGCCCAGCACTACGTCAATGCCTCGGGTGCCGCGAATGAGGGCAGGGTCTTGGTCGTCATTGTCTCCATAGCCCAGGTGAGAGAGACAGACGACAAAGTCGCAGTGCTCCTCGTTGCGCAGCTTGTCGACAATATTCTGAGCCACTTCCAGCGGTTTGTGATAGACCACGCCCTCGCAGTTGTGCTTCGATACGAGACCCTCCAGCTGGGGACCGAGGCCGAAGATGCCCACGCGCTTGCCTGCGCATTCCTTTATTATATAGGGACGCACAAGGCCCTCGCAGACGGTACCCGTGAAGTCGTAGTTGGCACAAACGATGGGGAACTGGGCCATGCGAAACAGGCGAGCCATGTTGTCCATGCCACAGTCGAACTCGTGGTTACCGATGGTCGAAGCATCGTAGCGCATCTCGTTCATCAGCTGCACCTCCACCTCGCCCTTGAACAGACTGTAGTAGACACTGCCCTGCGAGAAGTCGCCGCAGTCGAGCAGCAGCATTCCGGGGTGCTCCTGACGCAGTTCGCGGACGAGCGACACACGTCGTATGAACCCACCCTTGTCGGCCTGTTCGGGTTTGATGTCGTGCTTCGATATGGGTTCGACGCAGGAGTGCGTGTCGCTGGTGTGAACCAATGTCAACGACTGCGAGAAAATGAGAAAATGAGAAAATGAGAAAATGAGTAGTAGTATTGCACGCTTCATATCATTTGGAATTTTTCACTTTTCACTTAACGATGATTCTTCCTTCAATTTTCGAGGAAATCTTCTTTGCCCGCTTGATGCTCTGCATCATGCAGTCGCGGGTGAAGAGGTTGCTCACGTCCAGCTTTTGGGCTTTCTTCAGAGCCGTCATGCCGTCGTTGCCCTCAGCCAGGTAGTCGAGTGTGGCCACGCGATAGATGCGATTGGGGTCGATGGGCTTCCCGCTGATTTTAGCATCCAGCAGTTTGCCGTCCTTCGTGATGACCAGGCGCACCTCGCGACTGACGCCCTCTCCCAGTCGGGCGGCTATGTTCTGCATCAGTTCCATGATGTCGGCCCCCCTGAGTTGCGCGATGGCCAGTCGGTTGTCGAATGGCGAGATAAGCAGGATGTCGCCCCGTCGCACCGTTCCCTTGGGCATATTGTTGCGAAGTCCGCCCACGTTCACCAGCCCCAGGTCGGCCCGCTTCCCGTCGAGGAAGTCGGAGAACTCCACCATCACGTCGGCCGCCCAGTTCGACAGCAGGCTCTCGGGGCGACTGGCTGACATGCCCACCAGACTCTCGCCCAGCACGGGAGCTATCACGCTGTCCACCGAGGGTTTGTATCTGGTCATGATTTTCAGCGCGTTTGCGTCGGGTTGCTCGTCCAACCGGTTCGTCACCTCTATGCGCTCCGTCACTATCCGTCGCTGGGCGTGCATATAATGGACTAACGAAAATTGAGAACTGAAAAGGAATAATAGGACAAGGAATTTCTTCATCTTTAGGTGTGTATTTTGTGTCTACGTCTGCAAAAGTACAAAGAATTGTCGACTTATCACCAAAAAACGAAAGCATTTTGCAAAAAATCCGCAACTACGATACTATTTTATTTAAAAAGTTTTCTTTTCATAAATGAATAGTAACGAGATACCACTTTTAGTAGCTAACTCCTTGTTGGATAGTGGACTGTAAGGTGGTATTGCGAGTGGCATTATGGTGGTTTTGTGGCATTTCGCGTGTCGCCGGGACGTGGACTGTTGACTGTTGGTTCGTGTACCATGGGGCGCTGCTTCGTGAACCGTGGGTTTGTGTCACGCATGACACAGCCCTCGTCGACGCGTCGTCCAAGCCTCGTTCCTACTATTGTCCGAGCCTCGTCCATAGTATCGTCTAAGCCTCGTCCATAGTAGTACTAAAAATATTTATATTTTGGGCACAGGGGGACTATCCACGGAGAATCCCCCGCGCCCATAAATGTTTGCACCTGAGCTATGAATCTTATCCGCCTAACTCCTGACTACGACTTGGTCGACTTCGACTACGGAGATGAGCAGTTGGACACAGTCTTGTTTGAGGATGCAAAGCCATCGCTCACTTTGCGAGTGGCCAATACGTTCATACTAGAAGACAATGAACGTATTTTATTTTTGCATTCTCAACGACAAGGTGAGCAGGGATGAAGTTTATTGGCAGTCGCTGGAAGAAGATTCGCTCCAACTTCTCCCAAAGTAAGCATTTCCGCAGTTACCCTACAATCAAGATGGGACGTTTGCTGTCTTAAAAAAATATCGTGGTCAGCAGTTAGGACGGAGACTCATGGACATTGTAAAGGATTTGCTTCGTCAAAATTCCTCCAATTCTTGCTCACTTAATATTAGCATACTGACTTAAAATAAGTCGGATTTAGGCTGCAAAAGAGTAAAATGATAGGAATAAGTAATATTTTTATTCTTTAATTTTTTATTCTTGATTTTTTGTTGTACCTTTGCACCCGCTTTCCGCCCTAGGTCGCTGGCAGGATGAAGAGTTCCCTGTTATGCCTCGGGTTGAGATGTACAACAATTTAAAAACCAAACAAAATGGCAGATTTAATCAAAATTGCTGAGGAAGCATAGCACCCCCAGTTCAAGGCCGGTGACACAGTGACCGTAGCTTACAAAATCATCGAGGGCAACAAGGAGCGTATCCAGCTCTATCGTGGCGTTTGCATCAGAATCAGCGGTCACGGCGACAAGAGACGCTTCACCGTCCGCAAGATGTCGGGTACCGTAGGTGTAGAACGTATCTTCCCCATCGAGAGTCCCAACATCGACAGCATTACCGTGAACAAGGTAGGTAAGGTACGTCGCGCTAAGCTGTACTACCTGCGCAACCTGACCGGTAAGAAGGCTCGTATTGCCGAGAAGCGCGTGAACATCGCCGCTGAGGACTAATCGAGCAACTCAAAAATGTAAGGAGAAAGGCATCGAGGGCAATTGCTCAAGATGCCTTTTTTTGATGTAAAATGTAAAATGCAGAATGTGATATGTTGGAATTGGGAAGGATGAACCGCCTCGTGGTGGTGAAGCGGGTGGACTTCGGTCTATATCTGGACGGCGGGAGAGTTCACGGAGATATATTGTTGCCTTCGCGCTATGTGCCCGAAGGCGCAGAGATTGGCGATGAGCTGGACGTGTTTGTCTACCTCGACCAGGACGAACGTCTCGTTGCTACCACCGAACGGCCGCTGGCCCAAGTGGGCGATTTTGCCTACCTGGAAGTGGCCTGGGTCAATAACTTCGGAGCCTTTCTGGCGTGGGGACCGATGAAGGACCTGTTCGTACCTTTCCGCGAACAGAAGATGAAGATGCAGAAGGGGAATAGCTATATCGTACATGTCCATCTGGACGAGGCAAGCCACCGCATCATGGCCTCGGCCAAGGTGGAGAAATTCCTCTCTCCCGACTTCCCCTCCTACCGGCCAGGCGATGCCGTAGAGGTGCTTGTGTGGCAAAAGACCGACCTGGGCTTCAAGGCCATCGTCGACAACCGCTTCGGCGGCATGATATACGATCAGCAGGTGTTTCGCGCCATGCACACGGGCGACCGGCTGACGGCCTACATCCAGCAGGTTCGCGAGGACGGCAAGATTGACCTTATCCTGCAACCCCTGGGTCAGCAGGCAGCCCGCGAGTTCAGCGACGTGCTACTGGAGTATCTGCATGCGAACGGAGGTCATACAGAACTGGGCGACAAGAGTCCGGCCGAGGACATCTACAACACTTTCGGCGTCAGCAAGAAGGTGTTCAAGAAGGCCGTCGGCGACCTGTATAAGCGCAGGCTGATAACCGTCAGCGATGAAGGGTTAAGGATTAAGGGTGAAGGATTTAAGGATTATGATAAAGATAAGGAACATAACTAAGAGCTTCGGCTCGCTGCAGGTGTTGAAGGGCATAGACCTGGACATCCGGCGGGGCGAAATCGTGAGCATCGTGGGTCCCAGCGGAGCCGGGAAGACCACACTGTTGCAAATCATGGGTACACTGGACAAGGCCGACTCTGGAACGGTGGAGATTGACGGCGTAGACGTCAGCAGTATGACACAAACCAAGTTGGCCCACTTCCGCAACCAACGTATAGGTTTCGTCTTTCAGTTCCACCAGTTGTTGGCCGAGTTTACGGCTCTGGAGAATGTGATGATGCCTGGACTCATCGGCGGCATGGGGCGCAAGGAGGCCAGTTTGCGAGCTGCAGAGTTGCTGGGCTTCATGGGACTGGCCGAACGTGCCGGGCACAAGCCCAACGAATTGTCGGGTGGCGAGAAACAGCGCGTTGCTGTTGCCCGTGCCCTGATGAACGCCCCTGCTGTGGTGATGGCCGACGAACCTTCAGGCAGTCTGGACACCCAGAACAAACAGGAACTGCACCAACTGTTCTTCGACTTGCGTGACCGCATGGGTCAGACCTTTGTCATCGTCACCCACGACGAGACGCTGGCCCAACTGACCGACCGCACCATACACATGCGCGACGGCATGATAGAACAGCCTATTTCCCTTTGAAAATCCGAGCCAGCCAGTCGCCCTGGCGATTGACGGCCCTGCCGTTGGGCGCAAAGATGGAGACGGTGTCGAGCGGGTCGCCCCACTGGTCGGGGTAGAGCAGCATGACGCTGGTCTGACTGAAGTGGCGGTAGATGGTGAGTGGCAGTCCGTCGAAGCGTTGCTGGTAGGAGATGGAGTCCGGACGTGCCGTAACGAATATAATCATGTGGTCGGTGCCGCTATTGCCCGAGAGGGACATAATTTGCGACCAGCGTTCCATTTCGTGATACTCCGTGCGCAGGTAGTTGTGCTTCTGGTGCATGTACTGGCGGATGTGCGGCAGCGTGTCGGGGTGGGCGTGGAAGTCCAAATGACAGTCCAGCTGCTCGCCAATACGGCAGACGTGCTCCAGCCATTTATAGAATCCCACTTCGTATTCAGCCTTTTGTGGAACGGCCACCACGACGCGCCGAAGCGTGTTGAGGGGGACGATGCTGCGCAGGGCCATGACCTCGCGATGGGTGCTGGAGAGCAGATTGTCGATGACGGTGCCGAGCGACGACTTGGGCATGTCTGTTGTGCGGTCGGACAGACTGACGATGACCTCACCGCATTCGTTCTCGACCATCGTGTGCAGAATGCCGCTGGCTATGTTTGTCGACACGCGGTTCATGGTCACCATGTGTATATCGGCCGCTGCGGCCATTTCCTGAGCTTTCTCCAGCATCTTGCGGCCCGCCTGATTGGTGGACTGTCCCGACTTGTCCTCAAACGTGACGTTCAGTCCCACCATGCTTTCGGGGATGTAGGGGTTGCGTATGAGCATGGCCATCTGGGTCATCGGGGCCACATTGGCCTCGCGCGAGTAGGCGATGAGGCACTTGCCGTGATACGAGCCTCGGTTTTCGTCCAGTGGGGTTTCCCTTAGTGCCGTCTTCTGCGCTCCGTAGTTGGTGGCCAGCGAGGATATGATGCAGGAAAACAGGATGAGCATCACCGTGCCGTTCAGCATGGCGTTGTCCATCAGCTGGACTCTCTCGTCTGTGCCAATCATCACGATGGCCAGGGCTCCTGCGGCATGGGCGTTGGTCAGTCCGAACATGAGCATACTGCTCTCGTGGTCGCCTTGCGAGGTCAGTCTCATCACCTCTGCTGCCAACCATTTCGACAGGGTGGCCGTGACCACGATGACGGCGACAATCCACA
Organism: uncultured Bacteroidaceae bacterium; assembly: GCA_905234735.1. GTDB lineage: Bacteria > Bacteroidota > Bacteroidia > Bacteroidales > Bacteroidaceae > Physcousia. The sequence continues at coordinate 157,180 of CAJOJA010000001.1, read as the reverse complement.
TCGTGTGGCGGTCGCTCAGCAGGATATTCACGTCGATAATCATGCCCACACCAATGAGGAAGTAGGGTATGAACAGGGCGTTGCCGACAAACTCTATGCGGTTCATCAGGGGCGAGGTGCGTGGAATGAGTCGATTGACGACCAAACCCGCCATGAAGGCACCCAGCAACCCCTCCAGTCCGGCCAGTTCGGCCAGGGCGGCGCTCAGGAACACCAGTGAAAGGATGAAGATGTACTGCATGACGCTGTCGTCGTAGCGGCGCAGGAACCAGCGTCCCAGACGCGGAAACACCATGATGACGAACGTCCCGTACAGAACGCACTTGACGGCAAACCACAGCCAGAAGCGCCAGCCGGTGTCGGGTTGCAGGCGGCCTACGATGATGGCCACCATGAGCAGGGCAAGGAAGATGGCGATGGCCGTAGCCACGACGGAGATAATCACGCTGCGATGACGCCCCAGACCATATCGGCTGACGATGGGGTAGGAGACCAGCGTGTGCGAGCCCAGTACACATCCGAGCAGGAGCGATGTGCCCGTCCCGTAGCCCAGGAGGTAGTGGGCTGAGGCCACGCCCATGGCCAGCGGGATGAGGAATGTGAGCAGCCCGAATTGCAGGCCGCGCCGCCCGTAGTGCTCCACGCTGCCCATGTTCAGCTCCAGTGCAGCCAGGAACATGATGTAGTAGATGCCCACCTGGCCGAATATTTCGAAGGAACGGTCGCGGGCAATCAGGTTCATGCTATAAGGCCCAATGAGCACACCGGCCAGCATCAGTCCGATGATGTGCGGAACGCGCAGGCGGCGCAACAGCAACGGGGCCAGCAATATGATGGCCAGCACCAGGAAGAAACTCCAAGTGGGGTCGGTTATGAGGGGTTCGCTGGAAATCATGATACAAAGGTAAACATAATTAATTAATAATTAAAAAGTAAAAATAAAAATTTCATAATTTTGATTTATTTATGTAACTTTGCAGCCGCAAATTCTATAAACTTTAAAACTTTCCATAATGCGAGTAGCAATTGTGGGCGCCAGCGGCGCCGTAGGACAAGAATTCTTGAGAGTGCTCGACGAGCGTAACTTCCCCATCGACGAACTGCTGTTGTTCGGCAGTTCGCGCAGTGCTGGCAAGAAGTACACGTTCCGAGGCAAGGAGATAGAGGTGAAGCTTCTGCAGCACAACGATGACTTCAAGGGCGTAGACATCGCCTTCACCAGTGCCGGAGCAGGCACCAGCCGCGAGTTTGCCGAGACCATCACCAAGCACGGAGCCGTGATGATAGACAACTCGTCGGCCTTCCGCATGGACGAGAATGTGCCCCTGGTGGTGCCCGAGTGCAATGCCGAAGACGCGCTGAACCGTCCGCGCAACATCATTGCCAACCCCAACTGTACCACCATCATGATGGTCGTTGCCCTGCAGGCGCTGGAGAACATCAGCCACATCCGCCGCATACACGTGGCCTCGTATCAGGCTGCCAGCGGTGCCGGAGCTGCTGCAATGGCTGAGCTCTACGAACAGTACCGTCAGGTGCTGGCAGGCGAGAAACCTACCGTTGAGAAGTTTGCCTACCAGTTGGCCTTCAACGTCATCCCCCAAATCGACGTCTTCACCGACAACGGCTACACCAAGGAGGAGATGAAGATGTACAACGAGACGAAGAAGATCATGCACACCGATGCCGACTGCTCCGCCATGTGCGTCCGTGTGCCCTCTCTGCGTTGCCACAGCGAAAGCGTTTGGGCCGAGACGGAACGTCCCGTAAGTGTTGAGGAGTTTAAGGAGGCCGTCCGCAACGGCAACGGCCTGCAGCTGGAGGATGACCCCCAGAACAAGGTCTACCCCATGCCGTTGTTCCACGAGAACTGTGACGACGTCTTTGTGGGCCGCATCCGCAAGGACTTGGCCAACCCCAACGGCATCACCTTCTGGCTCGTCTCCGACCAGATAAAGAAAGGTGCTGCCCTGAATGCCGTGCAGATTGCAGAGTATTTGATTAAAGTGGGGAACATTAAGTAGACTTAGCCTTTAGTCAAATCATTATATCATGAAAAAACTCTTTTTGCTGGTGCTTCTCGCCGTCATGGGAATCCATGCGGAGGCACAAAACGTGAGTGTTAGCAAGGCGCGTTTCCAGAAAGGCGACGACCTGAGTTGGGCAAAGCCCGAACTGAACGATGCCGCATGGACTGAGATTGACATGACCAAGAACTGGGACGAACAGGGTTATGCCATCAACGAGGCCTACGGCTGGTATCGCGTTCACCTGAACATCCCCAGCAGTCTGCTGAAGGGTGCTGACCAACAGAAGATTGTGGTGCTCGACCTGCCCAAGGCCGACGATACCGACGAATGCTATCTGAACGGCAAACTGATTGGTAAGACGGGCCGCATGCCGGGCGACAAGGGCGGATACAGTTCCGCATGGAGCCGCGTACGCAGCTATCCCGTCGATGTCAAGAGCGGCGGAATCCGCTGGGACAAGGACAATGTGATTGCTATTCGCGTGTATAACGGCGGCGAGCCCGGCGGCCTGTTCGACAGACCGCTCAAGGTGCGTGTGCCGAACGCTATGGAGGGACTCTCCATGCACTTCACAGACGTCAACGACGGACAGGCCCACTGCGACGTAGAACTCCACAATGCCTATCCATTGTCGCCAAGCGGCACACTCAACGTCACCGTCACCGACCGCGAGACAGGTGCCAAAATCAGCAACATCTCCAAGAAACTGTCTCCCAAGCAGGGCAAGCCCCTGCGCATAAGCGTGCCTTACGACAAGAAGAAGACATGCCTGCTGACAGCCACCTTCACCGACGCCAAGACGGGCAAGACCATCAGCCAGCGACTGCCGCTGAAATACATCCTGACCCCTGCGGCACCTGCCTCACCGCGTTTCAACGGCGCTCCGCTGTTTGGCGTACGTCCGAACTCCCCCGTCATCTATCGCTTCCCCGTCTCGGGCGAGCGTCCCATGAAGTTCAAGGCCGACAAACTGCCCGCCGGGCTGACGCTGTCGGAGAGCGACGGTGTGCTGAGCGGCAAGATGACAAGGTCCGGCGACTACACGTTCACGGTAACAGCCGAGAATGCGAAAGGCAAGGCCTCGCAGGACTTCACACTGAAGGTGGGCGACCGCATGATAGCACTGACTCCCCCCATGGGTTGGAACTCGTGGAACTGCTGGGCACTGAGCGTGTCGCAGGAGAAGGTGATGTCCTCGGCACAGGCACTCATCGACAAGGGTTTGGCCGACTACGGCTATTGCTACATGAACATCGACGACGGCTGGGAAGCCCCCGACCGTAACCCCGACGGCACCATCGGCGTCAACGAGAAGTTCCCCAGCATGAAGGCCCTGGGCGACTGGCTCCACGAGCGCGGACTGAAGTTTGGCATCTACTCGTCGCCAGGCGACTACACCTGTGGTGGCTATCTGGGTTCGATTGACCATGAACTGCAGGATGCCGAGTCCTACAACAGTTGGGGCATCGACTACCTGAAATACGACTGGTGTGGCTACAGCCGTGCCCATGCCAAGGAGCGCGACAAGGGCGTCGCCTCCTACATCCGCCCCTACCTGCTGATGCAGAAGTTCCTGCGCGAGCAGCCCCGCGACATCTTCTATAGCCTCTGCCAATACGGCATGGCCAACGTATGGGAGTGGGGACACTTCGTAGATGCCAACAGTTGGCGCACCACAGGCGACATCACCGACACCTGGGGCTCGATGTACGAAATCGGCTTCAAACGTCAGGCCGGACTTGCCCCATACGCCGCTCCTGGACATTGGAACGACCCCGACATGCTCATCGTGGGCAAGGTGGGATGGAGCAGCAATCTGCGCGACAGCCGTCTGACGCCTGATGAGCAGTACACCCACATCACCCTGTGGACCCTGCTGGCTTCTAACATGCTCATCGGTTGCGACATTGCCCAGATGGACGACTTCACCGTAGCACTGCTCTGCAACCACGAGGTGAACGCCATCAATCAGGACATCCTCGGCAAGCAGGCCGACCGTGCTCTGAAGCAGGGCGACATCGAAGTCTGGACACGCCCACTGGCTGACGGTGGAACAGCCATCGGTGTCTTCAACGTAGGCAGCGAGGACAAGCAGGTCGACATCCGTGCGCTTGTTCCCGATGTTGCCAAGGCCAAGACGGTTCGCGACCTTTGGCGCCAGAAGGTTCTCTCCGCTGGCGAACTCTCCTGCACCATCCCCACTCACGGTTGCCGCTACCTGAAGGTTAAGTAATCATCCATATCATGAACCTTTGCTTGTAGGTTCGTCAGCTCCGTGCAAAACACCTCCCTACCTTCCTCAACTGCCATACAGCCCCCAAAGAACAGGGCAACACAGGAGGAAGGTAGGGAGGTGTCTTATGCACTACTGATAAGACAGAAAGATTACTTCCCGACGACTTTCTTCCGTCCGTCCTTAATATAGACTCCGCGCTCCGGCTTAGCAGACAAGCGACGGCCTTGAAGGTCGAATAAATTACTCCTTTCCGTTTCCCCATCCCGGAAGGAAGCACCCTCCTGCAGAATGTCGTTTATTGTATTCGTATCCCCCTGAAGGAGTATTTCCTTTTTCTCCATCACTCCCTTTGTGCCACCTTGATTGTACGGGTCGTCCCAATTGACTACCAAATAAGCACGCAAGGCACCTATAACAGGTTTCTCCATGCCTTCACTTGCAATTCTGCAGTCGGGTGTGGCATCTAAAATATCAATATAACAGGCATCCGGACAACTCAGTTCCCCACGACTGTACGAACCAATGAAATAGGCACCTTTCACAGAAACAGTGTCACTGGTTAGTCCTTCCAAATTCAGGGTACTCAGGTCTATGCTAAAGTCCTCATTCGGCACAATGATATACGGCGTGCGGGCCGTGGGCTGCAGTTCTTCCTCAAAGATAATCTTGTCCTTCTCGCAGCGGTCGAGTCTGTAATATCGTCCCTTGCTTGCATCAGGCGTTGTTGGCAGAATGATGGTTGCCATCTGGCCCTGAGTGAATATGATATCATCGCTGCCCTCATATACTCCCCATGATTGATTGGGCATGCCCCAATCACTAACGCAGGCACATGGTATCCAACCCTTTGCCCTGGCCGCTGCAACCTGCGCTTTTGTCATCACATTATGCTCATCACTATTATTATAATTGACACGCAAACCTACATTGTTCACAGTAGGCAGATTCTTCACCAAGGCATCCATTGCCGCGCCTCTAATGTGATTTAGGTGGCATTGTAGTACGTCTATCAGACCTGTAGTATTACTCGATACATTCAGTTCTATAAGTCGGTTGTTGCTGCAGTTCAATGTTACCAGTTCAATATTATTGGATACATCCAGTATCGTCAACTGATTATTGTTGCATTCTAAATGACGTAACTTTGTATTATTCTTCAAATCCAACTCTTTCAGTTCGTTCGAGTAGCAAGTCAGTCTTTCGAGAACCGTGCACCCTGATACATTCAGTTCTGCCAAATGGCAACATGCGCAATTGAGTTTTCTTAGCTTGGTATTCTTCGACACATCCAACGATGTCAATCCACTATATTCGCAGGACAGTTCTTCAAGTTCGGTGAAGTATTCGATACCCTTTAGACTGTGAATAGTGGTATCACAATTCAAAAAAATGTATCTGACATATGCCACTTCTGCATCTGTCAGCACACCGTCTATTCCATACATTTCGTTGCTTAGACTGTTGCGGAAGCCCTTGTCGGGAAAGTTGGTCTCATTAATCTCTACGCTTGCAGTTCCCAACAGTGCTTCGATGTTTCCAAATTCGCTCCAGGGCAATGTCGATTTGTATGAATTCACTGAGCCCTCTGGAACACGGAGCATTGCTCTGTCGATATTGGTAGTGGAAAACGCATCGTTTGCTGTGTTGGGAACACTATCTGCATGGCAAAAAACCTTCATGAGAGCTCTACATTTAATGAATGCACCTTCGCCAATACGAACTATACTACCGGGAATGGAAATTGAAGTCATGAGTAAACAATCACCGAAAGCATAGGGACCAATGATTCTTACTCCTTCTAAGATGGAAACGGATTTCAAACGGGAACAACCATAAAATGCGCCCTCGCCAATATCAATCACACTGCCTGGTATAGTGACAGAGGTAAATGAATTGTTATTATTGAAAGCATAAATACCGATACTGGCAACAGTGTATTTCTGTCCTTCATAATCCAGTTCCGAAGGGATGTTTAGTACATCATGCGATATGGCCTCACCGGCATTCTTCCACTTTGTCCCATCAGTCAGTATAGCCGTATGCATCAACTTATGTATTCTGTAGCTCAAGCCATCTATGCTGATATCTTCATAGATATCCTCCAGCACCAACGGTTCACCTTCCGTCAGGTTGACCTGCCCAGTGTACCACCAGCATGAAAATTGGAAACTGCTAACCTTCCAATCACGTATCGTAAACGAAACGTTGTACGGGCAATAACAATATGCGTAATCTTCACCGATGTATGGTTCCACACTGACAGATACTGAATAGGGTGCGCCGTCGCTACCGCCACTTATGCTGTGCGTGACATTAAAGCCTTCTGTAGCACAATTAGCTTCATAATTGAGCAGCTGTACCGACAATACATTACCTTCCTTTGTCAGAATAATAGTCGGTATCGGTTCATCCACCATAGCCATTTTCCCTTTTACCTTATTCAGGCAACCACTATTCTGAACATCGGACAACGTCGGTTCCTGAGCATTAACGGCAACCCGCGCTCCCATCAGGAACAGCAATACACAAAATAATAATCCTCTTTTCATGATATAATGTATTTGTTTTTGCGTTAGTATCGATTTACGCTTGCAAAATTATATAGTTTATGTATTCCCTCCAAATATTTTCGCTCCCAACTACTCCCAACTTTATACATAAATTATCCACATGTAAGGGGGATTGCTTGTAAATTGTTTATTTTAAGGCCGTCACGGCATAAAACGTTTTTATGTGTTTATGAACATATTTGGGAGTAGTTGGGAGCAGATTTGTTTGTTTGATTTAGAGAAAACACCTAACTTTGCATCGAGAATAATTAAGAATCGGGGTGAGATATATGGGAAAAGGGAGATTGATTTTTATAGTATTCTGCATGTTGCCGCTGCTTTCTTGCAACGAGAACAAGCAAGAGCAGCAGTTGCTGGACAGCATCGAACAGGCGTGGCAGCAATGCGAGACCTCACTGTCGGAGGCCCAAATGCGTGCGAAGACGCTGAAGGATTCCGTTCAAGAGTCTTCAGCGTACGTCAGGCAGAAATACAATCTGCTGACCATCCGTCTGCGCGACAAATACGATGTCATACCCTCCAGCCCCGACTCTGCCATGCAGGCAATGACTTATTTCGCCAATCGGAAAAACGTCATTGACAAAGAGCGGGCCTACTATTATCTGGGCAGCGCCTATCGCGACCTAAAAGACTATCCCAGGGCGGTCAATCACTTCCTGAAAGCAGTAGAGGTGGCCGGACAAAGTCAAGATGCCGATACCCTGGTGTGGCAAAACGCTCTTTCGCAACTGAGGAACCTGTACATGCTACAGCTCAATTATGAGGAAGAACTGAATGTAGGTCTGCAGGCCGTGGAACTGGCCAGGCAATCGGGCAAGAAACTGGGATGGTACCTTACGGACGTTGCCACTGCGTATGAACACCTGAACGACACCCTGCGGTGCCTACAGTATTGCGACCAAGCGTATAGGATATACCAAAAGGAACAGTTCCCCCAGAAATATGGAGGCAGCTATGCCTACATGCTGGCCATATATTCGAAATATAATTGTCAGGAAAAAGGGGAGGCACTGCTGCAACAGTTGCTGCAATTGCCGGAAGCCCTGCGACCACACAACTACGAGCTGTGTCTGGCCCGTTTCCACGAGAATGCCAACCATACGGACTCGGCAATCCTTCACTACAAGACCTATATAAATAAGGTAAGCAACATGTCCGGGAGGTATGAGGCATCTGCCGGCCTGCAGCGATGCTATCTGCAGCAAGGGGATTACCGCGAGGCAGCGCAGTGGGGGTGTCGCTTGTATGAAACCAACGACTCTATCATCGCTCAGAGAGCGTTTGAACAGACACAGAGAGCCAGAGACGCATATCTATACTATCGTGACAAGGAAGAGGAACAGGCTGTCATCCAACGTGACGAACGTATCATGCTCATTTCCATTGTCACAGTCCTTGCCTTACTGAGCATCGTGTTGGGGCTGGTGGCATTCTACAACTTCCGGAAGAAGAGGTTCATGGAGGAGATTGTCGGGAAAGAAAAGATGCTCATGTCCGTCAAAGAGGAGATACTCCGTCGACGACGGGAGCTGGAGCAGAAACAGCAGGACATTGAACAACTGGGCTGTCAATTGGATGATGCGGAAGAGACCATAGCGGCATCGAAACGGCAGATGGAGAATACGATGAAGGAACTGGAGCAGAGAACCATGATTAACAAGGAACTGACACGCATCGCCCTCATGAACAATGCGACAGAGAATGCAGAAAACGTCATCGATTATTTCCGCAAGGTCGCCTCCGGCAAGTCAAAACTTAAAGAGAATGCCTGGGAGGAACTTATGGCAGCCATAGAAACCCTGTATCCAGGATTCCTGGAGAAAGTTCAGGGACGACTGAAGCGACAGTTACGCGAACCGCTGCTCTATACAATATGTCTGATGAAGATAGGCCTGAAACCCGTACAGATAACTAAGGTTATGGACGCAAAGATACAAACGGTCTGGAACCGCGTGAAGCGTGCAGAGGAAATCTGCGGTGACCTGCTATACGTCTCTTGAATACTCAGCGGCGGCGGGCCTTCCACACAGGCACACCTGAGTTGCAGGGGTATATGGCAGCCAGGTTTATGCGGAAGAGCAGGGTGCTGTAGGCAGGTACCGCATCGCGCTTGTTCTCGCCGTAGGCCAGACGCTCAGGGATGTAGACATCCCAGTCGTCGCCTTCCACCATGTATTGCAGCGCTGTGGAGAATCCCACAACGAAGGAGGCCGATACGCCCGACAGGACGGGGGCAGCCGTCGCCTGGTCGAACACGCCGTAGTAGGTCTGGTCAAAGACTTCCTGCATCACGCTGTCCACCAGTTCGTTGTCTGCGTTGTACACTTCGTACGTCGTGGGCATCAGCCAACCGCGATAGCTGAAACGGATGGTGTCGCTCCAAGTGGGCGATTCGGAGCCTATGCCACGATGGTTGATGCGCACGCAGATGCTGTCGTCCGTGCGGCCGGTGTTGTACTCCTGCGACTGGTCCCACCGCTTGTACATGCGCCACTCACAGTGGTTTTCCCAGTCGTCGCCCCACTGCTTCTTGGCTTCGTTGATAGCGGTCCGTGCCGAGTCGGCCACCGTGCTGAACCACTGCGAGTTCTTGTTTTGCCAGTCGTCGTAGGGGTCGTAGTTGTATTCCACGTTGAGACAGGAAAACAGGCAGAGCAGAAACAGCCCCACCCCTAAACCCCTCCCGAGGGAGGGGAATATATGCTTCAGTCCGTTTGCGATTCTTGTTAGGCTTCTAGTCATATTTATTGCACTGAATTGTGTTGGCTGGTGGGTATATACTCCCTCCCCTCAAGGAGGGAAAGGGGGGACTTATTCTATTTTCTTTAAGAGCGAAGTGATGCTCACCTTGTCCTCGATGATGGAGCGCAGGTCGGCGATGTTCACGCGGTGCTGCTCCATCGTGTCGCGGTCGCGCAGGGTCACGGTGTTGTCCTCCAGCGTCTGCAGGTCCACGGTGACGCAATAAGGACAACCGATGGCATCCATGCGACGATAGCGCTTACCTATCTGGTCCTTCTCCTCGTACTTGCAATTGAAGTGGAAGCGCAGGTCCTTGATGATTTCCTGTGCCTTCTCGGGCAGACCATCCTTCTTGGTGAGGGGGAAGACGGCAAGCTTCACAGGAGCCAGGGCTGCGGGCAACTTCAGCACTACGCGGCTTTCGCCGTTGGGCAACTGTTCCTCGGTGTAGCTGTGACACATGACGGAGAGGAACATGCGATCGACACCAATGGAGGTCTCGATGACAAACGGAGTATAGCTCTCGTTCGTTTCGGGATCGAAGTACTCGATCTTCTTGCCCGAGTACTTGGCATGCTGCGAGAGGTCGAAGTTCGTGCGAGAGTGGATTCCCTCCACCTCCTTGAAGCCGAAGGGCATGTGGAACTCGATGTCCGTAGCGGCATTGGCGTAGTGAGCCAGTTTGTCGTGGTCGTGGAAACGGTAGTTCTCGGCGCCGAAGCCTAAGGCCTGATGCCAGGCCATGCGGGTCTGCTTCCACTTCGAGAACCACTCCAACTCAGTGCCGGGCTTTACGAAGAACTGCATCTCCATCTGTTCGAACTCCCTCATGCGGAAGATGAACTGGCGGGCCACGATTTCGTTGCGGAAGGCCTTACCAATCTGAGCGATACCGAAGGGCAGCTTCATGCGGCCCGTCTTCTGTACGTTCAGATAGTTGACGAAGATGCCCTGTGCCGTTTCAGGACGCAGGTAGATGGTCGAGGCGCCCTCGGCCGTTGAGCCAACCTCGGTCTTGAACATCAGGTTGAACTGACGCACCTCGGTCCAGTTGCGTGTACCTGAGATGGGGCATACGATTTCCTCGTCGAGAATAATCTGACGCAGCTCTTCCAGGTTGTTGTCGTTCAAGGCCTTCGAGAAGCGCTCGTGCAGGGCATCGCGCTTCTGCTGGTTCTCCAATACACGGGCATTCGTAGCACGGAACTGTGCCTCGTCGAAGCTGTCACCGAAGCGTTTGGCAGCCTTGTCCACCTCCTTCTGTATCTTCTCGTCGTACTTGGCCAGCTGGTCCTCGATGAGTACATCGGCGCGATAGCGCTTCTTCGAGTCGCGGTTGTCGATAAGGGGGTCGTTGAAGGCATCCACGTGACCGGAGGCTTTCCATGTTGTGGGGTGCATGAAGATGGCTGCGTCGATGCCCACGATATTCTCGTGGAGCAGAACCATCGACTGCCACCAATACTGCTTGATGTTGTTCTTCAGTTCCACGCCGTTCTGCCCGTAGTCATAGACTGCGCCCAGACCGTCGTAGATGTCACTCGAAGGGAACACGAATCCGTACTCCTTGCAATGCGAAACTATTTTCTTAAAAACGTCTTCTTGTTGTGCCATAATGCTATTAATTATTATACATTTATTTATTTCGCGTGCAAAGTTACGATTAAGCGAGCGAAAAAGCAAGTAAAGTTGCAATTTTCCGAGCGTTAGTAACTAAAACTGTAGGTTAGAGATACGTCTTATCCCACAAAAGGCGAAACTCGTTGTACTCTGTGCCGCGTCCGCTCACCAGATGGCACAGGCAAAGTAGTCGCCGTACTTTTCGGGCGAATTAGCTCCCACATTACACGTTGACCACAAGGTTTCGTTTGGCAGGCCAAGATCAACTCATGATTCTTCCGAATGTCATCTGACGTTTTCCACAACGCCTTGTGCGTCAGAATTGGGATAGAGGTACGGAATCAGTGCCATACGGCCAAATAATCAACGGCTTTTTTGCGATAATGGCAAAAAAGCATTAACTTTGTGGCTTAGAAACGTAATTTAATATTTTATATACTATGAAGCGAAATTTCTATCTCATGTTGCTCGTGGCCGTATGCCTCGTCAGCGGATGTAAGAAGTACAAGTACGAAACGGTGAAGGGCGACCCGATGCAGACGCGCATCTATACGCTGAAGAACGGGCTTCGCGTGTACCTTTCCGTGAACAAGGAGGAACCGCGCATACAGACGTATATTGCCGTGCGCACGGGTTCGAAGAATGACCCAGCCGAGACGACAGGACTGGCCCACTATCTGGAACACCTGATGTTTAAGGGCACCAGCAAGTTTGGTGTCACCGACCCCGAGGCCGAGGCGCCGCTGCTGGCCGACATCGAACAACGCTACGAGAAGTATCGCGTCACTACCGACGAGACCTTGCGTAAGCAGATGTACCACGAGATAGACTCCGTGAGCCAGCTGGCCGCCAAGTACTTCATCCCCAACGAGTACGACAAGCTGATGGCAGCCATCGGTGCACAGGGCACGAACGCCTTCACCTCGTACGATGTCACCTGCTACACTGAGGACATCCCCTCAAATGAGATAGAGAACTGGGCCAAGATTCAGAGCGACCGCTTCCAGAACATGGTCATCCGTGGTTTCCACACCGAGTTGGAGGCCGTGTACGAGGAGTACAACATAGGACTGACAAGTGACTGGGAGAAGCAGTTCGATGCCCTGATGGCCAAGCTTTTCCCCACGCACCCATACGGTACGCAAACGGTCATCGGTACCCAGAAGCATCTGAAGAATCCCTCCATCACGAACATCAAGCAGTATTTCCAGAAATGGTACGTGCCCAACAACGTGGCCATCTGTATGGCAGGCGACTTCGACCCCGATCAGACGATGGCCATCCTGGAGAAGTACTTTGGCGACTGGCAGCCTGCAGAGGATGTCAGTCAGCCCAAGTTCCCAGAAATGGAACGATTGACGGCCCCCGTGGATACCACCGTGCTGGGGCTGGAGGCCGAGAACCTGTGGCTGGGCTGGCGCAGCGAGCGCGCACAGTCGCTGCAGAACGATACGCTGGAACTCGTCAACGCCGTGCTCTATAACGGCAAGGCTGGTCTGCTGGACCTCGACCTGAATCAGGAGATGAAGGTGATGGAAGCCTGGTCGGAAGTAGAGCCCATGCTCGACTACGGTTTCTTCCTCATCGGTGCCACGCCCAAGGAGGGCCAGACGCTGGAGGAGGTGCGTGAGTTGCTGCTCCAGGAAATCGGCAAACTGAAAGCGGGTGACTTCGACGAGGACCTGCTCGTGGCTGCCTTGAACAACAAGAAACGCGATGAACTGCGTGGGCTGGACCGCAATAGTGCGCGTGTTCGTACGATGATGGAGGCCTTCATCAACGGCATCGACTGGCAGCAGGAGGTGGGGCAGATGGATCGCCTCGGCAAGATAACGAAACAGGAGCTCGTGGCATTTGCCAATCGCTTCTTCACCGACGGCTACGTCTCCGTCTTCAAGCGTCAGGGCATCGATCCGACACAGAAGAAGATAGATAAACCGGCCATCACCCCCATACCCACCAACCGCGACCAGGTGAGCGCCTTCGTCCGCGAAATCCAGGAGTCGGAGGTGAAACCCATTGAGCCCGTCTTCCTCGACTTCAAGCGCGACCTCTCGTTCTTCACCACGCAGAACGGATTGCCCGTCATCTACAAGCAGAACAAGGAGAACGACCTCTTCGACCTGTACTTCCGCTATGAATTCGGACAGGAAGACGACCGCCGCTACGACGTGGCAGCCACCTACATCGACTATCTGGGCACCCAGACGAAGTCGGCCGCCGAGGTGAAGCAGGAGTTCTACAAACTGGCCTGCAACTATGCCGTCAGCGTCAGCAGCGACTACATCCAGATCGGACTCAGCGGACTCGGCGAGAATATGCCCCAGGCTCTGGCTCTGCTCGAGGACCTGCTCCGCAATGCCAAGGTCGACCAGGCAGCCTACGAGCAGATGGTGGGACTGCTGCTGAAGAACCGTCAGGACAACAAGGCCGACCAGCGCACCTGCTTCCAGGCTCTGACCTACTACTCCTTCTACGGCCCGCACAATGCCCTGCGCGACGAGATGAGCGAACAGCAGCTACGCGAGACCGACCCACAGGAGCTGCTCGACCTGCTGAAGAATATTTCCACCTTCGAGCATGAGGTGCTCTACTACGGTCCTCTCAGCGATAAGGAACTGGACAAGTGCGTGACGGAGGCACACCCCACGGCTGCCGCTCTGAAACCCGTGCCCCAGGGCGAGCCCTACCGGCTGCAGACGACCACCGAGCCCGAGGTGCTCATAGCCCCCTATGACGCTAAGAACATCTACATGCGCATGTACTATAACGAGGGCCGTCAGACCAACCTCGATGAGCGCGCCACCATCAACCTCTTCAACGAATACTTCGGTGGCGGCATGAACGGCATCGTCTTCCAGGAACTGCGCGAGGCACGCGGCCTGGCTTACAACGCTGGTGCCTATTACCTCACCCCCGCGAAGAAGGGCTATCCCGAAAACTTCTTCACTCACATCATCACCCAGAATGACAAGATGATGGACTGCATCCGCCAGTTCCGCGAAATCATCGACCAACTGCCGCAGTCGGAGGCTGCCTTCCAGATAGCCAAGGACGCACTGACCAAGCAGATGGCCAGCCAGCGCACCACGAAGTTCGGCATCATCAATGCCTACCTGCAGGCCAAGCGCAAGGGCTACGACTTCGACATCGACAAAAAGGTATACGAAGACCTGCAGGGGTTGACCCTGAAGGACATTGCTGACTTCGAACGGAAGCAGATGGCCAAGAAGACAGGCCGCTACTTCATCCTCGGCGACGAGCGCGAGCTGGACATCAAGAGCCTCGAACAGGTGGCCCCCATCAAACGGGTTTCCCTGGAGGAAATATTCGGATACTAATGGCAGAGCCTTGTGACACGCGTGTCACAACGTGAAGGGACGTGAAGCTGCGGCTTGTGACACCCGTGTCACAGGGCATAACTCCACGTTCCCTCCCTTCCTCCTACGCATTCCCTTTGCTTTGAAAAAAAAGTTATTGCCAATTGTTTGCTTTATTGGAATAAAAAATCGCAACTTTGCAGCAAAGAAAATATGGTATAGGGCAATTAGCATTTCTGAGGATGTTCATCTTGGTGGCGATATCGCCTGACGTAAACGATAGTCGTCGTTTCAGTGGCCGACAGCAGGCTAATCCTCAGCCTGGCATCAACATCTTGCGGATGAGTGATGGAACGGTGAAGAAGTTGATAGTGAAATAGCTAACCAGTTCTCGATATGTAGTTCAATGCCCGACGCTCGCGTGAGTGTCGGGCATTGAATGTTTGTTGTTGCGGGTATTGGGGGGGCAGTATCGCGGGCTACCGGCTGTAGCCACAGGTGGGGTTCTCGTAGTTGGTGATGTCCAGGCGGAACTGCATCATCTCGTTGAGGTCGTGGACGGGGTGGTCCATGTCCTGCGGAATAGGGCGATGAGAGAAGGTCTGGAAGTAGAGCAGGCAGGCATCGCGCCACCACTCGGCATCACGGACCTGGATGCGCAGTTTGTGCTGCACGTCGGCGAAGCGGTCGGCATCCACGTGGCTCTCCATACCATCCCAGACGGTCAGCATCTTTCGGGCACCATCTACACCTGCTGAATACTTGTGGCAGAGTTCGTCCCAGAAGGTGCGACCGCTCTTCATCTGGTGGTCCCAGGGAACGTGGTGGAACCAGGTGAGATAGGAGTCAGGGCAGGTGAGGATGTTGTCGTAGCGGTCAGCCAGGGGTTGGGGATACTGAGATACGGCGTCCGAGCCCTTGCGTGTGCGGTTGAAACCCAGACCCTGGGCATCGGCGCGGTGGTAGTAGGGTGGTGTCCAGTCGGGGCGCGTGCCTGGGGCTGCGTACCAGGGTTGGGGACCATAGTGGTGGCCGAGGGCAAAGAGGTGGTGCAGGCCCAGGGGCATCATGTAGTTGACCACCGTCTCGTGGCTCTGCACCATGAGGTCGGTCATCGTCGACAGAAAGTCGTGGTTCGTGCTGAAGGTCTGTCCCAACCACTCGCGGGCGATGGTCTCGGGTGTCAACGTGGGATTCCAGGCCAGACGGCCGAAGGCGTACCAGTTGGCCTGGGCAAAGTGGTGTCCGCACCAGTTCTGGTTGTTGCCCACATTGGCCACTCCGGCGATGGCCCGTAGGCTCTGGGGTTTGACGAGGGAGAAGAACTCCGTCCACATCGGAGCCAGGAAGGCCAGGTGGTTGGCTGCCCCCAGATACTCCTGCGTGATTTGCAGTTCTGCCATCATGGGCGTCGACTTCAGGCCGGTGAAGAGCGGACTGTAGGGTTCGCGCGGCTGGAAGTCGATGGGGCCGTTCTTTATCTGCAGGATGACGTTGTCGAGGAACTTACCGTCCAGGGGCATGAATTCCTTGTAGGCCTGTTTGGCACGGTCGTCGTCGTTGGCGCTGTAGACGAAGGTGCGCCACATCACAATACCGTGATAAGGCTTCAGTGCCCGAGCCAGCATGTTGGCCCCCTCGGCATGGGAACGTCCGTAGTCGCAGGGACCGGGCTCGCCCTCGGAGTTAGCCTTTACTAGAAAACCTCCGAAGTCGGGCACCTGGCGATAGATTTCCTTCACTTTCTCCTGCCACCAGCGGATGACATTCTTGTCGCGCGGATCGGCCGTCGACAGTCGGCCCAGACGCATGGGCGAGGCAAAGTTCACGGACAGATAGACACGAATGCCGTAGGGGCGCAGGATGTCGGCTATAGTCTTCACCTGCTTCAGCGTTTCGCGGCTCAGGGCCTCGGGTTTGGCATTGACGTTGTTCAGTACGGTTCCGTTGATGCCTACGGAGGCATTGGCACGGGCATACTGGCGGATGACCTCGGTGCTGGCGTTTTCCCAGAAGATGCTATGTCCAGAGTAGCCTCGTTCGATGGTGCCGTCAGGATTGTCCCAGTGGTTGAGGATACGTCGGGCGAAGGCAGGTCTTTCGGTGATGTTTAGGGCCTGATGCGCATTCCCTGACTGTTGCAGGCGTAGCAAGTGGTAGGCTCCGTAGAGCAGACCGATGTCGGTGCTGGCCGAAATGCGGATGATTCCCTTGCTCGTAGCGATGTGGTAGCCTTCGCGATGCAGCCCTCCGTTGCGTTGCAGGACTATGGGACCACCCTTCCAATTCGACTGCAATTCTCTTGCGGCCAAGCACTTCACACCTTGTATGGAAGCCGTGCCCGCACCCTCGAAGCGATGCCACAGGCGGCTGCCGTCTTCGGCCGTCGCTGTGTGTGTCAGTACGAGAAATAGCGTTATCAGCAGTTGTCGCATAGCGTATAGAATTGGTTTGATGGTGCAAAAATACACAAAAATCCCGAATCTGCATAACGAACGGCCGCTTTTGTTTACGTCATAGCAAAGTTCACGATATAGTTCACCATGCAGGCCCTGGCTGTCGCCCATACGACTTCAAGTCTCCGCTATTGATGGTTTTTTGACGGAACATCCGTCGAAAGACGTTGACGGAAATATTAATGTCTGACGTTAATATCTATCTCCTGGCGTGTGCGGGAATCGTATTGCGGTGCTGCCTGATTACGATAGACTGCAGGGAAGCCATAGACGGTGACGCGAAGCACGCGCTTGCCCTTCATCAGTTGGGTGTATTGCGGATTCACAATTTTGGCACAGCGATTCATCATTACGGCCTCGCGCAGGGCAAGGCTTTTGGCTTCGGACAGCGATAGTTTGCTGAGTTTCAACCGTCCCTCGTCCGTTGAGATGTCGATGGTGTAGGTGATGGGGTCAGAGGCAATCTCCAGATTCACGTCGTTTACACTTCCCGTGTACGAATCGATGATTTCGGCTGCGCTCGTGCCCCCTGCCGTCATACGTGTCTTACAGGAGGTCAATGTCAGTGTGACTATGGCTGCAATGACCATCAATTGAATAGTTTTTTTCATATTCCTTATATTATTTAGAAGTTATACGTCAGGCCAAGGCCGAGAGTTGGGTTATGTCGGGTGTTGTCTTTCAGCATATTGATGCTGGGAGAAAGCGTTGTACCGTTCTTCAGATGAAACTCCTGCTGGTAGATAGGGGCTGACTGGACAGAATATTGCGATGCTTTCTTATTGAGGTTGTGAGCACGGATAAGGCAGGCAGAAGACGTAATAAGCCCACATCCTGCTATTCCTATGCCTGCATACAACAGGGCATCATTGGCTTTGTAATAATCAGTAAGGCTTGCCACAATCATTAATACACCACCTGCAACCATCGCGCTACCTGTAATCCATCCAGCAGTCTTCAGCTTCTTTGCCTTCTTCTCTTGCGGCGTAAGTTCAGGTTTCACTTTTGCCAGTTTCATCAGCATCTCATCGCTCACCGTCTGTTGACCGCTATTGTTCCGCACAATGGGTGATGCCTGTGTGGCATTTGCTTTCTCGAAAACCTTCTTCTCCCCGTTCTCGTAGGTGATGGAGGTGGCGTCAGTGATGCTCATCACAAGAT
Organism: uncultured Bacteroidaceae bacterium; assembly: GCA_905234735.1. Lineage (GTDB taxonomy): Bacteria > Bacteroidota > Bacteroidia > Bacteroidales > Bacteroidaceae > Physcousia. The sequence continues at coordinate 139,045 of CAJOJA010000001.1, read as the reverse complement.
TTGGCCCTTGTAGGTTTGTCCACTTCTTGTAAACAATCTCCAACGAACTGACATTGATGATGCGACAGATGACTGCCGTGCCGTCGCGCTTCACAATCACATCCTGTGCCCATGTGCTCACCGAACACATTAGCATCAAAAGGAATAAGATTCTTTTCATTTGTTATTTGTTTAAGTTAATACTGTCTTACTCTCTCTCAAAGCCAGCACTAACCTATGAACATAAGAAAAGCGCAGGACTTCGCCATACGCCAGTCGAGGTTTGGAACGTACCTACTAACCACTATGGAAAGCCTACGCTTAACGCAAGCCTCACGTGATTAGTTAAATGCTCGTTCACTTTTCCGAGGTTCCAATTCGACTGGCGATTGAGCAAATAAAATGTCTGTGTCCCAAGGAACACGGTGCAAAGATAGTACAAATGTTGCGAACTTCCAAATTTTATTTGTATATTTGTGGGCGGCAATGAGCCTTATAGACCATTGTGGGGTTTAATGAGCGAGATAAAGAGTAAAGGAATAAACGACAACGGATGAGATAGGATGGAAGAGAACAAGGACTTTCTGCCACAGAACAATAACTACAGGACGCTGAAGGCTTTCCAGAAGGCGGAGTGCATATATGATGTGACGTTCTATTTTGCGCATCGGTTCCTGAAGACGGGTGACCGCACGGTGGACCAGATGGTGCAGGCGGCACGTTCGGGTAAACAGAACCTGGCAGAAGGGAATATTGACGGCATTACCTCGCGAGAGATGGAACTGAAATTGACGAATGTGAATCGTGCTTCGCTCCACGAACTGCTGTTGGATTACGAGGACTACCTGCGAGTGCGCGGTCTGGAGCAATGGGCATACAATGACCCTCGCTGCATCCAGACGCGGAAGTTCTGTCGCGAGCACCTCGACTCAGCCGTCTATCGGGAGAAAATCAAGGAACGGTCGGACGAGACGATTGCCAACATCGCCATTACGCTCATCCACCAATGCGACGTACTCATCAAGGGCCTGATAGAGTGGAAGAAAAAGGACTTCCTGGAAAACGGAGGCATCAAGGAGGAGATGTTCCGGGCAAGGAAGGGCTGGAGAGATAGGAACGGAGGATGGAGGTGATGAGGCATTGTATGGATGGATGGGTTTAATGGGGGAATGGGCATTGTGGGCGTTGTGTTTTTTGACCATCTCCCAATTTGCCTATCTTGCCCATTCTCCCCATTCTCCCCATTTTCTTTACCCGAACCATCAACTTTTGCAATTTTTTTACTATATTTGCACGGAAAATAGATGATTTACCCCATAAAAACGCCATGTCCGACAACGTAAAGCTCGCAGACGGTATCACTCACCACCTGAACCAGATGTACCAAAACTGGTTCCTCGACTATGCTTCGTACGTAATTTTGGAACGTGCTGTTCCACACATCACCGACGGATTCAAACCCGTGCAGCGTCGCATCATGCACTCGATGAAGCGCATGGACGACGGGCGTTTCAACAAGGTGGCTAACATCGTGGGACACACTATGCAGTTCCACCCCCACGGCGATACCAGTATCAAGGACGCGCTGGTGCAGCTGGGACAGAAGGAACTGTTGGTGGACTGTCAGGGCAACTGGGGCAACATCCTGACGGGCGACGATGCTGCCGCAGGCCGATACATCGAGGCTCGACTCTCGAAGTTCGCGCTGGACGTGGTGTTCAACCCGAAAACAACGGAGTGGAAGCTCTCGTACGACGGACGAAACAAGGAACCCATCACGCTGCCCGTGAAGTTCCCCCTGCTGCTGGCACAGGGAGCCGAGGGTATCGCCGTGGGACTGAGCTGTAAGATTCTGCCCCACAACCTGAACGAACTTTGCGATGCCGCCATCAGCTATCTGCACGGTGAGGAATTCCACCTGTACCCAGACTTCCCCACGGGCGGCTCGATTGACGTCTCGAAGTATAACGACGGTCAGCGCGGCGGTACTGTTCGCGTCCGAGCCAAGATAGAAAAGCGCGATGCCAAGACGCTCGCCATCACGGAGATTCCCTTTGGCAAGACGACGGGTACGGCCAGCAAGCCGTCGGCCTTCATCGACTCGATACTGAAGGCTGCCGAGAAAGGAAAGATAAAGGTGCGGAAGGTGGAGGACCTGACGGCATCGGGCGTGGAGATACTCATCCACCTGACTCCTGGAGCCTCGTCGGACAAGACCATCGATGCCCTCTACGCCTGCACTGACTGCGAAGTCTCGATTTCGCCTAACTGTTGCGTCATTGACGACCGCAAACCCTGTTTCCTCACCATCAGCGATGTCCTGAAGCGCAACACCGACACCACACTGGAACTGCTGAAGCAGGAACGTCTCATCCGCAAGGGCGAACTTTTGGAGGCCCTGCATTTTGCCACGCTGGAACAAATATTCATCGAGGAGCGCATCTACAAGGATAAGCAATTCGAGAATGCCAAGACGATGGATCAGGCCTGCGAGTGGATTGACGAACGACTGACACCATGGTACCCGAAGATGATTCGTGAGGTGACGAAGGACGACATCCTACGGCTGATGGACATCAAGATGGCACGCATCCTGAAGTTCAACAAGGACAAGGCCGAGGAGAACATTGCCCGCATAAAGGACGAAATTGCTCAGATAGACAAGGAACTGGCCAATATGGTGGAGGTGACCGCCGACTGGTTCCGATTCATCAAGGAGAAGTACGGCAAGGACCATCCGCGGCTGACTGAGATAAAGAACTTCGACACCATCACGGCTGCCAAGGTCGTCGAGGCCAACCAGAAACTCTACATCAACCGCGAAGAGGGTTTTATCGGCACCTCGCTGAAGAAGGACGAATACGTGCAGAACTGCTCCGACATCGACGACGTCATCCTCTTCTATCGCGACGGTACCTACAAGGTAGTGCGCATTGCTGACAAACTCTTCGTGGGCGAGACAGAACGTTCGAAGGCGGAGAAAAAGAAGGCCGAAATCATCCATGTGGCCGTGTTCAAGAAGAATGATTCGCGCACCGTCTACAACGTCATTTACCGCGACGGAAAGTCAGGCGCTTACTACATCAAACGCTTCAATGTGACGAGCATGACCCGCGACCGCGAGTATGACCTGACACAGGGCAAACCAGGCAGCCGGGTGGTCTACTTCACCCCGAACCCCAACGGCGAAGCAGAGGTGGTGAAAGTTACCCTGAAACCGAATCCCAAACTGAAGCGCGTGTTCTTCGAGAAAGACTTTTCCGAGATAGCCGTCAAGGGGCGGCAGAGCATGGGCAACCTGGTGACGAAACTCGACGTGACCAGCATCAAACTGACCCGTCACGGCGGCAGTACGCTGGGAGGGCGCAAGGTATGGTTTGACCCCGATGTGAAGCGACTGAACTACGACGGACAGGGCGACTACCTGGGTGAGTTCAACAGCGACGAACAGATACTGGTTATCCGCAGGAACGGAGAATTCTACGTTACGGACTTCGACGTGAACAACCATTATGAGGACGACATCCTGCGCATCGAGAAGTACGACAGCGGCAAGGTCTGGACGGCCTGCCTCTTCGATGCCGACCAGCAAAACTATGCTTACATGAAGCGCTTCACACTCGACGCCGTAGCCCGCCATCAGAACTACCTCGGCGAGAACCCCGGAAGCCGACTCCTTCTGCTCACGGATACACCTTATCCCCATCTGCTTGTGACGATGGGCGGCAGCGACGATTTCCGCGAACCGCTGGAACTGGAGGCCGAGGACTTCATCGGTATCAAGAGCTTCAAGGCAAAGGGCAAGCGCATCACCACCTGCAATGTGGCCCGCATCGAGGAACTGGAACCCACCAGACAACCTGAAGCCCCTCTCCCGACCTTCCCCGAGGGAGAGGAGAATGCCGAAGATGCTGAGGATTTCGAAGACTCCGAAAAAGAGCAGAGCCAGGAGGAAGCAGCTGACGAGCTGAACGGACAGCTGAGACTGTTTGAGTGAAAAACGAAGAGTGAAGAACGAAGAATAAAAGTTACGATTATGAGAATCCAAGTATTCAGAGTACTGTATGTACTCCTAATTCTTCACTCTCCGCTCTTCACTCTTCACTCCTATGCCCAACAGCGTGAAACGACCCGCGCCACGCTGTTCGGCATCGGCAAGGTTAACCATCTCGACACCTATCTGTCGCCCTTGGAATATCGGGGGCCGGAACTGACCTTTCTGCACGAGACGTTTCGCCGGCTCCAGCGCAACGAGCACGTCGTCTTCCAGACCACCATTCAGGGCACATTCTCCTATGCCCACAACCAGGCCGAAACGGCCCACGACATATGTGCCAACATTCGCTACGACTTTGGTTGGGGCCGCCAGTGGCGCGATGTGTTGTGGAAGGGGCTCGATCTGACGGCAATGGGGCTGGCAGGCGGCGACGGAGGGTTCCTCTACAACGACCGCAACGGAAACAACCCCGCTCAGGCACGGGTCAACCTGCGCTTGACCGCTGCCTTGCGTGCCGACTACCGATTCAGGGTCAGAAAACAGTCCTTTGCCCTCCACTATCAGGCCCATCTGCCTCTGCTCGGCTTGACCTTCTCGCCCCGCTACGGACAGAGCTACTACGACATCTTCGACCGTGGGGGCTACGACCGTAATCTGGTCTGTACCTATCCGGGCAATGCGCTGTCTCTGCGCCAGCTGTTCACCGTCGACTGGCACATCCGTCGGGCAACCCTGCGCCTCGGCTATCTCAGCGACCTGCGGCAACTGAAGGCCAACGGCCTGCGCCGCCACCAGTATAGTCGAGCATTCATGATTGGTTATGTCCGCGAAATAAGTATAAAGCGATAACGTAAAAGTGGAGATAGATTGGATATGAAACGAATCATCCTGATAACCGGAGGACAGCGTTCGGGTAAGAGCCGCTACGCCGAGCAACTGGCTTTGTCGTTGAGCCGGCATCCGATCTACGTGGCCACAGCTCACATCTGGGACGAGGAATTCCGCGAACGCGTTCGGAGGCATCAGGAACGCCGTGGCCCAGAATGGGAGAACATCGAGGAGGAAAAACTACTTAGCAAACACGACCTGACGGGGCGCGTGGCAGTCATCGACTGCATCACGCTCTGGTGTACCAATTTCTTCTTCGAACTGCAGCAGACGGATGCTGCACTCGATGCCCTCAAGGCCGAGTTCGACAAGTTCACCAGTCACGATGCCACCTACATCTTCGTGACCAACGAGATAGGGATGGGTGGCGTCAGCGAGAATGCCCTGCAGCGACGCTTCACCGACCTGCAGGGATATATGAACCAATACGTGGCCAGTCAGTCCGACGAGGTCATTCTCATGGTTAGCGGAATTGCAATGAAGGTAAAAGAATTGAAGAACTGAAGACTTGAAGTGATGAGGAAGTTCATGATTGAAAAACCCGACGAGGCTCTGCGCCCTGCCATTCAGGAAAAGATAGACAATCTGAACAAGCCCAAGGGCTCGTTGGGGCGGCTGGAGAGTCTGGCCATGCAGGTCTGCCTGATTCAGCAGACGCTGTCGCCCTCGTTGGCTCATCCCTGCCATCTGTTGTTGGGGGGCGATCACGGGATAGAACGTGAGGGAGTGAGTCTTTCGCCGCGCGAAGTGACGTGGCAGCAAATGATAAACTTCACGCGAGGCGGAGGTGGTGTGAATATGCTGTGCCGCCAGCACGGATTCCATCTGCGCATCGTGGATGTGGGTGTCGACTACGAACTTTCGGCCGTGCCAGGCATCATCAATCGTAAGATAGCCCTTGGAACCCGCAATTTCCTCTTCGAACCGGCCATGACTCCCGATGAGTTCGACCAGGCCATCGGGGTGGGTGTGGAGCTGGTGGACGAATGCGAGGCCGAAGGCTGCCGCGTGCTATGCATCGGTGAGATGGGCATTGGCAACACTTCGCCCTCCAGTCTCTGGATGCACTTGCTTTGTGACATTCCGCTCAGTCGGTGCGTGGGAGCGGGTTCGGGTATCGATGCAGAGGGCGTTCGCCACAAGTACGATGTCCTGCAGCGTTCCTGCCAACGTTTCCTAACGGCCCACAAGACCTACGGCCCTGAGGATGTGGCCCGCGAGTTCGGCGGCTACGAGATGGTGGCAGCCGTCGGAGCCATGCTACGTGCTGCCGAGTGGCGCATGGTGGTGCTGGTGGACGGCTTCATCATGTCGGCCGCAGCCCTGGTGGCCTGCCGCCTGTGTCCCGATGCCCAGAAGTATATGATATTCGGACACTCGGGCGACGAGAGCGGCCATCGCCTGATGCTCGACGCCATGGGTGCACAACCCCTGCTCAACCTGGGTTTGCGCCTGGGCGAGGGGACAGGAGCGCTCTGCGCCTTCCCCATCCTGGATTCGGCCGTGCGTATGATGAACGAAATGAACAACTTCAGCCATGCCTGCATCACGAAATACTTCTGACAAAACCGAATACCGAATGCCGAATTCTGCAAGCGACGACTGCAGCTGGTTCGACCGTCCCTGGGCTGCGATGCTCTTCTTCACCCGTCTGCCTCTGTGGCGACTGCATCAGCCGCCGGTTAGCGCCTACCGCAGTGTGGTGGAGTGGTGGCCCCTGGCCGGCTGGCTCACGGGAGGTGTGATGGCCGCCGTGCTCTATCTGGGTAGCACGGTGCTGCCCTACGCCGTGGCCGTCGTGCTGGCCATCGTGGCCCGTATGTTGCTGACGGGTGCCTTGCATGAGGACGGGTTGGCCGACTCCTGTGACGGTTTCGGTGGCGGAGCCGGCAATCGAGAGCGCATACTGGCCATCATGAAGGACTCCCACATCGGCACCTACGGAGTACTCGCCCTGCTGCTCTATGTAGCCCTGCTTTTTGCCTGCCTCCACGCGCTCCCTCCCTCGCGTGCCGCGCTGGCCATTCTCGCAGCCGACCCCTATGCCAAGATGCTCTCGGCCCAGGCCGTACAGCTGCTGCCTTATGCTCGCGACGAACAGACGGCCAAGTCCCGCGTCGTCTATCGCAAATACAGCCTCTGGGGAGGACTCTTGCTGGCCGTTCAGGGGCTGTTGCCGTTGGCCTTCTACCTGTGGTGGATGGGCGATGGTGGATGCTGGGAGCCGTTGGTCTTCGTGCCAGCCCTCGTGCAGTATTTCCTTTATTTATACGTGCGTAGGCGCTTGGGCGGATATACCGGCGACTGCTGCGGAGCCCTCTTTCTGCTCACCGAACTTTCGTTTTATCTGTGTTGCTGTGTGGGCGTACGATAATCCGTCGTTAACTTTATTTAACATATAATTACGTACGCTTATTTTCTTTTTTACTACCTTTGCCTTGTATTAATGTACTAACTTTAATAAATACGACTATGAAAAAGTTATTTTTGATTCTTTTGAGTGTGTTTGCAATGAGCAGTGTCCCCGTATGCGGACAAATCACCCTGACCCAGAAGCAGATTGAGAAAATGGCGAAGAAGGAAGCCAAGGATTTGAAGAAGCAGGGATGGAAGGTTGTGCCCGGTTCTATGCCCATGGAGGCGCAGATTGCCAATCGTATTTCTTTGCAGAACAAACGTGATGACTTAGGCCGTCCGACGACCCTCATCCAAGCAGGACAGAGCCTAGGAGAATTCTTCGATGCTGCCAATATGACTGCTATGGCTGTGGCAAAGATGAATATCGCGCGCGAGCTGGCAAGCGATTTTGCTGCAAAGATAGAGACGGAGATGGGCAACATCCAGCTGCCTAAGAACGAAGCTGCTTCCGTGAGCGAGGTGAAGGCTGCCGCACAGGAACTGGTGAACACCAAGTTGGGCCGTGTCAATCCGCTGATTGTGCTCACACGTGATTTGGGCAACGGCAACGTAGAGGTTAATGTTACCGCTGGCTATCCCTCAGTGGAAGGACTGGAACAGGCCAAGAACGCCATCCGTGCGAAGCTGGAAGCCGAGATTAAGGGCTTGAGCCAGAAATTCGATTGCCTGAAATAATAGTATCCCATCCCTCTAAAAAACTTGCTTTATGAAAGTGAATAGAAAGCTACTTCTCCTATTCGCCCTTTCCTTGGTTGCTACCGTTCATGCGCAGAAGAGTCGATATGACTCCATACGACAAAGAAATCTGCAACGCTATGAAAGTGTAAGGCAAGCAATGAACGAGCGTTATGCTCAGGCTCTTGCCAAGAGCTGGAAACGATTCGGCGTGGAGAAACCCATTCCGAAGCCTGATATCCACGACCGCCTGCCTCAGGATGTGCTGGACAAAATGAAGAATCCTGACCAAATGACGGCTGCTGAGACGGTGACGACGCAGACTACGGACGCCGTGCGCTTTCAGGGGGCTGTGAAACGACTGCGCGACTTCTTTCGTGGACGTACGGCCAAGCCGATGGTGGAGATGCGTCAGGATTACACGCAGCAGAGGGCCACGCAGAGTGCTGCCAGAGAAGAGGCCATGCGTAGAAGGCGTGAAGAGCTTGAACGGCGTGTGGCCGAACAGCGCCAGGCGGCCAACCGCACACAGTCTGACGGACAAGGACTGACCCAGCCCGTGCAACAGCCTGCGACCGAACCGGTAGCCAAGGAAAAGACTCCAGAGTCTGCCCCCATACAAAGCAAGCTCCATACCTTCACCTACTACGGCACGCAGATGGGAGTGGACATGGGCGACCTGACCCAGACGCTGCGCATTCGCGACCTGCAGCCGCAAACCGTGGCCAATGCGTGGACGCTGTGCTCCAAGCGCCAATACACGGGACTGATACAGGACTGCCTGGAACTGCGCGACCAGTACAACCTGTGCGACTGGGCCTACCTGCAGATGCTGAAGACAATGGCCGATACCTATCTGGGCAAGGACACGAACGAGAGCACGTTCCTGACGGCATACATCTTCTGCCAGTCGGGCTACCGCATTCGTCTGGCCCAGAACGGGGAGAACCTGCTGATGCTATTCGGCAGCGAACACACGGTCTACGACTACCCCTACTTCAAGATGGACGGCATAAACCTCTATCCGCTGGGCGCAAAGGTGAGCCGACTCTCCACGATACAGGCATGTGACAAGGCTATAAACAACAGCGAACAGTCTTTGTCACTGATGATTGATAGCGAACCCGACCTGACACCCTCGGATTCCAAGTTGAGGGTGATAGAGTCCGTTAAGTATCCCGACATCCGCATGGAGGTTACCGTGAACGAGAACCTCATCAAGTTCTTCAACGACTATCCCGTCTCTGGTGCCACGAACGATCCGCTCAGCAAGTGGGCCATGTACGCCAACACACCGATGGCTGAGGACGTGAAGGCTCAGGTCTATCCCGTCCTGAAGCAGAGTCTGCAGGGACTGTCGGAGCAGGATCAGGTGCGCCGGTTGCTCAGTCTTATCCAGCCGCGCGAATGGGACAAACCCTCCACCAGTCTGCAATACGAGTACGACGACAAACTCTGGGGGCACGACCGTGTCTTCTTTGCCGAGGAGACCCTGTTCTATCCCTACAGCGACTGTGAGGACCACGCTATCCTCTTCTCCCGTCTGGTGCGCGACCTGGTAGGACTGAAGGTGATGCTGGTCTACTATCCTGGCCATTTGGCCGCAGCCGTACGTTTCAGCCAGCCCCTGACGGGGAAATATCAGGACCGCCTGATACTGGCCAGCGGCGACGAATACTATATCTGCGACCCTACCAACTACATACCTGAACCCGGTGTGACGATGCAGGGGATGAACAATTCCCAGGCTCAAGTAATTTTGCTGGATTAATAGACACTCGGACACATGAAACGTTTCCTGGATTTCTGGCTCAGATGGAGGGCGGTGATGGTGACCCTGCTCACCTTCCTCGTACTGTGGATAATGAAGACCTTCTTCACCATGAATTTCGGTTTCTATAACCCAATTCCGAAAATCATGGAAGACTTCTCCATGACCGACATCTACTACCAGATTGGAAAGAAGGAGCCGGAACCGAACCACTATATCACCATCGTGGACATGACCGACCTGGTGCGACGGGGCGACATTGCCCATGCACTGGAGATGGTGATGGCCTGCGAACCGGCTGTTGTGGGCGTCGATATGGTCTTTCAGGGCGAGCGTACCGACTCCGCTGGCAATGAGGCCATCAAGCGCGTGGCTGCCACGTACGACAATATTGTCTGGTCGGTCGAGGCGACCAACCCGACGCCCGATGGCGACCACACCTACGCCCGTAGGTCGTTCTTTATCGAGGAAACGGGGGCTACAGAAGGGGCCTGTAACATGCAAGCCTCGCAGTACAGCCGCATGAAGCGCAAGCTGGTGAAGGCCTGGAGCCTGAATGGTAAGCTCATTCCCTCCATCATCTGTTCCGTGGTGAACATGTATGCCGGAGAGGAAGTCCAGAAAGTCGAGGACACGGACTTGGCCATCAATTTTGTTCCCACCAAGTTCACGGTCATCCCGTGGAGGGAGGTTGAGGCCAATGCCGACCTGCTGGCCGACCGCATCGTGCTCTTCGGAGCCATGCACGAGGACTCTGATATGCACAACACCCCATTGGGCAAGATTGCCGGACTGGAACTGCTGGCCTATGGGGTGCAGACGCTCATCAATGGCAACGAGGTGAAAGAAGTAAGCTTTTACAAACTCCTCTTTTACTCCTTCCTGATTGTGCTCGTCACCTACGTCCTCCGCTCGAGACGCAAGGGGTGGATCGACCGTCGTCGCAACCCGCTGAGTCGTTTGCTACTAGGTTTCCCCGTCGTCAATTCGTTCATCTCCTTCATCTGGGTCGCCTTGCTCATGGGTGGCGCCTACTTCATCTTCTCCACAAGAGATGTCAGCTTCAACCTTGGCTATGCCTTGGCAGGTATTGCTTTCTTGAGTACGGCCGAGAGTTCATACAACATTATTCGCGACTATTTAAAAGATAAAGTAAATGAAAAAGATAATTCTTAGTCTGCTGATGATCACCTTTGTGCTGCCCTCAATGGCGCGCAAATTGACAGTTCTGTCCGTTTCGGGTCGCCCCGTAGTGATAGAGAATTCTGTGCGTAAGCCCATTAAGCCCGGAGATGAGTTGACCGATGAGGCCGTCATCAACATTCCCTATAACTCTTCCATGGACCTGATTGACCGTCAGGCCAGCAAGCAGTACCACATCAAGACGCCAGGGCGCAACACCCTGTCCGAGTTCCTGTCGAACGGAAAGAACGGTGTGAGCGACGTCACGAAGCGTTACCTCGACTACGTAACCGAACAGGTGAATGGAGCCGCTAAGCGAGCCCAGCGAGCCCATAGCGATGCTGCCACCATTACGCGTCAGGTGGCCACCTTCACTCCGAAGGAGGAGGAGAAAAGTTCGGAGGAGGAATCGTTGGCAGACAAGTGGAAGAAGGTTTTTAATAAATTTGTCAAGAAGAATACCGATGAGTTCGAGGATTTCCGTAGCAAGGCCATTAAGGAGTTCGAGGCCTTCCGTACTAAGATTAATGAAGAATATGCCAATTTCATAGAAGAAAACTGGGGAAGTTATGAGCGTGAGAAACCTATGGAGCAGCCCAAGGACGAGGAGATAGACCCCCTCATCATTCCCAGGGATGGCAAGGACCGACTGCCGCCCATCAAGAGTGTGCCCATTAAGGTTCAGGACGACAACATCCAGATTTTGGACGTTCCCACGCCGCAGCCCCTGCCCATATTGCCGATTATCCAGGAGGAGCAGGCTATCGTTGTCGACACGGTAGTGCTGCCCAAGCCCGAACCCGTGCCGGAACCCAGTCTTGTGCCGGACACCTTGGGATTGCCGCATCCGGAGGTTGAGGAACTTCCCATCGATGTGCCCATTCCCACCGTAGATGTTCCTAAGCCGGAGATAGAGCTGCTACCCGTAGTTCTGCCTGTACCCGTGGGCCACGAGGTCCTGTTCTTCGGCACCAAGGTCTATGTGCGCTATGCGCCTGAGACACCCTTCAGTATGCCTACGCTGAACGAGAAGAGCATTGCCGATGCCTGGCGAATCCTGTCGGGCGAAGATTTCAACAACACCATCGCCGACTGTTTGACCATCCGTCAGCAGTTGCACCTGAGTGACTGGGCCTACCTGGAACTGCTGCAGCAAGTCTGCAATACCCTGCTGGGCAAGGATACCAACGAGGCCACCATGCTCATGGCCTACATCTATTGCCAGTCGGGCTACAAGATGCGTCTGGGCAAGACGGCGTCGCGCCTGTATATGCTCTTTGCCAGTCGCCACAATATCTACAACTACGACTATTACATCTTGAACGGCGAGAACTTCTATCCCTTGAATTGCAACGAGGAGACACTCTCCATCTGCACGCTGCCCTATCCCGAAGAGGAGGCTCTTTCGCTGGTGCTGACCGAGGAACCTATCCTGGCCGACAATGCATCGCCCGTTCGCACCTTGGCCAACACCATCTCGCCGAAGATGGAGGGTCAGGTAGCCGTGAACACCAACCTCATCAACTTCTACGAGACCTATCCCTCGTCGGAAATCGGTGGCGACCTGATGACTCGCTGGGCTATGTATGCCAATACACCGATGGCCAAGAGCGTTGTCGAACAGCTCTATCCGAAGTTGAAGGAACAGCTGAACGGACTCAACCAGCGCGATGCCGTCAACAAACTGTTAGCCTTCGTGCAGCACTCGCTCGAGTATAAGTACGACGAGGATGTCTGGGGACACGACCGTGCCTTCTTTGCCGAGGAAACACTCTTCTACCCATACGCCGACTGCGAAGACCGCAGCATCCTCTTCTCGCGTCTGGTGCGCGACTTGCTGGGAATGCCCGTGGCACTGGTCTTCTATCCGGGCCACTTGGCTACGGCTGTCGCCTTCTCCGAGCAGGTGGCAGGCGACTACATCCCCATCAAGGACGACAATTTCGTCGTTTGCGACCCCACCTACATCGGTGCCCCTGTTGGCCGCACGATGCCCGGTCTGGACTCCAACGGCATACGCGTAATCGTGCTAAACAAGCAGTAAGATGAAGAAGATACTCACCCTCTTGCTCCTCTTGCTCACGCTGGTCCAGACGGGCTTTTCGCAGTCCGGGATTCAGGACAAGCTCTTGCGCAAGGAGTGCAAGAAGACCATCAAGCTCATGAAGAAAGGCGGCTGGAAGGTGTATGCCTCCACCGCCAGCCTTGAAACTGCCGTCTCCGGCCATTTTGCCCAGATGGAGGCAGGGGGCGGCGGACTCCAGCTGGTAGTAGGCCATTCGCGCAACAAAAACGAGAATCTCGCCTACTCCGCTGCCCGTGCCAATGCCTTGAGCCAGACAGCTGGTATGAAGGAGAGCCAAATCTCCGGTGCCACGTCTCTCATCATGTCTAATCTGAATGAGGGGCGCGAGGCCAAGAGCGGTCTGTCCTTCACCAATCAGTTCGAGATTTCCGTCCGTCAGACGTTGAAGGGCATGTCCCCCAGTCTGCAGGTTTACCGAAAGGTACCCGGCAAGAAGCAGGAGTTGCTGACTGAGGTGCAAATGTTTTATTTAGTGAAGATGTAATACCCCCAAACGTAATGATGAAGAAGTATATCTTAGGATTCCTGTTTGCGACCCTGTTGCCCATGTCTGCTCTGGCCCAGCGTACGGCCAGAGTGGAGGGTGAATACACGCTGGCTGTGAACCTCACCGACAATATCACCCTGTTCCAGGCGCGTCAGCGTGCCATCGAACTGGCCAAGAACGATGCCATCAAGCGCGAATTCGGTGAAACGGTGGCTTCTGACTTTGTTGGCGGTTCGGCCGAGGTCGATGGTCAGCAGGTGAGCAGCTTCGCTATGGAGAATACGGGCACCAGCGCCAAGGGCGACTGGCTGGGCGATCGCAAACCGGCGGAAATATCGGTCGAATACGACGGCGACAACGAGAAACTCTATATCACGGCCCATGTCTGGGGCGAAGCTCGCGAAATCGTCCAGTCGCAAATCGAAATCAGCGCGATAACGATGCGCAACGGTGCCAATGGTCTGGAGGCTGCTACCCAGTTCCGTCAGGGCGAGCGTTTCTTCATCGACTTCAAGGCGCCCGTTGATGGCTATTTGGCCGTCTATCTGGTGGAGAACTACAAGGAGGTCTCCTGTCTGTTGCCCTACGACAACAAGAACCCCATGGGGCGTTTCTCTATACGGGGTGGTCAGAAGTACATTCTCTTCGACAAGTCATCCGACCCCCAAGCCCGCTACTACAAGCTGAGCACCCAGCACAGCGAGGAGAGTTTTCAGCTCGTGGTCATCTTCTCGCCCAATCCTTTCACCAAGTGCATCGACAACCGCAACGACCCCCAGCACCCCAATTCTCTTTCCTACAGCGACTTCCAGGCTTGGATGCTGCGCAACAAGCGCAGCGACAACGACATGGTGGTCGACCGCCGTTGGGTGAAGGTGGTCAACTCCAATGCCATAACCAATAATCAATAACCGTAAACCTAAAAGATTTTGTCTATGAGAAAGTTTTTAGCAACCGCGATTGCTTCCCTCTTCCTCTTGCCCTCGATGGGCCAGACCGACGAGAAGGACAATCGTCTGGCCAATATTGACTGGAAGGAGGATTCCGTGGAAATCACCACCATCAAGGACATCGTCCGCACGCAGCAGATGGTGACCAACCGTTCGGCCCAGGCGGGGCATTATGCTAAGGTGTGGGCCAATCGTGGTTATTTCAATCTGGCGTACCACACGAAGAGCACGCTGAATCCAACCGAGGACTATGAAACTGGGTTGGGGTTGACTGGATACAATAAGGGAATTGTCCCCATGTTCAGTCGCAAATATGGCCTCTCCCTCATGGCCGGAAAGAACATCAAACTGCACAAGCCCATCGCCCAAATGGTTCAGTTCAATATCGACTTTACGGGTATGGACCTCAGTTTCGACTACTATGAGGCGGAAAACGAAGGTAAGTATATCTACGACAGTGATGAAACCTATATGGCGAAGGACGATAATAACAAGACAAAGGAATTCTACTATCCTCACTGGAACAGCAAGAAGTTCCGAATTACCTATGGTATGAACCTTGGTCCGTCGATTACCGTGGCACCTTTCACCCATCTCAACGGGGCGCGTGGGCTTCATTTTCTGAAATTCAATGTCTATTACCACATCGGCTACCGTGCCTCGTTCATGCTATTCAATCCCCAAAAAGAAGAGGACGTTCTGTATGATTTGCTTGAAACACTCGACCTTTCCGCTCTCGAGGCCCGCAATCACATCCAGTTCATGCTTGGTCACGGCCTGTACCACTCTATAGGTTTCAACGTGACGTGGAAGCGCATCGGTATGGGGTACGAACATACTATGGGCAAGTATAAGTTCAAAAACATAGGTGATGACGATTTCGAGAATAAATGGTATAAGTTTGACACCACCACCAATCGCGTCTATCTCACCTACCGCTTCGGCAAGTAAATGCATTAACTCCTTTATCATTTACCATCTAACACAACAACTATGAAAAGATATATTTTCTTGACCCTGATGGTCTTTCTCGCCCTTCCTGTCATGTCACAGGAAGGCCGTTGCGGCGAGGACGTGAAGTGGACCTTCGACGGCTACACCCTCTCCATACAAAACGTGAACAAAAAAGGCTTCAGCATGCGCATCGACAACTATGACGTTGCGCGTAACATCGCCCCCTGGCGCAAGAAGCGCCTCAATGTGAAGCGTGTCGAAATCGGTGCCGGCATCACGGCCATCGGTTCGTGCGCCTTTGCCAACTGTGACAAGCTGCAGGAAGTAGTCTTTCAGGGCACCGACCTGCAGGAGATAGGCTGGGGCGCCTTCATGAACTGCCAGCGCCTGCGCACCATCTCTCTGCCTCAGCAGTTACAGAAGATCGAGACCATCGCCTTCGCCAACTGCACGGCACTGACCACAGTGAAGATTCCCGACCACTGCCGCGTAGGCATTCAGGGCTTCGTGTCCTGCACCGGGCTCACGTCGCTCGAGGTGGCTCCCACGGCCTTGCTCGGCCACTATGCCTTCGCCAGCGAAGTGAAGGTCGACGATGAAGTGCGCCACTCGCTCTATACTGGCGAGATACTGCGCCTGCCTCCCTACATCAACAAGGAGAACTGCTCCGAGTACGGCATTGCCCCCTCTGCCATCAAAGAGGGCGTACAGTCCTACACCGTCGACTACGACTACATGACTTCCTCCGTTGACTCCATCATCCCTGTCAACAACTTTTCACGCACCGAGACCTACGCCCTCGTCATCGGCAACCAGAACTACCGCTTCGTCTCCGACGTACCCTACGCCATCCACGACGCACGCGTCTTCAGCGACTACTGCAAAAAGACACTCGGCATTCCCTCCGTCAACATTCACGTTAGCGAGGATGCCACCAAGCAGATGATTCTGGAGGAGGAGCTCACTGATTGGCTCGAGAAGATACCCAACCGCTTCGAGAAGAACCTCATCGTCTACTATGCTGGTCACGGAGTGCCCGATGTCAAGGACCACAACAAGGCCTACCTCCTGCCCACCGACGTGCGTGGAACAGCCCCCCAGCGCGGCATAGCCCTTGACGAGTTCTACCGCCGCCTGGGTAACATGGCCTTCCGTCAGACCAGCGTCTTCCTGGATGCCTGCTTCAGTGGTGTCAACCGCGACAGCGAAGGCGTCACTGAGGGTCTGCGTGGAGTCGAAGTAGATGCTGAGGAGGCTACCCTCGGCGAAGGCTCCGTTATTGTCTTCTCCGCAGCTCAGGGCAACGAGACTGCCCAGGGCTACCCCGAGGAGGGTCACGGCCTGTTCACCTACTATCTGCTCAACGCCATCGGCTCTTCCTACGGCAACATCAGTTTCGGCGAACTCTCTGACATGCTCACCAAGCAAGTATCTGAGAAGGCCCGCGACCTGAAGTTGCGCAAGAACCAGACCCCTGCCACCAACACCTCGGAGAACATCACCGATATCTGGCGCTCTATGCGGTTCTAAGCGAACACAACATTAATTAGGAAACACGCGCATGCGCCTACATGCGCACACGTTGATAGGTTGGGGCTCCGACGATACGTCGTCGGGGCCTCGTCGTCGTATCGTCGGAGCTCCGTCGACGTATCGATTAAGCCAGGACCATGTAAGGCCTGATATATAGCATAATAATGCGCTTTTTTCATTTTTTTTATATAATTTAACTTCTAATTCATAAATATTTCTTAACTTTGTGCTTGTCAACCCATATGCCGAAGGTCCGTCGGGGCAGAGGCGGGGCGACACATACATTATGGAAAGGCGTATCTTACGCTTTGGTTTGACGGTATAAGAACTTCGCAAACTCTACATGTCTATCAAAACAAAGCAACAAAGAACGCCCGCAGGGATGTATATATGCCTATATCATATATGGTATGGGTGTTAGTATATGCATCATCGTGGGGCTTTCGGCGTTGCTCAGTTCGATAGACAGGGCAATGCGAAGGCCTTTATACCGTGGACTGGGCAAGAGACTGGCTCCACGTTTTTTATATGTATGTAAGCGTTAACGTGAAATCACAACTATCACCATTGGGGCCATGGTGCAGAAAGACATTGAATGATGAAAAGGTCTGCACATCTAGGAGTCCTCTCGTTGCTCCTTTTTGCTCTCGCCCCCAGTGCGGCAACGGCACAGAATAGCCATGTGGAAGTGGGCAAGAACCTCAACTACCGCCAACCGGTTAAACCAACGGGAGCCGACAATTACCTTTATTCCACTTATTGCTACAACGGCACCAGTGTGTATAACTTGAAAGGATTTTCAATCGGTTCGGCTGCCTACAATATTGTTAGCCTGAAGTTTAACCCCGCTGGCGCGTGCTATGCCCTGTTGAGTCAGAAGAAGCAGAAAGTAATTGTACAGATACTGGATGCCTGGCAGCAAAAGGAATTGCACCGTTTTGCGGAACTCACATCGCCCACGGCCATTGCATACGCTGCCGACAGTCGTCGTTTCTTCGTTGCAGACGGCCAGCAACTCCATGTTTACGAAACCCGGCAATACACGGAGACTGCCAATCACACTCTTCCCATTGTCCCCTTACAAATGGAGTGTAGCCCGAATGGATACTTCATAGCCATGTCCAGTACGGGTGGTATTGCCATTTTGAATCAGGAAACCGGGGCCGTACGCAGTTCTTGGACAATGCCGAGCAGTATTGTCTGCATACGTTTTTCCCTCGATACCTCTCGATTGGGTGTGCTGACGGCCGATGGTGTGCTGACCATATATGATACACGCACGTTCAAACCAACACTCACATTTTCGAATTTGGGCGAACCCCGCAGTTTCGACTTCCATCCCGACGGGAAGTATGCTACAATACTATCTGGCGACCGCAATCTGGTCTTCGTGAACTTCAATGATGCCGACGATCGTCCCAGACTGGCAGACGAGGATGGTGGTCTCAGTTATGTTCGGTACTTGCAGGATGGTAAGCAACAGGTATACTTGAGTTACAACACAAATAGTTCCATCAAATATAAAGTGTTGAAAGGTTTGATTCCCAACTATACCCGTCTGTTGGCCGACGAACTGAGTTTGCGTATGAACGAATGGTCAAAGATTCGTCCGGGTGAAACCGATGCAGAATACCATGCTCGTGTGAATGATGAAACGCGCATGCAGCAGGCCCTGCTTTTCGAGCAGGAAATTGCAACCCGCATGGCAGGAGATCTGTTGAGCACCTCTACCATTACACTTGGCAGCTATAACAAGGAGACCAATATGTTGTCGCTCTCTTTCGATAACATGTCGCCAATCTATCTGACCGTACCAGAGAATGAGGTGACGACATTCTCCGACACTGGAGCTTTGGAATTTCGCAACGTGGTCTATGGGCTGACGAAGGACGACCACTTCGAAATGACATACGCCCTGGTCTACAACAAACAAACAGGCAAGACCTACGAGTTCAACAACCTCTCGCGCCAGTCGCTCGACTATCTGCTCTCCGACGACAACTTCGTACCCATCGAGCTGGTACAGCAGTCGAGCATGGAGGATGTCAAATTGCAAGCCATCAAGGAGGACATCATCTCGATGGCCAAGCGCGATAACCTGATTTCCGACCACACGAAAATAGAGGTGAGCACCAACGTCGTTCCAGCGTTTAATGCCGATGGAGAACGTATCAATAATTACAAGGTACGGTTTGGTTACACAGTTGAAGGACGCTATTCCGCCCACGAAGACTTCGCTCCTGGCAAGTATGTCCTCAAAGAATCTCATGCTGCCGAATCGATGCTAAAGATTGTTATGCGGGCATTCGAGAAAGACTTCCAGCAGTATATCCGCGCAGGCAAACGTGTAGAGATTCGCATGACTGGTTCTGCCGATGCACTGAAAATTACTGGAACCATCCCCTACAATGGCTGCTACGGCGACATCGAGGGAGAACCCTATTACCTCGACGGTGCATTAAACACAATGACCGTAACCTCAAAGACAGGCATACGCACCAACGAACAGCTGGCTTTCCTGCGTGCTGCGGGTGTGAAGGACTACATCCAAAGAAACCTGACCAGTTTGCTGACCATGAACACATCCTATATATATAAGATAGAATTGGCCGAGGGCACGGGAGGAGAGTTCCGTCGCATCAATGTTGAATTCACATTTGTAGATGCTTTCTAATACCATACTTGAATATGAAACGTTCCGCATTTATCACGTTACTCACAGGGCTATGCTTGATGGGAAGCCCATCCGCGCATGCCCAAAATGCCACAGCCGGAGCCAACTATTATGACCAATACACCCGCTACAAAAGCAGCGGACAGGAGAGTGCAGCCTATTCGTCACTTTATCAATGCTACGAGGAATATACCAGGGTGCTTTCCGATGCCTCGCAGACGGTCTATCATGCCCAGGCCAAAGCCGTCCTGAAGGAAATCTATGCCGGACTGCAAGACGGAGCCTTCTACTACACAGGGCGAAACGACCAGGCACATGCCCTGCAGTTTGCCCAGGCATACATCAGCCTGTCGGTGTTGCCAGCCATGCAAAGCGAGAACCTGCCCCGTGGAGCAAACTACGCCCAACTGGCCCGCTTTGCCGCCTCTGGGACATGGAACAGACGAGAACATGCCAAAGCCATCCCTTACCTCTATGCCTATCTGACCACAGGCGATGCCGGAGGGCGTGAAGAGGCATTCGCCAGCATCGGTCTGGCTTACTACGAGCAGAAGGACTATGCCAATGCTAAACAGTTCCTGACCGAGGGCCTGCGACAGTACCCCTCCAATCTGTCCATGCTCTCTACCATCATCAACGCCTATCAGGATTTGGGGGATATGGATGGTATGCAACCCTACCTGACCAAGGCACTTGCATTGCGCCCCACCGACGAAGCTCTGCTGAACCTGCAGGGAATGGCATACGAGAAGAGTGGGCGGTTTGAACAGGCCATCGAATGCTATCGTACCATTCAGCAACGAAA
Organism: uncultured Bacteroidaceae bacterium; assembly: GCA_905234735.1. Lineage (GTDB taxonomy): Bacteria > Bacteroidota > Bacteroidia > Bacteroidales > Bacteroidaceae > Physcousia. The sequence goes on along the minus strand of CAJOJA010000001.1, from coordinate 118,646 downwards.
ACCGCAAAGCCTGGAGGTTGCCAAGCATCTGGCACAGGACTATTACAATGCAGGCGTGCAGTCGTGGATGCTGGGCAAGAGCGGCAAGCGCAAGGCCGAGGAGCACTTCCGCGCTGCTGAACCGCTGTTAAGGAGTATCATGGCTTCCGACCCACTGTCCGTGAAGTACGCCTGTGCCTTGGCCAATGTTTACAGCCTGTTGGGCGAAAGTGCGAAGCTACAGGATATGAATGGCAAATTAGCCGCACTGGGTATACGCTCCGTAGACAAATCCGTACAGCCCACACTTATGGACGATATAAATACTGCGAGAGATAATAACGTCGTGGCAATCAATGTGCCATCACCTATTACTCCATCACCGGTTGGCCCAACGCCTGTTACCCCCCAACCGACGACAGGTCCGCGTGCCGTGTCTGATGTCGACATCAACATCCCCGAAAACAAAACCAACAACAACCTGACTTTTGCTGTCATCATTGCCAATGAGAACTACATTGAATCAGGAAAGAACGTCCCCATGGCCTTAAACGACGGGCGGATGTTTGCTGAATATTGCAATAAAGTGCTTGGTATGCCCAAGTCGAATATCCGCACCTATGAGAACACGACTTCCTTGAAAATGCTTGGGGCATTGAGGGATGTTAAGGGCATCGCTAAAGCTTGTCGGGAACCTTTCAGTGTTATCTTTTACTATGCGGGGCATGGAGTTCCCGACGCAGCAACCCACGAATCTTTTTTAATGCCTGTTGATGGAACGGGGGAAAGTACAGATGGGTATCTTTCGCTTAATAAACTTTATGAAGACCTGGGTTCGTTGGGCGCACAGAAAGTCTGTGTGTTCCTCGATGCCTGTTTCAGCGGTTCTGCCCGTGGTGGTGGCATGATAGCTAATGCACGCGGTGTGGAAATAGACTCGGAACCGGGTGAGACCCAAGGTAATATGATAATCTTCAGTGCCACATCGAATAAGGAAACCGCACTTCCCTACGAGGAGCAGAAGCATGGGCTATTCACCTACTTCCTGCTCAAGAAACTGCAGGAGACCAAGGGTAACGTCACGCTGGAGCAGTTGGGCGACTACTTGACTCACGAGGTTAACCTTCAGTCTCAATTGGTTAACCATAAGGCACAAACTCCTACCGTAACGGCTGGATTTGAGTTGGGTGACAAATGGAGGAAGATGAAACTCAGATAATATTTTAAATCATTCATAACTTAATAAAAAACAAAAACATGAAAAGAACATTACTTATGCTCCTCATGGCAGGAGCAACCATCTGTGCTATGGCACAAACGACGCGTACGGTAAAAGGTGTCGTGTTAGACCAGAATGGTAATCCGCTCTCTGGAGCAAAGGTTGGAGCCATGGGCAGTGCCGGGAGCGCAGTGACGGATGCAGATGGTGCTTATGAGTTGGAATTAACCGGGAAAAAGAATATCATTGGAGCACAGTATCAAGGCTATGCAGACGTGATAAGAAAGCTCCCTCCCAACGTATCCAACCTGGTGGTTTGGATGGATCCCATAAAGGACTATAATCGATGGCTTAGCAAACGTTACTGGCCTTCTCCACTTTATCTGAAGATATCATTGGGGAAATCCAACTTTTCCTCTACGGGCGGTTTTAAATATGGTATCGAATTCGGTGGAACTATTTATCTCCATAAGAAACCAGTTGCAAATGCACTGAAGTTCGGGCTTGATGCTGCCTTTGAACTTTCTCCCGAATTATATAGGGATAGTTATTATAAATCTCAGATGTATGAAACGTTCTCAATCGGTCCATCTATATGGTTTGCTCCGTTTACGAAGTCTTCCAAGGCAAAGTTGAGTTTTTTGGGATTCGGCACGTTCTACCACGTGGGCTACGGGTGGGGACAACTCAATTCGAATTACAGATCGAGCCTACGCAGTGGCTCTGGCATGAAGCATTCTGTGGGCATCGGGCTGTACTATAAGCGAATGAGATTTGGCTATGAGCACGAATGGAGAAATATGGAATATGATGGGGATAAAATAAAGACATCGGCAAATTACTTTTATCTGGCGTGTGATCTAGGGAAAAAGGGCACCGCGAACAAGGGTTTGGTGAAGACTATCCGTGACAACAAACAGCGTGCAAAGATGGTTGCAGCCGTAGCAGACAATCCACAATCGACCAAAACCATTCACGGTCTGGTGACCGACAAAGCGGGCAATCCCATCAGCGGTGCCCTGGTGGAGGCCACGGGCGGAGCCGAAAACACGTATACGGGGCCGGATGGAACTTTCACTCTGGAGGTTCCCAAATGGCTTCTGTCGGCCACAGCCTCCTATGGAAACAACAAGAAAACACTGAATCTGGATGGAAAGAGTGATTTACACTTCATAATAAAGGATAAGAAGAAACAATAACTACAAACTCAGGTAAGGCAACAATCATATAATAGCTTAAACTATGAAAAGAACATTACTTATGCTCCTCATGGTAGGAGCAACCATCGGTGCTAATGCACAAAACGTACGTGAAGTTAAAGGTACAGTTATTGACAAGAACGGCAATCCTTTACCCGGTGCAAAGATTGAGGCCACAGGCGGGGCTGAGAACACCGTGACGGATGCCGACGGAACCTTTTCTATCGAGGTGCCACGTTATCTAAAGCGTATGACCGCCACTTATCCGGGAATGAAGCGCAAGACATTGAATTTGGGGGCAAACAATGACTTGCTCTTCGAGATGCGGAGGAAACATACTGACCAAAATAAATTCTTCGTAAGTGCCATGATGGCTCACGGCTTCGATTTTATGAGTGAACATAAGTATTCAGTAGAAGGAGGTGTGATGTTTGGCCAGTTTATTGGCAATAACTGGGGCTGGTTTTGCAAGGGAATGGTAGGTACATATCCTGGTGGATACGGAGGTAACTTAGTCGGTTCTGCTACAATCGGCGGACTTCGACGCATCATAAAGTCGATGTATGGCTATATAGGGTTTGGATTCGGTTCTGGAGTCGAGTGCCATTTCTATCGCTATTATGATTATGATGATGGTCATCGTCATGAATGTAATCCTGGTGTTGCAATAGACTGGGGATTGATATTCCGTATAAAGCCGCATATTAATGTTATAACAGGCCTGTCAGCGCAAGGTGGTCCAGAATACGACTACTTTGATTCAAGCTCTTATTATTATTACAGGAATAAAACTAGCTGGCGTCTCTCCCTTCAACTTGGTGTAGGCTATACGTTCTAAGTAAAAAGGAATGTAAAAATTAATCATAGTAAAGATGAAAAGTCCTTTTGTAATGATTACGATGATGTCTGTTGTCATGGCTTTGTCTGCTCAAAATACAATGGTGGTGAGAGGTGTGGTTCTAGACGGCTATGGGAATCCTCTACCCGGTAGTAAAGTACAGGCCTATAATGCAACGGAAAGTGACGTTACAGATATGGATGGGACATTTGAATTGGTGTTGCCCAGAAACAGCAGGTACATCGTTGCCACATATAGTGGATATCGCAAAAGCAAGCATAAAATAGAGGACAGAACGAAATATGCAATTATATGGATGACTGAAAAAATTGAGTCGGATGACATCTATCAATACAAGACTACATCATATGCTTCAAATCCATTCACGAAACGTGTAATACATAAAATTCCGAGCAAATCGAGAAGAAGGGCTATGTCAGAAGCAGTGACCCCGATAGCTTTACCAACAAAAACTGTTAGAGGTGTGGTGGTGGACAAAACTAATAATCCTATTGCTGGTGCTTATGTTGAGACTACGAATGGTCCAGAGCGTGTTGAGGTGGAACCAGACGGCACGTTTATGCAGGAGTTCCCAAAATGGTTACTTTCAGTCACAATCTCATGTCCAGGGTATAGAAGTAAAGAAATACTCCTTCGCCCTAACGATACAACCCTGTATGTGAAACTAAAGAAGAAACTAAGAAAACGTTAAACAGAGAGTTTGTATTCCCTATACATACATGTTTTATGCAAAAAGAAATATCATACTATCATACTGGCTGACTCACAGACAGTTATATATGATATTTCCTATGATATTTCTATGATATTATGATATTTCTCGCGGTCAAAAGCGCGTTGTATGCAACGATGCAGGGCGCGACAGCGGCATGTGCAACGTGCAGCGTCGGTGCCTGCAACGGGAAGATTCGGTCCCGACTTCGTGAAGCACGGGCTCGGACTTCGTGAAGCGTCGTCCAGTTCCACACGTGGAACGCATCAGTGCCACGTATGGAACGAGGCCCTTCGACAGGACGACGCGGCAAATCGTCGCCCTTGGGTGTGAGTCGTGACCGACAGCTCTATTCGACCCTGAATGTATCATCAGCTTCATGTAAATCGACTTTTATGGCCCAAGAAATATCATAATATCATAGGAAATGTCATTCGGCAACAGCTTGTATATCAATGAATAACGAATAAAAATGATATTATGATACTTTTATATGGTAATCTACAAGAATCGAAAATAGCGTGAAAATACAACACCCCCCCGTCATTTTCAAAGAAACGACAGGGATTTTTTCAGATAATTTTTCGTCCTGAATTATAGGTTAGATCCATATCATTATTAGACATCTTACATCTGACATCAGTATGTCATTCACCTTTCTCCTGACATCATAGAATGAACTTTCCATCATCCCAACCGTTAATTAACTTTATACTTTTCCAATTCTTTTGGAAGTGTTTTAAAAGCTCCAAAAGGGCCTCGTTCATGTGGTTCTCTTGATAATTTCTCAAAAAGCATTTCACATTTCGTTTTATGTACTTCAATAAATAGTTGAATTAACGAAGATGCTTGACGATAATTGCCAGATAACTTAGATGAACTATCATAATAAAAATACCTATTCGCATTTGATTCAAAAGAATAAACATAGCCTGCTCCTCCCACGCTGTAATCATAGTTGTTTATCGCCGAAAATTCTATTGTTGAAAGATTTTTAACTAATATTTCAAATTCTTCTTTACTGTATTTACACGAATCTTTGAGACTACAATTATTACGAGCCTCGTCGTATTCCCAAATCAAACAATCCTCACCAAGGGTTATAGTTGTATATATTGCTATGCCCGAATTGGTATGGTGTTGGTAAATGATTCTTGTCGTCTTTAATGAAATTGGGCAACCGCTTGACTTAGATACCTTTGTAGAATTGACAGATTCCGAAGGGTTAAGTTTTGATTGGCAATAAGCAATTCCAATGCCTACAAACACAAGACAACAGGTCAAAATAAATTTCTTCATTGTTATTCAAAATATATAGTTGATGATTTTACAAAACAGGGTCGGTTCTTTCCCCGCTTCGCTCTGAAAGCCAGCAAGCTGGAGCGCTGCTGTGTACTTAATGCTTAATGTATAATGTTGGTTACTGCGCATCTATCTCTTCCACTGTCAGACCCGTGATTTCAGCGATGTCTTCCACCGCATAACCCTTGGCTTTCATCTTGCAGGCAGCCTCTATCTTTGCTTTTTGAATACCCTCGCGCATTCCCTTCTCTGTGGCCGTCTTCAGCACACTGAAGTTGTCCCAGAACACCTTCTTGCTCTCTTCGTACTGGCGACGCTCCGACTCCGAATAGCGGGCTATCTCGGCCTGCTCAAAGAGTTTCTGGAAAATGCGGTCCTGCAGAGCTTTGGGGCGCTCCAGCAGGCGATACAGATTGTGCAGCACAAACATCCACTTGTCGAACATCGTCACCAGCTCGTCCTCCGTCTTCGTGAACTTAGGCATCTCAAGGTAGATGAACGTCAGTTTGTCGTAGAAGACATGATTATCCTCCACATCCTTCAGCTTGATTTCGTGGCGGTAGCTGTCGGCAGGATATTCGCCGTGAGGGAACTCAAAGTTTAGGATACCCACGGTGTACACGTCGTCCAGGCGGTAGTCCCACTCGCCCTTCGGAGCCTGCTGGCGGATGGGCGTGGTGGCATAATAGACACTGCGGTCCTTGAAATAGGCCTGCTCGGCCTTCTGCATCTCCACGATGAAGCGGCTGCCATCCTTTGCCATACAATACACATCGAACACGGAGCGGCGGTTGCCATAGCCGTCGCCCAGGTTCTCACCGTTCAGGTACTGTATGTCCTCAATCTCCTTTTCGCTCCCATTGAACAGAGCATTCAGGAAACTGATGAGCAAGTCCTTGTTCATCTCAGTACCGAACAGCTTCTTGAAACCGAAGTCGGTATATGGATTTATAAATCTCTCTCTTGTATCGTCTGCCATAATCGTCTTTTTTATTTCTGTTGCACATTAAAGAAGAATAAAATACACTTTAGGCTACAAAGTTACAAATAAAATACGAGAAAAGAAACGCAAGAGCCAAAAACCTTTCAGCCGCGCGGGTAGTGTAGCACGTAATGGTTCTTCATACCTTTGTCGGACGAGGCCATCGGCAACGGCTCCGGCTCCGGCAGCGGCTCTGGCAGCGGCAGCGGCAACAGCGGTGGCGGAAACGCTGACCCAGGGGACGTAACGCCGTAAGGCGCGCGCAGAGCGCGTTTAGAAGATAGAGGACAATACTCTTTCAACAGATATTCTGCAGCAAAACATACGTCTTCTATCTCCACCTATCTCCTTCTATCTCCCTTAATCAATTAATCTACCAAACAACTAATCTACTAAACGACTAACAAATGAACAAGGAAACTAAACGGATGCTTCTGCGCTTCCTGTGGCAGATACTCTCTGCCCTGCTCGCAGCCTTCGGCGGTGCCACCGCTGCCAGCGCAGCCATCAGCATGGGAATCATTTAAAATTGAAAATTGAAAATTGAAAATTTAGAATTGATAATTGATAATTGATAATTAGAGCCCTGCGATTGTCTTTGACGGACGATGGCAGGGTTTTTTGTAGGCAATACTTCCAATTTTTCACTTTTCACTTTTCACTTTTCACTTATTTTGCTATCTTTGCCCTCAGAAACCTAAAATTGAATACGATGAAGCGAATTGTTTCCCTCTTTTTTGCTGCCCTGCTGGGTACCGTTGCGTGGGCACAAGTGAGTTATGACGTGATTCCCCTGCCGCGCAGCGTGGAGCTGGATGCGAAGGGCGAGGTGTACGTGTTGACTCAGGGGGCCGTGGTGACCTACGACGGACGTAACGAGGTGCTGGCCTCGAATGCCGCGTTGCTGGTGGACTTCCTTAGGGAGGATGCCGGATTCGAGCTGAAGGCGCAGCCCGACGTGAAGAAGGGAGCGGCAGTAGAATTAAAAATTAAGAATGAAAAATTAAAAGTTAAAGGTGAGAACGCGGAGGCCTATCGCCTGACGGTGAATCGCACGGGCATCACCATCGAGGGGGCTACGGAGGAGGCCGTGTTCCGAGGCATAGAGACGCTGCGCAAGGCTATCGGCATTACGGGGGGCGAACGCATAGAGTTGCCCTGCGTGATCATCCAGGACGAGCCGCGATTTGCCTACCGAGGTGTGCACTTCGACACGGCGCGTCACTACTTCCCCGTGGACTTCATCAAGCAGTTCATCGACGTGATGGCCCTGCACGGCTGCAACCAGTTCCATTGGCACCTGACCGAGGACCAAGGCTGGCGCTTCGAGGTGAAGTCGATGCCCGAACTGGCCCGTAAGGGCAGTGTGCGCAAGCAGACGGTCATAGGGCCCAACAGCAGCGGCCTCTATGACGGACAGCCCTACGGCGGCTACTACACGCAGCAGGAGTGTCGCGAGGTGGTGGCGTATGCTGCCAGGCGTTTCATCAATGTCATCCCTGAGATAGACTTGCCCGGCCACATGCTTGGCGCGCTGAACGTGTACCCTGAACTGGGTTGCACGGGTGGACCCTACGACGTATGGCCGCACTGGGGCGTGTCGCGCGACGTGCTCTGTGCGGGCAATCCCAAGACACTGGAGTTCCTGAAGCGGGTCTACGACGAACTGTGCGACGTGTTCCCCTCGAAGTATATCCACATCGGTGGCGACGAGAGTCCGCGTGACCGCTGGAAGGCGTGCCCCAAGTGCCAAGCCAAGATGAAGGAGCTGGGGCTGACGCGCGAGGCAGAGCTGCAGACCTACATTAACCGGGAGATGGACAAACACCTGTCGGAAAAGGGCCGCACGCTGATCGGATGGGACGAGACGCTGGAGGGCGGACTGAGCGAGAACGGCATCGTGATGTCGTGGCGCGGCATGAAGGGAGGCATCGAGGCAGCCCGTCAGCACCACCGCGTCATCATGACCCCGACGAACTTCTGCTACATCGACTACTACCAACTGAAGGACGACCGCTCGCAGCCCCAGGCCATCGGAGGCTATCTACCCCTGTCGAAGGTCTACAGCATGGAACCCGTACCCAGCGAACTCTCCGAGGAGGAGGCGAAGTACATCTGGGGGCCGCAGGTGAACCTGTGGACAGAGTATGTGAAGTATCCCGAACATGCCATGTACATGCTGCTGCCCCGACTGGACGCCATCAGCGAAGTGCAGTGGATGCAGGCTGACCGCAAGGACTACGAGGCCTTCAAGGCCCGCTTGCCCCGTATGCTGATGCTGTACGACAAGTTGGGATACAGGTACTGCAGGAAGATGGAGTAAATCCCCACCCCCATAGCCTCCCGGGGGAAGGGAGTATATATACTGATAATGATTTATAGATTAGAAGATGTAATTGTGGGCTACGCCGGTCATGCGGTAGCAGGTCCGATGACGGTGGAGTTGGGCGAGGGGCAGCTGTGTTGCTTGCTGGGCTCCAACGGTGCGGGCAAGAGCACGCTGCTGCGCACGATGGCTGCGTTCCAGTCACCGCTATCGGGCGAGATATGGTTGGGCCGTCAGCGGTTGGCGGACATCCCCTCGCGTCAGTTGGGAACGATGGTGGGCATCGTGCTCACCGACCGCATACGCACCCCGGGTATCACTGTCCGTGACATGGTGGGCATGGGGCGCAGTCCGTACACCAACTTTTGGGGGCGGTTGACGGAGGAGGACAACCGGCAGGTGGACGAGGCCATGCAGCAGGTGGGCATCACGCGCTTTGCCGACCGGCAGATAGGCGCACTGAGCGATGGCGAGAGGCAGAAGGTGATGATAGCCAAGGCGCTGGCCCAGCAGACCCCCGTCATCCTGCTCGACGAACCTACGGCCTTCCTTGACTTTCCCAGTAAGGTGGAGGTAATGCTGCTTCTGAGCCGACTGGCGCACGAGATGGGGAAAAGCATCCTGCTCTCCACACACGACCTCGACCTGGCCCTGCAGACGGCCGACCAACTGTGGCTGGTAGCTCCCCAGACTCCTCCCATGAGGGAGGAAACTCCCCCTGCGGATGGCCTCCCCATCATGGGGGAGGACGGGAGGGGGCTCTTCGCCGTAGGCACACCACGCGAGCTGACTGATGTGCTACCCCTTTATTTCCCCAGTCGCCACCTCCAGTTCGACCCTCAGGCCCTGCGGTTCAATATCCTATAGTTGGGTTCAGCTTTCCGTCTTCCAGGTCAGCGTCAGCGAATAGTTGTCGCCGTCGTAGATGCAGCCGTCGCTGTACTCGTGCCCCTCGATTTCCTTGGACAGGTGCAGGGGTTTGTCGGGCCGCACCTCGTATTTCTTGTCGTAGTACTCGATGGTGATGCAGTCCGGCCGGATGCTAGTGATTTCGTAGCCCCAGAAGCCGTCGAGATTGAGTCGGCCGCGTTTGGCCACGATATCCTCTTCCGAGTACTTCCAGTCACCATCGCTGTAGACCGTCCACGACTTGTGGCCGCTCTTGACGTGCAGCGTGATCTCGCCTTGGTACTGTTCCTCGTCGTTCACATAGACACCATCGATGAACCGTCCCTCGTAGCGGCGGTTGCCATGACGACTGTCGCCCACGAGTACGCCCTCCCCGTTGGGGCGGTTGTCCTTCACCTCACCGTCGTACACCCACTCGTCGTATCCGTACACGATGTGGCCGTCCTTCCACACGTTAGCCTCCAGTTCGCCCCCTATGCCTGTGGGGTCAGGCAGCGTCACCTGCTTCGCGGCACGTACGTCGCGCGTCCATTTCTGTTTGTCCGTCAGCTGGCCCTTCTCCCAGTGTTCCCTGCGGCTCTTGCCTGTCCGGGCACAAAAGACATTGACGTAGCCGTCGTAGGGCTGGAAGTTGCGCACGTTGTCGCCGTAGTGCTCCAGGATGTCACCGTTGGGTAGCTGGACGGTGACGTAGGTGGAGGGCTCATAGATATGGTTGTTATACTTGTTGGCCGTATAGCTGCCACCCTGCTGTTCAATGCGGTAGACCTTGTTGCCGTCGCGGAGGGTCAGGCGCAGCGTGGTGCAGTCCTCCTGGCTCGTCTCGTCAATCTCGTAGTCCACCACCTCGTACTGGAACAGATCATCGGGCCCCGAATAGCGCACGATGAGGTCGCCTCCGTACCACTCCTCGACCCAGGGCTTCTGCCAGGACACTCCTGGCAGGAATAGCTCGAAGCCGTAGCGCTTGCCACCTCTGAGGAACATAGCGATAGAGTCGGGCGTATCGAACGAGGGATAGTCGGGGTGCAGTTTGGGTCGCTGGATGCGGTACACGCCGTGCAGGCCCCACCACTGCGCCTCCTTGTCCTTGGAGGTGTGAATCCAGGCCCGCTCGATGAAGCTGCCGTCGGCAAACTCATAGCGCCCGTCGGCGGCGTAAGCAGGTCCGCTGATACTGGCATAACTTAGGTGGAAGACACCCTTGAAGTGGTCGCCGTTGGGGTACCACACCTCACCGTTGCCAATGGGGCCTTCCAATTTCTGTAGGATGGTGTCGGCCCACTGCCAGCCGCCTATATAGATGAGTTCCTTGCCGATGAGCTTCACGTAGTAGCAGTTGCAACTATAGACGCCCATGCCCACTTCGTAAGAGCTGCTGTCGATTTCCACCTCCTCGCCCACACGGATGGTAAAGGTCTTGCCGCGCAGTTCCAGCGTGAGTTGCTGGCCGTCGTAGGCCTTCACCACGGGGTCGCTGCACTTGAACTTCGGCAGTGGCTGTCCCACTTTTATTTCTTCCTCGTCGACCTCATAGTGCTGTTGCGGCACACTCGTCACCGTGGCACCACGGTCGACATGACTGTTATAAACGTTGATGTAACAAACTGTTGCCATAATTCTTCAATATTTCAATTCTACAATCCTTAATCAAACATCACTCTTGGATTCAGTTCCGAGGGTGACTGCCATAGGATGCCGCGCTCGGCGAGTACCTGGCGCAGGGTACTCCAGTAGGCGAAGCAGAAACCCATGCCGCGAGGTGTGTCGCCCAATCGACGGTCGCACTCCCGTTCCACCTCGTAGTAGACCTCCTCCCACAGGGGTGTGCGCTCTACGGGAGCCGACTTCAGGTGGCGCTGATATTTCTGCCGAAACTCCTCGTTACCTACATGCTCCACGTCGATGTAGTCCTGCAGCCGACGGATGTCCTGCTGCACTTCCTCTGCTGTGGGGTATTTGCTGGGGTCTTGTTCATCCGACTGCTGAATCAGCTCCAGTTTATATTGCAAGATGTTGAGCACCAGACGCGGTACGTCGTACTCCGGCAATTGCTGGATGACGGCCTCACAGGCCAGCGCCTTGCCCATGGGTGTTTCCTCCGGGTCGTCAATAGCCCGAAGTATCTCCACACACTCCTTGGCCAGCGGAATGTTCTTCCATTGGCGCATTTCCTGCGAGTTATCACGCATCCGATTCACGTTGGCGATCAGTCGTTCTATTTTCGCTTTATTGTCCATTTCAACTTTCAATTTTCAACTTTCCTCACGTCCACGCGTCCCATCGTCCGTCGTCATCTTCTCTCTCTTTCTCGTCAGAAAGTTTCGCAAAAAGGGGTTCCCAGTAGCGTTCCAACTCATCCTTGTGGCGCAACAGGAACAGCGGTGAGCTGACACGACGCAGGCCACGCAATGCGTCCTCGTCGTGGGGACTGTTGCGTGCGGCACGTAGCCACAGCTCGCCCCGTTCGACAGGTGTCAGCGTCATCCCAGCAGGCAGTTCATCGTCGTCGGCCATTTGGGCCATGAGTTCCATGCTGGAGATGTCGGCCAACTGAATGCCGCGCTGCAGATAGGGCATGGCCTTGGCTTTGTCCTCCTTGTAGCCCAGGCCGCCGTAGTAGTTGTGGAGCCACAGGTAGAAGGCACATGTCCCTTCGCCCATCTCCATACCCCGATGCAGGCGTTCGTCAATGTCGCGATGCAATTGCTGCTGCTCCTCCTTAGTCAGTGCGTCGTAGTCCTCGTCCTTCGTGTTGGCCCGATAAATCATACAGAAGGCTACTCCCTTGCTGCATCCCTCTTCCATATAGCTGTCGCTCAGGGCCATATTGCCCCGTTGCTGGTAGGTGGTAGCCAGGAAATAGTAGGCATCCAGCTCGCCCAGGGCCAGTGCCTGTTCGTACTGACTGATGGCCTCGTCACGTTTCTCCAGTTCTATGTAGGCATGTCCCAAGAGCGTGTGCCAGATGGGGTCGCCGTCAGGGTCGCTGGCCAGTCGCTGTTCTATCTCGTTGGCCACCAGTTGAGGCACAGCTTCGCAATGGTTGCCGAACATTCGGTGGCGGGCCAGTAGCGTGGCTGCCAGTATGCTGCCGTTCGTCGCTGCCTGCTCCGCCAGTCGCACACTCTCGGCGATGTCCATCGATGCCGGATGATGTACCGTGGTCTCGCCATAGCGCAACATCTGGGCATAGGCCGCCTGAGCTTCGGATAGGCTCCATGAGGCCGTGAAAAACAGTTCTTCGGCTTCGCTCATGGCCTCGTCCTTCGGATTGTGATAATAGAGCCAACGCCCATATCCGTATTGGGCGTAGGCATCGCCCTGTTTACCCAGTTCGTGAAGTTGCTGTGCCTCGTCGTTGGTGATGTGCAACACCCTTTCCTTCGTGCGGAAGCGGCGCAGGAAGGCCTCGTCGTGGGTAATCTTCAAGGTTGGCTGCATGACAGGTTGGGGTTCTACGTACTTTACACCAATGTACAGCCAGAAGGTGGTGTAGTTCATGCCGCTCTCGCCCAGCTTGACCCACGGTCGGTCGGGGCGGATGACATATTTGTGTGCCCCATACTGCACGGTCAGCGAGTGCTCGTCGAAGGCCTCCACTACGACGGTGGAAAAGAGGTGTCGCCACGAATCGCTCATGGGCAGTCTTCTGTCCGAAAGCGCCTTGCCTACCACAACGGGGTATTGCGGACGGGGATTCTCCTTCGTGGGTCGCTCAAACTCGATGCAGTGCGACTCCTCATGGCGGTCGGCGCGCCAGTCGATGTTCAGCACCGCAACGTTCCATGTTTGGGTTTCAGATGTATTCGTCATAGTTCAGAAACTAAAAAGATAACATTCGGTCTTCTCCCACCGCCGTTCACGCAGGTCGTCGGGACGGATGAGGAAATTCAGCGTACCGCAGTCGTGGAAGATCAGGTCCCAGCGGTCGCACTCGTCTACTTGCAACAGCGAAATTCTGTCGGGCATCGCCTCGCGCACCTCCTCGATGTAGGGCCAGCCCAGCAGCCGGATGCCGTCGTCGTGCTCATCACAGCGTTCGAAACTGATGGCCTCGGCGGGCAGATGGGCCGGTGTGCCGTCCTCATAGACAAGCTGGTGGGTGTGTAGCTGTTCGCAGAAGGGTGAGTAGAGCACGCGGAAACTCTCCGTCTGCCATTGTCCCATGCCGGGATAGGACGGAGCCTCGATGTCGCCCAGGAAATAGTCGAGTGCGGCGAAGAAATAGAGCATACCCTCGTGGGGCAACAGTTCCTCGGGGTCGAGGGCTGCAATGTCCTCGCAACGTATCTGGCAGATGAACGTCAGCGGGTCTTGCCAACTGTCGCCGTCCTCGTCGGTCACAAGCAGTTCGGGATAGTCCAACGTCTCTGGCATGTCAGGCTCCCCCCACCACTTGCTCTGTCCTGTCAATGGGCTGTCTGTCGGATGTGTTGTGAGTTTTATCACGGAGGTTATACGTTTTTAAGGTTATCATTCGCAAAAATACAGAAAAGGATGCATTCTGGCAATTTTTTCCTTGTTTTTATACGAGGATACACTTTTTTTCCTTATTTTTGCAGGTAGATATCCATAAGACAGCCCATGATGAGAAACATATATCGGAGAATACTGCTGGCCCTGTTGGCCTTGACGGCATCCGTGACCCAGGCACAGACTTACCTGACGGATGTCTACAAACCCACAACGTCATACCACTATGAGGCCTATCCCACCAAGGGTAGCGAGGTGATGGAAATTGCCGACTTCAAGTATAAAGGCGGCTTCTCGCTTGGCTACTGGGGACGGGGTATTGACGGGAAAGAACTAACCCATGCCCAGTTCAACCTGGACGGGAAGTATGAGAAAGTGAGTTTTGTCCTCGGCCCCATCAATCGGTTTGCTGCGGGCGACGAGAGCAACTCCCTGATTGCCGTCAGGGCCGATGGCAAGCGCGTATTGGACAGGGTGGTGTGGTGCCACGATGCGCCGAGGGAGCATGTCATCGATGTCAAGGGGGTGAGTGTGCTGCGCTTTGAGATGCCCAAGGGCGAAAACAATGTGGGCTTTGGTGCCGTCAAACTATGGAAAGCAGGTGAGACCTACAGACCCTCCGTCGATCCCATGCGCAACATACCCTCGACAGGGCGCGTGCAGCTGATAGGACAGCTCGAACCCTACTACATGCGCAGTTCGGGCTATATGACGTGCATCTCGTCGAAGGACAAGAAGATATGTCGCAGGATGCCAGAGGACAGTGTCATCAGCATCAACCGCATAAAATACAAGACTGGCCTGAGCTGTTACTGCCCCGAGGCGCTGGCAGGCGAAAATCCTGGAGGCTGGGCCTACTTCTGGCTGCAGAAGAAGTATGAGAAGGTTTCGTTCATCGTCGGTCCGCGCGATAATCAGGCCAGTGGCGCCCGAGGATGGCTGACCGTGAAGGCCGACGGGAAGATTATCTACGAGAAGGAGGTCAGCCAGCAAGACCTGGCCGAAATGGTGGTGCTCGACGTGGCTGGTGTCGAACAACTGTCGTTCCACAACGTTTTGGGAGATAGCCGCATTTTGGGCAACATCACCTTTGGGATAGTCAACTTGTTCGTCTATCCCAAGTCCTACGACATGGCCTCGCTGCCGCAGCCAGGTCCCGTCAACGCCTCGAAGAGCCGCCTCTCCAAGTTGCCTGATATGTGCAAGCTGGTGTCGAACATCCCGCCCTACAGCGTACAGGGCATGGGCTCGTACGACAAGACCGTCTTCAAGGACGAGAGCGAATACTATAGTTTCTCCATGGGCGGCGAGAAATTCACCGAGGGCTTTATCCTCACCTCCGGCAACACGTTGTTCGACGACCACATCTCGGCCTACTACAAGTTCGACCTTGCCGGCGAGTTCGACTATATGTCGTTCACCGTGGGAGCACTGACCAAGCGGCGCACGCAGTCGGACGACAATATTCGCATCTACTGCGACGGCAAGATAGTGCTCGATACACTGGTGCGGGTCACGTGGCCCAACCAGCGCTTCGTCATCCCCTTGAACAAATGCCGTACGCTGACCTTTGCCAAACCTGGTACTTCCGAACAGAACAACAGCTACTTCGGCATAGGCGACGTTACCCTCTATCGTGGCCAGGTACAGGACAACAGCGAGCTCTTCTCGCACCCCAAACCTGAGTGTCCGGACAGCATTGACTTGATAGACCTGTGCGAGAAACCCTACTACCACTATGTGGGCCGTTGGCTGTCGAAACTGACCAGCTTCGACTTCAACGACTGTTTCCATAACGGAGGCTCTATGCGTCGCTTCTTCCAGATGCCTGACGGTTCGAGGATATACAAGGGCGTGATGCTGGAAACCAATATTCCCTTTGCCTTGGAGAACATTACGCCGTTCAAGGCCATGTTTATGTTTGCCACGATGGCTGGCGGAGCCATCTCGGGCAGCGACATCGGAGCAATGTCGGGCACCACGGCAGGTGTGGGCAATGCCGGACTGTTCAACCTCTTCCGCAATGATGCCAACGAGAAAGGTATTAAGGAACTCCGTGAGAAGGGTCTCACGATGGGTGCATTCAGTGTCTTTGGGGCAGGCAACAAACAGTCGTCGGCCTGTGCCTTCAACCCTTACGGCGAGTACGACGAACTGACGTTTACCGTGGCCTGCAAGTCGCCCTACGTCGACCCGATGGTCAATGCCTTCGGTGGCAATGCGAAGGCCGACTCTGTGCGCCTCGACGTCTTTGCCGACCAGGTGAAGGTGGGCGAATTTATGGTCTGCAATGAGATGAAGCCCACCACCTACACCGTGCCCATCAACCGCTGCCACCAACTCATGTTCTGGCTGGAATGCGGCGAGTACCGCTCCGGTCAGTATGTCCTCTATGACATGACGGTAAGGCGTAAGAAAACTTTATAGTAAGAAACCCATTAAAAGAATAGTATGAAAGACTTCTTAGTATTACTATTGTTCCTGGCGGCTGGTTACTGGCTCTATAACCGCTGTACCAAGGAACCCGATACTGACCCGGATGTTCAGAAGCAGGTACGTGTGACCGTCGCGACGGCCAATCTGCGCACAGGCCCTGGTACGAACTTCGACGTGGCCTCCGTGAATGCCGACGGAACAGGGGGCAAGTGGCAAGTGAGTCGCGGCACCGTATTGGACGTGCTGGGGCAGAAGAGTGGCTGGTATGAAGTCCGACTCCCCAAGGGCGAGCGCACAGCCTTCATCAAGCAGACGCTCTGTGCCGACCTTTCTGCCAAGGGACGTCCGTCGGGCACTCGAAGCCGTCGTGGAGGCGGCTCCAGCAGTCCGAGCCCGTCCGCCTCGTCTGGCACTACTCCTTCCGCAGCGGAGGGTACCGTCTCCACAGCCCCCGCTCCTGGGACAAGCGAGGAAGTCGTGGAGGAAATAGTCACCAACAACTCGGACGACGAAGTATTTTTCTAACCCCCATGAACACCATTAACTAACTAAATAGAATGAAGAAACTAACCTTACTCTTCCTGATGTCGTTGTTTACGATGCAGGAGGTTGTAGCACAAACGGACGTAACTGACAAATACCTGACGAATGCGGGTTTCGATGTGGAGGCTGATTTTGTGAGTTCGATAGTTTATACCTATGCCAGCGATGCCAACCAATACGGTGGTGTGTCGAGTTGTCAGCCCGTGACTGGCTGGACGGCAGATGCTACGGGAGATGGCAAGGCTGGCGGTTCCTTCCGCTATGGGTCGGGCTTTGGTTTGGCAGGAAACGATTATAAGGTACCCTCAACAGATGCTCAAGGCAATTCCTTGGGGGGCGCACTTGGCTTGGCCGGATGCTGGGGTAATGCGGTGGGGTATTCCCAAGCCCTGACTTTGCCGGCAGGTACTTATCGCATTTCCTACAGTGTGTATAATGCTGGAACGAATACCATTGCCAATTACGACAATAAGATAGGCTTCGTGGAATCTTCTTCCGCCACCCACTATGCCGACATCGAATTCTATGTAGGCGAGTGGACAGAAGGGGTGATATATTTGTCGTTGAAGACCGAAACCTCGGGTACGTTCCAGGTGGGATATGCCTGTGCCAATATCGGATCGGGGGGTACTCCGAAGCTATTCGTCGACTATGTGAGGATAGAGTCGCTTGATGATGCCTATGTCTTGGAAGACAAAACGTCCTTAGTGGCCGTTGATAAAGAATCATGGGGTGGTGGAGGAACTTATAAGGCTGAGGATGTGACGGCAACGGAAACGTTCCAGTGGGCTGCAAGTCTCCCTTTGGGCGAGCGTCTCGGTCAGACCGTATCGGGGCTCCCCAATGGCGTTTATAGCCTCTCAATGTATGTCGCTGTCTCCAGTACGTCAGGGCGTGACAATACGGGGAATGTGATAGTGGACGGAAGCACGCAGTATGCTTCGTTCCATGCTAACAATATCTCGCATGCTGTTCCTGCTTACAATCGCGAGAATTTTAATAAGTTCGACCGCATAGAATTGAACGATATCTATGTGACCGACGGCAAACTGAAATTGTATTTGAATCAGGATATGACGGGACCGAACTGGCTTGCCGTACAAGTGAAACGCCTCACTCGGGTCAGCGAGCTGCCGCGAACGACTTATACCATTGGCGATGTGAACAAGGACAATGATGTGACGATATCCGATGTGACCCAGTTGGTGAACATCATCCTCGGCCGACAGGAGAACTATGACCTGGAAGTTGCTGACATGAACGAGGACGGCGAAGTCACGATATCTGACGTGACCCAGATGGTGAATGTCATCTTGGGGCGGAAGGAGGCCAAGGTGGTGGACAACAACTACCTGTATGCCGACCTCAATGCCACCGTTTATGCCGAGCAGTCGGCGACGGAGAACGCTGGTGGTGCAGGTTACACGCTGAACACGGCCAAGTGTACGCTGACGGACGCAGATGTGAGCGACAAGTACAACATCCGCGACTATCTGACCACGCTCAACATCACCACCACGCTGCCCAATGTAGTCGCTGTCAGTGTCTATGCCAAGGGACAGGAGAACATTGCCGGTCTGATGAATTACCATACATGCTACAAGACTGCAGATTACTCTGCAGGTAATACCCCTTCTGCTTATGTCAACAGCGACTGCAACGACGTGAACGGCAAGAATATGCAGAGCGACGTTGTAACTGTGACGGGTTCGGATGCGGGTACATACGTTGCCTACTTACTCCCCGTTCGCCTTTCACAAGGCGTGATGGTGACTGTACACACCTCAGACGGCAAGTACTATAGTCAGGACTTTGCCGACATTGTTGCGGGCAAGGAGAACAATCTGACCTTTACCGAGACCACTGCCTCCAACCTTTGGATGGCCACCATCCCCGGCAACGTAAACTTCAGCATGATTTCCACACCCGGTGCTCATGATGCGGCTACAAGTAGCGTGAGCAGTTATGCCAAGTGTCAGAGTCTGGATCTGGCCGGACTGTTGGCCAGCGGCGTGCGAGCCTTCGACTTGCGTCCGGGATATAAGTATAAGAGCTCGATTACGGTGGACAATCTCTATATCTATCATGGAATGTTCAGTACAAACGTATTGTATAAAGATGCCATAAAGACGATGGTGGAATTTCTGCAGGCCCATCCTTCGGAGGCCATTTCTGTCATCATGACGAAGGAAGATGGTACACCGCTGTTCTCATCCTGGAAAGACTATACCACAGAAATGTGTAATGCCATCGATGAGGTGCACAAGGCTTATTCTGACTATCTGAAACTGCTTGACCATTCGTACTACACGCTTGACGACTTCCGTGGTAAGATATTCTTCGGCTATCGCAATGCGTGGGATTTGCATAAGACTGTGCGTGTCACCAATTGGCCCGATGATTCGTCTGTTACCAATTACAGCGTGGGTGTTGGAGGTCTGTGCTACGCCAGTGTGGAGGATGCTTACAATACTAGTGGGGACGATAAGAAAACTGTGGTGAATGCTATGCTCGACTTGGCTTCAGTAAACACGAACCGCGCGCGCTTCCACTTTACCTATACCAGTGTGGCCAATAGTATTACCAGCAGTGCTGATACCCAGAACCCCGCAGCCGCTGCATATATCAGCGAGAATCTGGCGGGGCCTGTGGGTTATGTCTATGGTGACTACATGGGCGACAGCAGTCATAAGGGCGATGCCTTGGTGAAGGCCGTCATCGAGCAGAACTATAAGTACGTATTCAAGGGACGTAGCCGAGTAGAGTAGTTTCACTCTCGCACAATCGCAAAGTTTAGTTGCTTCCGCTCCAAGTTGGCGGAAGCAATTTTAATGCGCACCTGGTCACCCAGGGAGTAACGTCTGTGGGTGCGGCGCCCCCAGAGGCAGTATTGCCGCTCGTCGAACTCATAGTAGTCGTCGTCCAGGTCGCGCAACGGCACCATGCCCTCGCACTTGTTCTCGTTGATTTCGACGTACAGTCCGTACTCCGTCACGCCCGAAATGGTGCCGTCGTACTCTTGCCCGATGTGTTCCTGCATGAACTCCACTTCCTTGTACTTGATGCTGGCGCGTTCGGCCAGTGCTGCCGTCTGTTCCATCTGGCTGGCATGTTCGCACAGTTCCTCATAGGTGCGCTTCATCACGCTTCGGCCACCTTCGGCATAGCGGAAGAGCAGACGGTGCACCATCAGGTCGGGGTAGCGGCGGATGGGGCTGGTGAAGTGGGTGTAGTAGTCGAAGGCCAGTCCGTAGTGCCCGATGTTCTCGGTGCTGTACTTGGCTTTCATCATGGCCCTCAGCGTCACCATTTCTATCAGGTTGCTGGCCTTGGTCTGCTTGGCCTCGTGCAACATCTTGTTCAGACTCTGGCTCACCTGTTCGTTTGAGCCCGTGGGTTTCAGTTTCAGTCCGAATTTCGTGACGAACTCCGACAGGTTCATCAGTTTGTTCTGGTCGGGCTGTTCGTGTATGCGATAGACGAATACTTTGCTTGCGTTCTTTGCATCTGCTCCCTGGCTCTTGCTCCTTGCTCCTTGTCCTTTGCCCCTCTTTCCAATGCTTTCGGCTACAGTGCGGTTGGCCAGCAGCATGAATTCTTCTACGAGTTTGTTAGCATCCTTCGCCACCTTGAAGTACACGCCCAGCGGCTTGCCATCCTTGTCGATGTCGAAGCGCGTCTCCTGTCGGTCGAAGTCCACGGCCCCTTCCTGGAAACGGCGTCGGCGCATCGCCTTGGCCATGCGGTTCAGTACGATGAGTTCGTTGGCAAAGTGTTCGGCAGGTTCGTATTCAGGACGTTCTGGGTCAACGTGGTCACCCGGGTTCCGATAGTCCTCCTCGCTGGCTTCTCCATGAGCCTCCAGCACCTGCTGCACCTCCTCGTAGATGAAGCGGCGGTTCGAGCGTGTGACGGTCTTGGCCAAATGCCAGTCCTTGACGTTGGCCTGTTCGTCCATGACGAAGATAACGCTGTAGGTCAGTTTGTCCTCATCGGGGCGCAGGGAGCAGAT
Organism: uncultured Bacteroidaceae bacterium; assembly: GCA_905234735.1. Taxonomy (GTDB): domain Bacteria; phylum Bacteroidota; class Bacteroidia; order Bacteroidales; family Bacteroidaceae; genus Physcousia. The sequence goes on along the minus strand of CAJOJA010000001.1, from coordinate 97,692 downwards.
GTTGTTGCAGAGCCGTTCGGGCAACATGGGCACGGTGCGGTCCACCAGGTAGACGCTTGTTCCGCGCTTCTGTGCCTCCTTGTCGATGATGCTGCCTTCCTGTACGTAGTGCGATACGTCGGCGATATGGACACCCACCTCATACCATTCACCATTTGCCATTTTGCGGATGGAGATGGCATCGTCGAAGTCCTTGGCGTCGCGCGGGTCGATGGTGAAGGTCATCACGTCGCGCATATCTTCGCGTCGGCTGATTTCCTCTTCGGGGATTGCGTCCGAGATGCGGTTCGCCGCCTTCTCCACCTGTTCGGGGTAGGTGTAGGGAAGTCCGAACTCAGCCAGTATGGCGTGCATTTCTGTCTCGTTTTCGCCCGACTGACCCAGCACCTCCACTACCTTGCCGATGGGGTTCTTGGCATCGCGTGGCCATTCTTCTATTCGTGCAATCACCTTGTCGCCCTGCTTGGCTCCGTGTAGGTTGCGACGGGGGATGAGGATGTCGTTGGCCAGCGTGCGGTCTTCGGTCAGCAGATAGGCCAGGTCGCGATGCACCTCCAGGCGGCCCACGAAGCGGCGGTCGGCTCGTTTCAAGATCTCAGTCACCTGGGCTTCGCGTACGTGATTGCGGCGGCGGGCCATCATCGTTACACGCACACGGTCGCCGTCCATAGCGTGCATGGCATTGCGCTCGGCCACCAGTATGGGCTGCCCACCACCATCGGGTGTGAAGATGTTCTTGCCGTTGGACTTGCGGTTGAACGTGCCCTCCAGCGTCTGGCTCTGTCGTTTCAGACGGTAGGTGTACTTGGGCTTCTCCGTGATGAAGTCCTCCTGCAACAGTTGTTCCAGCACGTCCATGCACAACATCTTCGAGGGGTGCGTGTCCAGTCCCATCAGGCGGAACAATGTCTTCAATTCGAAACTTTCTTGAGGTTGTCCCTCGAACAGATTCAGCAGCATTTCCAGCAGTTGCTTCTTCGTGATGCGCTTAGCGCTCCTTCCCTTACCCTTGCTCATGATATTTCAATGTATAATGGACAATGTATAATGTATAATTTGCAATTCACAATGCAAATATAATGATAATTGCGAACATTTTCTTAATTTTGTGGTTAAATTATGGATAATGCATTATGAATTCTGAATCGAAAACAGTTCTCGTTACCGGTGCCTCCGGGTTCATCGGCAGTTTTATTTGTAGCGAAGGCCTGGAACGAGGCTATGAAGTTTGGGCCGGCATGCGCCGCACCAGCAGCAGTCAGTACCTGACTGACTCCCGAATGAGGTTTGCCCAGCTGGACCTGGGTAATTATAAGCGGTTGTGTGAACAGTTACGCCAGTATCGGTCCGAGATGGGCGGACGCGGTTGGGACTACGTTGTCCATGCTGCCGGTGCCACGAAGAGTCTCCGTCGTGAAGGCTTCTTCCAGACCAATACTGAGGGGACAAAGAACTTGGTTCGTGCCTTGATAGCCGAAGGCATGACTCCCAGGCGCTTCGTCTTCGTCTCTTCGCTCAGCATATTTGGGGCGATACGCGAGAAGCCCCTCGCACCCAACCCCTCCCCCGAAAGGGAGGGGAGCCTTAAAGGGAGAGAGGTCGTCTATAGCCCCATCCTCTGCACCGACACCCCCGTGCCCAACACGGCATACGGCGAGAGCAAGTGGCAGGCCGAGCAATTCCTTGAGTCTGTGAAACGCGATGTAGGGCTCGACCGTGAGCGTGGTGGGTTTCCCTACGTCGTACTGCGCCCCACAGGAGTCTACGGACCTCGCGAGCGCGACTACTACATCATGGCCAAGAGCATCAAACAGCACATCGACTTTGCCGTCGGTTACCGTCCGCAGGAGATTACCTTCGTCTATGTCTCCGATGTGGTGCAGGCCGTCTACAAGGCTTTCGATGCCCCCGATGCCTTAGGTAAGGGCTATTTCCTCAGCGATGGTCAGATCTACAACAGCCGGGCCTTTAGCGACCTTTTGCAACGCGAACTCGGTAATCCCTGGGTGCTCCACATCAAGGCTCCTCTGTGGTTCCTCTGGCTCGTGTGCGCCATCAACGGCACCGTCTGCCGCTGGATGGGCCGTCTGACGACCCTGAACCTCGACAAGTACCACATTCTCAGCCAGCGTAATTGGCAGTGCGACATTGACCCCGCCCGCCGTGACCTTGGCTACGAGCCCCAGGTGCTTCTGGAGGAAGGTGTGCGCCGCAGTGTCCAGTGGTACAAGCAGGAAGGGTGGTTGTAAAAACGAGGATTCTCGGACGGCCTGGGGAGGTGGTATAGTAGAGTTGCTACTTCTTTCGCTGGACGATGCTGGTCTGGGGGTTGCGCAGACCGCTGGCATGGGTCAGGAAGGCCTTGGCCACGCCGAAGCGCAGGAAGAGGTCGAGGCGGACGGGGATGTGGTTCTTGTCGTCGGTGATGTAGAAGGTGACGATGTCCTTCTCGCGACCGCGCTGGTTCTTCTCTACGTAGGAGAAGACGAGGCAGCGGTAGGTGACGGGTTTCTCGTCCTCGGTGGTGAACTCGCGGATGCCTCGGTAGATGAGGGTCTCGGTGCGTATGTTGGCATTGTCGACGAACTGGAAGGGGATACGCTGGCCTGTGGTGAACTGACTGGACTGGTAGGAACGGGCGTGGAGCATCATGGAGAGCATGTCGTAGGCGCAGCCTGCGGCGTGGTTGTCGACGTGGGTCTCGTCGCCGTAGGGGTTGCGATAGTACTGGTGGGTGTGGGTCTGTCCGCCGGAGTAGGTGTAGGTGATTTCGTTGAGCCGGAGTTTGCCGCCCTCGTTGGAGCCCTTACGGTAGTAGAGGGGCACGATGTCGGTAGTGACCACGGAGCGTAGCGTGTCTCGCATCAGGAACCAGCGGTCGATGCGTCCCGAGGTGCGGGTGATGAGGTCGCTCTGGAAGGCTTGTTGCCCTTTGTAGGTCGTGGCTTGGGTGGTCAGCGTGGCAGAGCCAGCCGTCTTCCAGATGAACTTCCAGTTGAAGAAGAGTTTGTACTCAAGCCGCTCCCCATTCTGGAACGCTGTGTTCTGGACGGGGCACTGGGCCGATACATAATTAAAAATTAAAAATGAAAAGTTAAAAATTAATAGAAAAATGCTTCTTTTCATAGCTTTTATTTATTTCTCCTTTTCTCTTCTTCGCGTTGTCGGTTCTTGTCCTTTACGGTCTTTTCTTTGTCGGCCTTCTGCTTGGTGATGGCCTTGGGCTTCTGTCGGTTTAGGGGTATGGAGCGGAAGTTCCAGTCCTGTTCCATGTCGAACTTTGCCTTCAGGGGGATGGACTGCGGGAAGTAGAATACCTCCTCGGGCGGAATCAGACTGTCGTACTGGCCCGTGTCCCAGCGGCCGTTGTGGTTGCGGTCGATGAAGAGCCGCATGTAGTACTCGGCAGCCTTCAGGTAGAAGAAGTCGGCATGGCCCTCAGCATTGGCTATGACTTGGGCTACGGGTTTGTCGCTCTTGTTAAGCAGCTGCACGACATAGTCGGCGCTGTCACCCGGTTCGATGCCTACGAGGTGGACAAAGATGGACCCAAACTCATCGACCGAGCGTATGCGCAGTTCCTGACTGATGCTCTTGGCGTAGTGGCCCAGGGCGCCCAGGAAGGCTATGCTGTCGGCCGTGAAGCGGTATTGCCCCTTGGGCTGCCACTCGGCATAGAGGCGGTACTGGCGCAATTGTCCCTCGACGGGGGCCAGCAGAAAGGCAGTATCTACGTACTCAGAGTCCACCTTGACGGCGAAGTGGATGTGGTCCATGTCGACGCGAGAGATGGGCTCGGAGAAGGTGAGCGTAAGGTTCTGGTCGGGATTGAGCGTCCCGGCGGGTGTGGGTTGCACGGTCATGAAGGTCTCCTCGTAGGGGTTCGTTTCGTTGGGGTCCACGGTGCGTCCTTTCTTCAGTGCCTTCTCGCGGTCCTTCTGCCATTCCTCGCTCTTCTTCAGGCGTTCCTTTTCCAGTTTGGCGTGTGTGTCTTTGGCCACGAGGTCCAGCGTGTCGGTGCGCCACTGGTCGATGCCCAGTGTGTCGGTGTCGAGGTAAGTCAGGGCGAGGGTCAGCGTGTCGGGGTAGGAGACCAGTGTGTCGGCAACCCAGTAGGTGATGGTGTCGTTGTGTTCCGTGGGTTCAGCTATCAGCACACTGTCGGCATTGAAACCGAAACCCTCAATGCGCGGCAGCGAGTCCTGCGGAGCGGTGAAGAAGAAGGTGAACGACTCGGGGGTCTTGCGCTCGGTCTTCAGCAGATGCTTGTCCTGGCCGGCCTCGAGGAAACTGCGCAGGATGATGTTGTCGGGATAGTAGTGGATGTAGGGCACCATGCGGATTTTCTGAATCGTAGTGGTATCGTACCAGACAGTGTCGGGCCGGATGTCGGGTTTCTGCGAGGTTGTGTAGCACGTTGTGTCGAAGGCCAGGACCTCACTCTTCTGGCTGAAGCGGTAGTTGCCGTCCATGTCCTGTAGGGCGAAGGCGCGATACTGTCCGGGCTTCACCCCCTTGATGGTGAACTGGCCGCTGCCGTTGGTGCGTGCCACACGAATGAGGGGCTTCGTGCGGAAGAGCGAATCGTGGAAGGTGGAGTCGGCCGTGTGCAATCCTACGAGTATGCCCTTCACGGGCTCCAAGTTCTCGGCATTGAGCACGGTGCCCGACACCTCCATCGTATCTATCGTCTCGCCCGTGCTGAACGAGTAGGTGTACTTGCCCAGGGGGTTGCCCTCGTTGTAGTCGACGATGGCGTCACTGAAGTCGATGGTGTAGGTGGTGTTGGCCCGGAGCGAGTCGTAGAGGTCTATCTTCACCCGCTTGCCCACGGCCCGTATGTTGGGCATCTCGGCCTGCGGCGGTGATACGACGACCTTCTCGCTGGCATTCTCCATCTTGATGAACTCGTTGAAGAGGATGCTTATCTTGCGTCGGTCGGCATTTGTAGCCTTGTTGGCGGGCTGGCTCTCGACTACCTGCGGCGGCTTCTCGTCGTAGGCTCCGCCGTCGGGGGAGCCAAGGCTGGCGCAAGCGGAGAGAAGCAATAGACCCATCCCCCAGCCCCTCCCTTGTAGAGAGGAGAGTATATACTTCCAAAGTTTCTCTATGATCGCCATTTCTTTATGTCATTAAAAATATGAAGCCGGGTACGTAATCACTCTCCGCCCTGTAAGGGAGGGGTAAGAGGTTGGGTCTTCATTATGGCCTCGATAATCTTTCGGTCGTTCGACAGGCGGGGTACTTTGTGCTGTCCGCCCAGTTTACCCTGACTGCGGAGCCAGTCATCGAAGAGGCCGCGACGGGCCGGGACGACCTCCAGTTGCTGCAGGGTGATGTTCTTGTAGCGCTTGGCCTCGTAGTCGCTGTTGAGGGTCTGCAGGGCCAGGTCCAGTCGTTGGGCAAAGGCCTCAAGGTCGGCCGGTTCACGGGTGAACTCGATGAGCCACTGGTGGCGACACTGGCCGTGTTCGTCCATGAAGACAGGGGCGGCAGTATACTCCCGTACCTCGGCATCCGTGTGCTTGCAGGCCACCTCCAGTCCGCGTTCGGCATTGTCCACGATAAGTTCCTCGCCAAAGGCGTTGATGAACGACTTCGTACGACCCGTGATGACGAACTTGTAGGGCTGGACTGAGGTGAAGCGCACGGTGTCGCCTATCAGGTAGCGCCAGAGACCGCTCGACGTGGAGATGACCATGGCGTAGTTGCGGCCCTTCTCCACTTCCCAAAGCGGGACTATGGTGGCGTTTTCGCGCCCCAGTTCGCTCATGGGGATGAACTCGTAGAAGACACCATAGTCCAGCATCAGGCTTATGGAGGAGTCTGCGGGATTGTCCTGTATGCCGAAGAAACCCTCCGAGGCATTGTATGTTTCCATGTAGTGCATGCAGGGATGGGGGATGATGCGGTGGTACTGCTCGCGGTAGGGAGTAAAGGCTACGCCGCCGTGGAAGAATACTTCCAAGTTGGGCCACACCTGGCAGATGTCCGACTTGCCCGAAATCTCAAGCACGCGCGTCAGCACTGACATCATCCACGAGGGCACACCGCTCAGGTTGGTCACGTCCTTACCAATGGCTTCCTGAGCTATGCGGTCGCGCTTCTGCTCGAAGTCGCTGAGCAGGGCCGTTGATTTCTGAGGTATGCGGATCAGGTTGACCAGCGGGTTGATGTTCTCGATAAGGATGGCGCTGAGGTCGCCCACCAGCGAGTGGGGTAGGTTGCAGTTTGGTGTGTGACTGCCGCCCAGGATGAGTGCACGTCCGTCGAAAATGCGGCTCTGCGGATTGTTCCGGAGATACCAGGCTACGACGTCCGTTCCACCCTGATAGTGGGTGTCGTGCAGGTTGTCCTGACTGACGGGGATGAACTTGCTCTTGTCGTTGGTGGTGCCGCTTGACTTGGCGTACCACTTGACCGTTCCGGGCCACAACACGTTGCGCTCGCCATGACGCATTCGGTCGATGTAGCCCTTCAGCTCTTCGTAGCTATTGACGGGCGACGACTTGGCAAACTGCTCGTACGAGAGTATCTTGTCGTAGCCATGTTCGGCACCCCACTGCGTCTGCTTGCCCTTCTTCAACAATCGGATCAGTGCCTTGCGTTGCAGGAACTCGGCATCCGTGGCATAGCGGTCGAGCTGATGCTGGCGGGGCGTGAACAGGTTGCTTATCAGTCTTGTCTTATTCAATTTTCAATTATCGATTTTCAATTATCAATTCAGCTGCGCTAGCGTCTCCTTGATGCGGCGCATGGCCTCTACGATGTTCTCGTCGCTGGTGGCATAGCTCATGCGGAAGCACTCGGGCGAACCGAAGGCATCGCCGCCTACGGTGGCTACGTGACCAACCTCGAGTAGGTACATGGCAAAGTCCGTACTGGTGTTTATGACGCGGTCGCCGTCGCGCTTGCCGAAGAAACTGCTGCACTTTGGGAACAGGTAGAAGGCACCCTGCGGGTCATTGACCTCCAGACCGGGTATCTCGCGGGCCAAGCGCACAATCAGGTTCTTGCGGCGCTCGAAGGCCAGACGCATCTCCTCCACGCATTCCTGCGGACCGGCAAAGGCGGCCTCGGCGGCTTTCTGGCTGACGCTGCACGGACCGCTGGTGTACTGGCCCTGTAGTTTGTTGCAGGCCTTGACAATCCATTCGGGAGCAGCGATGAATCCGATGCGCCAGCCCGTCATGGCATAGGCCTTGGAGACACCGTTGATGATGACCACGCGGTCCTTCAGTTCGGGGAACTGGGCCATCGAGGCATGCTGGCCGATGTAGTTGATGTGCTCGTAAATCTCGTCGGCAATGACGATGACGCGCTCGTGGCGCATGAGCACGTCCTTCAGGGCCTCCAGCTCGGCCTTGGTATAGACGGCTCCCGTCGGGTTGCTGGGCGAACAGAGGATGAGGGCACGAGTGCGTGGGGTGATGGCGGCCTCTAACTGCTCGGGCGTAATCTTGAAGTCCTGCTCGATGCCGGCCTCCACGAATACGGGCTTGCCGTCGGCCAGCAGCACCATCTGCGGGTAGCTCACCCAGTAGGGGGCGGGGATGATGACCTCGTCGCCCTGACCAATGAGGGCCATGATGGTGTTGCACACGCTCTGCTTGGCACCGTTGGAGCAGAGTATCTGAGCGGGGGTATAGTCCACCTGGTTCTCGCGCTTCAATTTGTCCACGATGGCCTGCCGTAGAGCGGGATAGCCAGGAACAGGGGAGTAGCGGCTGTAGTTGTCGCGTACGGCCTGGATGGCAGCCTCCTTAATGTGGTCGGGCGTGTTGAAGTCGGGTTCGCCCACACTCATGTTGATGATGTCAATGCCCTGTGCTTTCAGTTCGCTACTGCGCTGGCTCATGGCCAGTGTGGCGCTGGGCGACAGACGGTTGAGTCTCTCTGATAAAATTGTTTCCATGTTATTTTCGTTATTTCGATATTACGATATTTCGCACTTATAATTTTTAACTTTATACTTTTTACTTTATAATTTGTGTCCCATCCTTGTGCGTTTCGTCTCCAGATAGCGACGGTTGTATTCGTTGGGTTCGATGACGATGGGCACGTTCTCCACGATTTCCAGTCCGTAGCCCTCCAGTCCGACACGCTTTACGGGGTTGTTGGTGATGAGGCGTATCTTGCCCACTCCCAGGCTGCGTAGGATTTGTGCCCCCACGCCATAGTCGCGTTCGTCGGGCTGGAAACCCAGATGGATGTTGGCATCCACGGTGTCGTCGCCCTGTTCCTGCAGCTTGTAGGCAGCAATCTTGTTCATCAGACCAATGCCGCGGCCCTCCTGACTGAGGTAGACGATCACACCCTTGCCTTCCCGCTCGATGAGTTCCATGGACTTGTGAAGCTGTTCGCCGCAGTCGCAACGGCGGCTGCCGAAAATGTCCCCCGTCATGCAACTCGAGTGCATACGCACCAGTATGGGTTCGTCCTCACGCCACTCGCCTTTGAACAGGGCCACGTGTTCCAGTCCGTTGCTCTTCTGGCGGAAGGGTACGATGCGGAAGTGGCCGTGCTCCGTGGGCATGTCGGCTTCTACACCCTTCTCTACCAGCGATTCGCGCTGCAGACGATACGAGATGAGGTCCTTGATGGTGATAATCCTCAGACCGAACTTCTCGGCTACCGCCTGCAGTTGGGGCATACGGGCCATGGTGCCGTCCTCGTTCAGGATCTCTATCAGTGCCGAGGCGGGTTGCAGTCCAGCCAGTATGGCAAGATCGATGGCTGCCTCGGTGTGTCCAGCGCGACGCAGCACACCCTTGTCTTGGGCGTAGAGCGGATTGATGTGGCCAGGGCGTCCGAAGTCTGAGGGCTTCCGGGTGGGGTCGGCTAGGGCACGGATGGTGGCTGCACGGTCGTGGGCACTGACACCCGTCGTGCAACCCTCCAACAGGTCTACGGTGACGGTGAACGGGGTGCCCAGCATCGAGGTGTTCTCCTCTACCTGGTGGGGTAGTTGCAGTTCGTTGGCCCGACTGATGGTGATGGGGGCGCACAATACGCCTCGTCCGTTCTGGAGCATGAAGTTTACCTTCTCTGCTGTTATGGTTTCGGCTGCCGTGATGAAGTCTCCTTCGTTCTCGCGGTCCTCGTCGTCCACCACGATGACGAACTTCCCTTGTCGGAAGTCTTCGATGGCCAGTTCGATGTCTTTCAGTTTCTCGTTCATGAGGTTATGTTGTCTTATGTGTCGTATGAGTCTTATAGTTCTTCTTTGTGGATTCTCTCAATGATGCGTTGCGCCTGTTCCTGGATGACGTTCATGTCGCGGAGTAACCGCAGTCGGTAGCGCCAGATGCGTAGGAAAAAGAAAAATCCTATGGGCAGCACGATGCCGGCTGCCAGGTTGCGACGGGCGTTGTGGAAAGGGCGTGTATGGGCGTCGGGAACCATCACGGGCATATCGTTTAGACAGGCCAGAATGATGTTGTCGCGGCTGTTGTGCAACTCCTCCACGATGGTCTCCAGGCGCTCGTTGATGTCTATGACTTTCGTGTCCTCTTCGTACTCGAAGAACGTCCTCCAGTAGTTAGGCATACGTATCAAGTGGTTTTCCTCGGTGTATGTACGACAGTCCGTTTGCAACTGCGTCAGTTTGTCGCACAGCCGAGCATAGTCGGGGTCGTTGATGATTACTTCCTTGCGGTTCAGTTTGCGCGATACACGCAGACCGAACAAACGCATCAGGAACATACGATAGCCGTCCATGTTGAAGACGGCCGAGTCCTGATTCGACTTGTAGGTCAAGAATACACCGATTGGGGTGAGTACCATGCTGCTCAGCCATACCCCAAAGGTCACGTCCCACGTTCCGCTCTTGGCCAGTTTCTCCCCGCCTGCGTTCACGATATAGTAGAAGATGAAGATGCTGACGCTGATAATGACGGGCAGTCCCAGACCTCCCTTGCGGATGATGGCACCGAGTGGGGCACCGATGAAGAAGAAGATGATGCAGGCCAGTGAATACGTGAACTTTCGCTGTTCCTCAACCTGGTGGAGGCGCAACTGACGATTGTCCTCGTCTGAGATGAGGGCACGAAACTCATACTCCGCCTTCAGTTGGCGAACCTTCGTCGTGGCCAGTCGCATGGTGCTTTGCAACTGTTCGTGGTTCATGGCCAGATAGATGGAGTCGAAGGGTTTTGTCTTGGCCACACTGGCCACGATGCGTGCAGAGTCCACGCCCGATTTCCTCGTCAGGTCGCGTTCCATCACCGAGCCCCGTTCCATGTTGTAGAGCGAACGGCCCACACTGTCGATACGCTGCGATATGGAGTCTATACCTTGGCGTATGCTGCTGAGGTCTTTGGTCTGGGCATTGCCAGCAAAGAGTGCAGCGTCCATGATGTTGAAGTTTGCGTCGAAGTCTATACGGTCCACTTCGTGTGTGAATGTCTCGCGCATGTAAGGTACTTCGGCCCGCATCATGTTGGCCTGCCGTGCGTCCATGTTGCGAAAGCGCTCGCCATTGTACAAGTTCAGTATCAGGTGCATCTTGTCGGCCGTGCTCTGCAGACGGGCAGAATCGGCCAATACGATTTGTGTATCCTCCTGCGTGTTCGTGTTGGTGTATATCATCACACCGTACAGCATTCCCGTATCCGTGTCTTTATGCTCGACGTAAATGCTATATCCGGGGATGTCACTGTAGAAGACACCCTCGGGGATATCCAGTTCGGGCGACTTCTGCTTCATGGACCATACCAGGGCAGCCAACCTTTTCGAAGCCTCCGGGCCAATCTTGTTCTGGAAATAGAAACTGGCCCCACTGGTCAGCACGACTATCAGGATAAGCGGGAGGAGGATGCGCAATAGGGGGATGCCGGCAGCCTTCATGGCCAATAGCTCCAGTTTCTCCCCCATGTTGCCAAAGGTGATGAGCGAGGCCAGCAGAATGCCAGGCGGCAGAGCTGCAGGCACAAAACTCAGACCGGCATACCAGAAGAATTTTGCCAACACGGTCATGGAGAGACCTTTGCCGATGAGTTCGTCAATCCATCGCCACGTGTACTGCATCAGGAAAACGAACAGACACACCACGAAGGTAGCAGCCATCAATTGCAGGAAGGCCTTCATCGTGAATGCGTCTAATCGTTTGACCAGTTTCATCGTGTGCGTGTGTGTGCGTAATTCGTCTGCAAAGATACGAATAAGTGAGCGAAAATACAAGTTTACTTGCAATTTTCCGTGTGGAAGTATCTTCGACGGTAGGTCAAAGACACGTGGAATTTGTCGATGTTCGTAGTAAATACGTGTTAATAATAAAAAAAATGTCACTTTTCTTTGTAGATTCAGAATTTCTGTCTACCTTTGCAGTCGCAAACGCGAAAGTTGGCGGGATAGCTCAGCTGGTTAGAGCGTCGGATTCATAATCCGAAGGTCAAGGGTTCAAGTCCCTTTCCCGCTACGAAAGAAGGCGACTCGGTATGAGTCGCCTTCTTTGTGTTCGTAATAATGTATGTGGGATTAGCCTTATCCCAGCAGTTCTGCTTTCAGCGCTGGCATGGCACCGTTCTGTGTGCAGACAAAGGCGCTGACTTGTACCGCGGTACGATGAGCCTCAGCCACCGACTTTCCGTTGAGAATGGAACCCACAAAGGAACCGGTGAATGAGTCGCCAGCTCCCACGGTATCGGCAACGGTCACCTTCGGCGTCTCCTGGAACGACACGTTGCCAGGGGTGAAGACGTAGGAACCGTTGGTACCGCAGGTGAGCACGAGCATATCCAGGTTGTACTTGCCCAGTATGAGCCAACACTTGTTTTCGATGTCGAGGCCGGGATAGCCAAACATGCGACCTATCAGCACCAATTCCTCGTCGTTGATTTTCAGTATGTTGCAGCGACGTATGCTCTCTTGGATAATTTCCTTGGTATAGAACTGCTGACGCAGGTTGATGTCGAAGATTTTCAGGCAGTCGTCGGGTGTGGCATCTAGAAATTTCTGGATGGTGGTACGGCTGACGATGTTGCGCTGAGCCAGAGAGCCGAAGCATACGGCACGGCACGAGCGGGCTATCTGTTCGATGTCCTTGTCAAAGGGGATGTTGTCCCATGCTACGTTTTCCTTGATGTCGTAGGTGGGTATGCCATCTCCGGCCAGGGTCACCTGCACGGTGCCGGTGGGGTAGGGGACACGAGGCAGCAGGTCGTTCAGTCCATGTTCCCTCAGGGCCTCCACGGTTTCGTCGGCCAGACTGTCCTCGCCCAGCGCGCTGACGGCGATGGTGTTGTCCATGCCCAGAAACTGCCCGGCATGATAGGCAAAGTTGGCGGGTGCACCACCCAATTTCTTACCTTCGGGGAGTAAGTCCCACAGGACTTCGCCGAGTCCTACTACATAACGCTTTGTTTCCATGATTTACTTTTTTTATTTCGATATTTCGTTAATTCAAAGTTTTCAATTGTTTAATATAGGTAAAGAGATATATGACACCCGCCGCCATCACCAGCACGGCTCCTGCCTGACCGAAGCCATCGCTCAGGAAGCCCATGAGCAGCGGGAAGACAGTGCCGCCGAAGAGACCCATGATCATCAGACCGCTTACCTCGTTCTGCTTCTCGGGCATCGACTCAAGGGCGGTGGCGAAACACATGGAGAAGATGTTGGAGTTGCCGTAGCCTACAAGGGCAATGGCGATATAGAGTTCCCATTGCGCTGAGCCGATGAAGAGCAGTAGCATGGAAACAGCCATCATCACTACTGAGATGATGAAGAACGTGCGCATCTTCAGCACACGCAGGAAGAACGAACCCGTCAGGCAGCCGATGGTGCGGAAGATGAAGTACAGGCTTGTGGCAAAGGCGGCTTCGTTCAGCGTCATGCCCAGGCGTTCCATCAGTATCTTCGGAGCCGTGGTGTTGGTGCCCACGTCGATGCCCACGTGGCACATGATGCCGAAGAACGAAAGCAGGACGATGGGTGTACCCAGCAACTTGAAACACTCCACAAAGGTGGAAGGCCGGCCCTCGATGGGCTGTTCCTCGATGGGTGTTGCAGCCAGCCACAGCGTGGACAGCGTGCCCACCACGAGGAAAACGGCAAAGAGCACGCGCCAGTTGAGTCCGAACTCAGGGATGACTTGCGTGGCTCCCCACATGGCCAGATAGGGAGCGGAGAACGAGGCAATGGCCTTGACGAACTGTCCGAAGGTGAGTGTCGAGGCCAGGTTCTTGCCGCCGATGACACCCGAGACCAGCGGGTTCAGCGATGTCTGCATAAGTGCATTGCCGATACCCAGCAGTGAGAAGGCGATGAGCATCACGCCAAAGCTTTCGCCAAACAGGGGCAACAGCAGGGAGAAGACGGTAACAATCAGGGAGAGCACTACGGTCTTCTTGCGCCCGATTTTGTTCATCAACATACCCGTGGGCACACTGAAGATGAGGAACCAGAAGAACACCAGCGAGGGGAACACGTTGGCCACGCTGTCCGACAGCGCAAGGTCTTCTTTCACATAGTTGGAGGCGATACCCACCAAGTCCACGAAGCCCATGCAGAAGAAGCAGAGCATCAAGGGGACGATAGTCAATTTACTTGTCTTAGCCATAGTTATCAATTGTCAATTATCAATTTTATAGATTGTAGACTTTCCGCCCTTCACCTTAATCGTATTGTACGGCTCGGAGGGGAACACCAGGTTGGTCATCGCCATTTTGCCTTCTGCGTCGAAGGTCTCGATTGAGCAGCGGTCGACGAAGATGCGCAGCTGACGAATGGCACCATACGTCGGTGCTGTGGTTTCGCAGGGGAAAGCCTCGCTGAAGCTCACGTCGCCGCTTTTCGTACGGTCCATAGCGAAGGTCTGTTGCTGAGCGTCGTAGTGCATCACCACCTGCTCGCCCTTGGCGTTGGCCAGCACTATATCGGCCGACCCCTTCACGTCCACAACTATCTCGCAGGCCTCCGTCGGTTGTTTCACTTTCTGTCCACGCAGGGCGAGCATCTCCTTCGAAGGCACCACGCTCACGTAGGTTTCCTCGCCGTGCTTGAACAGACCGAGGTCGCGAGGAATGGAGTTGGCCGAGCGGAACTGCTTGGTAGGTACCTGATTGGCATACTGCCAGTTGGACATCCACGCCAGCACCACACGACGGTTGTCTGGAGCGTTGTAAAACGACACCGTGGCATAGTGGTCCTTGCCATAGTCCATCCACTTCGTTACCTTGGGCATCGATTCGCACGTGAACTTTCGTCCGTCGAAGTCGCCCACGAAGTATTGAGTGGCGCTGCCGCCGAACGGGCCGCCCGGATTGATGTTGCAAATTAAAACCCACTTTTCACTTTTCGATTTTCCATTGTCCATTGTCAATTTAAACAGGTCCGGGCATTCCCACACGCCATCGTGATTGCCATATCCCAGACCGAAACGGCTTTCCTCCTTCCACTCCTTCAGGTCCTTCGACGAGTAGATGCGCATCTCCTGCCCCACGGCCAGAACCATGTTCCAGGCCTTGATGTCCTCGTTCCAGAACGGATTGGGGTCACGGAAGTCGGGCACGTCGCTGGTCAGGATGGGATTGCCGCTATACTTCTCGAACGTCTGTCCGTTGTCCCTGGAGACAGCCATCGACTGCGTCTGATGGTGTCCGGCCGAGGTATAGATGGCCACCACCTCATCGCCACGTGTCACGCACGACCCACTGAAGATGGCTCCCAGCCAGTCGCTTTCGATGGCCAGCGGCTGTGCGTCCCAGTGGATGAGGTCGCGACTGGAGCTGTGGCCCCACGTCATGTTTTCCCACATCGAGCCGTAAGGATTATACTGATAGTAAAGGTGCCACACACCGTCCTTGTAGAACATACCGTTCGGGTCGTTCATCCAACCGTACAGAGGTGTATGGTGGTACATGGGACGGAAGCGTTCTCGGTTCCGGGTGTCGAATGTGTCCGAATATTTTATTTCGCGCCAGCACACAAAGCCTTTCACGGCACCCGTCTTACGGCGGTCGCCATGAAAGGTAATGTCGAGCAATAAACTTTTACTTTTTACTTTTTCATTTTTAATTTCAAGTGGCACCCAGTAATCCACTTTGTCCACAGCCAGCCTCACATTCAGCCGCTTCACCATTTCGTTTCGTTCGTCGAGCACGGCAATGTGTGCGTTCTCTTCCTTCTCCTGCACAGGCAGCAGCAGGTAGCGCTTGCCTTGTTCCAGGCGCAGCATGGCGTGGTTCTCACCCAGAATCATTGGGCTTTGGGCCTGAGCCTGTGCCGGGCTTGTCGAAAGTACCGTCAGCATTAGGACGGCCATCAGTGTCATCAATTTTTTCATACGTTAGTTTTTAAGATTTCTGACGCAAAGTTACGCTATTTATTCTGTCTATACTATAAATAATGATACAAACAATAGCAAAAAACGTTCATTGTACGATTTTTACACGTATTGAACGTTTATTGCTACCTTGAGTTATACGAAACATATAAAGTTGAAAACATCTATCACATCTGTCACATCTATCACTCGGCCAGTAATAATCGGGGTTGTGGGAGTGATAGATGGTGTGATAGATGTGATAGATAAACCGCGAAAGGTGGATTTTACGTGCATTTTGGGATGTTTTTCGTGCCAATTTTTTGGAAATATCGCCGTTTTCTGGGTGTTAATGGGACGTAAATCTGCAAATGTTGCAACGCGAGGCCGATTTGCAAGCATCGGCAGGCACAAGAACGGACATCACGTAGTCCCGACCTTTACATCGGTGGTGTAAATCCTTTTTCCTACTAATGTAAACGTTTTACGCCATTGGTGTAAACGTTTTACATAACTGATATCAACGTTCGTGTAATATGGCGTTCATCTATCACATCTGTCACACCATCTATCACTCGTTGAACCCCGATAAACACAGGGAAAGTGATAGATGTGACAGATGTGATAGATGTTTTTTCAACATTAGCAGAATCAAGAATCCGCCCGCGACCATCAAGGCCTCGGACGGATTCGCTTTATACTAATAATAGCTGATAAACAGTATTCGGGATATTGAATCTATTCAGATCTGTGCTTAATGGAAAACAATATCGTCGACGGGTACTCCGTCCTCTATTGTGATGTCTATCATTTCTGCATCGCCTGACGTGGCCAGCATCTGGACAGCTTCTGCACAGATTTCTTCTGCTACGGGTTTAATATACGTCTTTTTCATATTGCTCTCTTTTATTTAACGACACACTTCTTTCCATTAACGATGTACAGGCCTTTAGTGGGTTCTACTACGCGCAAACCGTTGAGGTCATAGTACTCGCTGTCGGCACGATTCTGCAGGTTACGGATAGCTGTGGTTCCGTCATCGAAGACAATGGTTTTGCTCTCGCCACCCGTGTTTACCAGATAGGCGTGGAAGGTGTTCACCTTGGCACCACTGCCCCCCTTGACAAAGGAGTTCTCAGTACCAATGCCGTATTTCCCCTCACCATCGGTCACGGCATACACGCCGATGAACGCGGTGCCCATTGCTTCCGGTGTGTTGACAACGCCCTTGTCGGTGAAGTTCAATTCGTCCAAAGCGCTGCACTCCGTCATCAGGAACGGAACGTTGGCATCGGCAAAGTCCTTCTTAGTGAATACTGCTTTTGTGTCATCCACCTCCTTGAAGATTCCCAGTGTGCCACCAATCTCGTCCTTACCTACATAGAAGGGGAGGCAGAAGGTGTTGACGCCGGCATAGATCTGACGTGTCACCTTGACAGCAGAAGCCGTGAAGTCGATGGGGGTGTAGAAGGGATAGGTTTCGTTGAGTACCATGTTCGGTGTCACGTTCTTCTCGCCGTCCCATCGGATGACGTTGTCTGTGTCAAAGAAGTCGGTGGGCGAGAGAATCAGCAGATTGGGGTTCTTCAGACGCAGCTGGGGGCTGTCGCCGTCGGCTACGGCTGCACCGGTCAGGTTGAGGAAGCATACGTCGGGCGACAGCTTGCTCAGCAGCAGCGAATAGTCGTCATAGGGCTCACTGTGCCAGTCGCCGTCCCAGGTACACTGATAGCTGCCCTTGCGTAGCGAACCTGCTACGATGACTTGCTTGTCGGTCAACGCGCCGTCGGCCATCGTGCGTACAGCCACATCGCCAACCATCGGGCCTTCCAACTGGATGTCGTCGATATAAATCTCTTGTCCCCACTTGTTGTCGAACTCATACGGATAAATCTCTATCAGTGTGTTGCCTTCGTCAACGATATTCTCACTGTTGGGACCTGCACCGTATTCATAAACCAGCGTCTGCCATCCGTTGGCGGCATCGTACCAGAACCAGCGGCGTGTCTCGTCGCCCGTATATCCGCCATCGCCTTCCTTCGTGAGCTTGATCATGACGTTGTGGCTCTCTGACATCTTGATACGCATGGAGATGCGGCGCAGTCCCTTCAGGTTGACTTCGCTGATGGGCAGCGCAGCCATACGGTGTTCGTCGGCCCAACCCCCAGGATTGTCCTTCAAGGTAATCTTCAGACACTTGTTGCCATTGTCCTCTACTACGGTGGGGTCTGCACGGTTCCAGAATCCACCATCGGAGCCCAGCTCCTTGTCCTCACCGTTCCAAATAACGGTTTGTGCACCGACTGTTGCTGTGGCCATCAGTGCTACTGCCAGTAAAAATGTTTTTCTCATACGTTTTGTTATTAATTAGTTAATATTGACTTACCTTCACGTCGCTAACCGTAATAGAGCCGCCGTAGTTGTTCACGCTCCAGCAGTTCTTCTGGATGCCGTAGATGCGGTTGGTGTAGCAGACGTTGTCATTGATGTACATGACCATCACGGAGTTGTCGGTATAAATGTCGATTTTGTAGACATTATCGGCAGGACGTGCAAACCCATACCCATCGATGCCGGCGATGAAGCCCTTTCCATAGACCTTACGGTTCTCTATTTCGCCTTTTTGGTTAATAACTTGTTCTATGCGATATCCCTCTTGTTCGAAGTTCACTTTGCGCCAATTCTCGTTCTCAGGATTGATAATCATTGTATAGTAGTATTCAGGGTCGGTGCTGCGAACGAGCGAGATGCCGAACTTGTCCCAATTGTTCGAGGTGGTAACGGTCAGTGAAATGTGGTTGTGTGTGCCCAGGCGATTGTAAAGTACGTAGGCAGAGTCGCCCGAGAGCGTGCCGTTGTCATATCCGTTCGAAGCCATGACGCTGACGGTCTGCGCCTGATTGTATTTCGACTTGATGGCGGGCACTTCGCCCAGGGTGAGCGTACCGTCGGCATGCTGGACGACCTTGTGGCAAACCAAAGCACCAGCCCAGTTGGGTTCGCTGTCGGCACCGACATTGACGTTCTTGTCGTCGTTGGTGGCTCCTGTGCGGTAGGGACACCATCCCCAGATGTAGCGGTCAGTACCGTCCGAAGCCGTCTTGCCGGCATAGAAGGCACGGCTGTCTAGGATGCCCTCCTTGCCGTCCTGTGGCCAGTTGGCACCTGGGTCGTTGAAACAGGCTTTCAGCGCCTCCCACGATGTTGCCATCATGTACTTCACCTTACGACTCCACGCAGCGCGATAGCCCTCGCTGTAGACCAGATACCAGTAGTCGCCCATCTGGAAGATGTCTGGGCACTCGAGCATACGGTCCCAAATCATGGGGAACTGTCCGACGTGCTCCCAAGTCTTCAGGTCCGAGGATTTGAACTCAGCGAACTTCAGGTTCGAGACGATGACCATGTGCCAGAGACCGTCCTCGGCCTTGAACACCTGTGGGTCGCGGAAGTCGACGGTGGAGTAGCCATAGTCGGCACCCCGCAGCATCCAGGTGTAGTCCTTTGTCCACGTCTTGAAGTCTGGCGATGTGGCGCGCATTACCACCTCCACGTTCTTCAGCAACACGTTGTGGCCCGTATAGTAGATGTAGTACAACTTATCCTCCTCGTTATAGACGGCACAGCCTGTACCGAGCGAGGCATCGGCCTCCTGGGTGGAAGTGCCCGTAGGCAGCACTTCGCCCAGCGACTGGTAGTGGGCACCGTCCTTGGTGCTAATGCCCCAGAAGGGATGGTAGCAGGCACCGTTGTTGTCGTACTCCTGCAGATAGAGCACCTTGAACTCCTTGGCCTTTTGGTCGTAGAAGGGCATGGGGTCGCCACAGCGTCCGATGGCCGGATTGTAGTAGGTGGAGAAGCCTTTCTCGTCGTTCGAGGTGAACGAAGTCGTCGTGCCTGCCCAGTCTCTGGAGGGGTCGGGGCCATAGTTGTCGTCGCTGCACGACACACTGAGCGTACAGAGGAGACAGAGGCCACAGAGATTCATTGTGTTAATAATCTTTGTTTTCATAATTATCAATTGTCAATTATCAATTATCAATTTCCCATCAGATGGTTGAACGCGTTTTGAGTCATAATCTCGATGTTCTTGTGGAACTTCTCCGTGTAGCCGGCTTCATAGGTGTAGGAATACCAGTCGTAGCAACCGGAACCGATGCAGATGATGCCGCCCTTGCCGCCTGCGGCAGGATATTCCCAAGCCACAACGGCATCGTCGCCGCCAACGCCGAGAATCTTACCGCCCGTGCGGGTTTCCCAGGCAGCATGGTTGTTGTAGCCGCCCCAGTCGGTACCGATGTGGTACTGAGCAGTAGAGTTGGTGATGTGGTAGCCGGCATCGGTGCAGTACACCTCCTGTGGATTGTCGCCGCCAATGAGGTTCTGCCACAGCGGATGAGCGTTCTGTCCGTTGAAGATGCGGAACGACCACGGGCCGCCACACTTTTCGGCTTCACCTTCGTTCTGTCCCCAGCAGTTGTTGGGCGTTGTCCACTCGTCGTCGCCCGTCACACCAATGAACGAAGGCAGGTTGGTGGCATAGCGCGTCAGGAACAGTGCACCGCCATTCTCATAGAACTGGCGCAACTCGTTCTTGGTTTCTAGCGCGAAGGGAGCCTTGGCCATGAACACATCGTGACCGTCGACACCGCCGTCCACGTGATAGTGCCACCAGATGACCTTGCACTGCGACATGTTGATGGTTCCGGCACGCAGGTCGGCAAACGAGGCATAGAGCGAGTTGGCCACATTGCCCAGCATCCACTGGCAGGCAGCTTTGGCCTCCGGGTCAAGGTCGTTCATCACGGATCCCTCGCCAATGAAGAGGGCCGAAGGTGCGCTGATGGCGATGACCGTGACGGTGTAGGTGCTCTCGGCCGAGTTGTTCGTAACCTTGTAGGCTACGGGCTGCGAGAAGTCCTGCGGCACGCCGTTGCCAGGAGTAATCGTGGCGTTGGTGCTGAAGGTGATGGTGGGAACAAGATTGGTGATGTCCACACTACCAGGCACGTAGACGGTGATGGTCTTGCCCGTCTGGTCGATGGTGCCCTGATAGATGTCGTTGATGACAAACTGAGTGATGCGGGCCTCGTCGTGGAGCACGCTCAGTGTCCAGTCGAGATAGGTGTCGCCGTTCTTGACATGCAGCACCTTGGCAGCATCCATGTTCAGCACATCGCCCTCATGGACATTGCAAGTTGCACCGCTGGAGAGACGCAATTCGGTTATCTTCATGGAAGACGTTTCATAAACCTCGGGCAGACGCACCACGATGCTGCGGGAAGCGAGGTCGATATTTCCCTGATAGTCGTCGAGTTTGACCGACTCCACCATGCAGTCGCCTGTGAGACGGAGGTCGCTGACGTTGTCGTCGCTGCACGACGCACAGAAGGCACAGAGAAGACAGAGGGCACAGAGAGTTCCCAATACTTTATTATATATTGACTTAATCATAAACTTCAATTTTTCTATTCTTCGTTTTTTCTATTCTAGTTTACCAGTTGCCTACGTTCTGGGTATAGTGACCGTTGGATGCGGAAATCTGACTGAACGGAATGGGCAGGTACTCATCCTTGTCGGCCGTGAAGTGGGCATCGCGGTAGATGCCGCAGTTGTCTATCTCCTCGGCGTAGTATCTGTTCAGAACCGTAGCGGCATCGCCCCAGCGAACGAGGTCGAAGAAGCGTTCGCATTCCATACCCATCTCCAGACGACGCTCCATCTTCACAATCTTGACGGCATCTTCTGCAGAATAGCTACCCTTGTAGTTGGCAACGTACATCTTCACGCCGTAGGTGTTCTGGTAACTGGCAATCATCTGGGTGCTCGATGCGGCACGACTGCGAAGTTGGTTTACGAGGGCTATGGTCTTGTCAGGTTGTCCGAGCTGGGCATAAGCCTCGGCACGCATCAGCAACACGTCGGCATAGCGGAAGACGATGCGATTCATGCTGGAAGCCCAGTAGCTGCCCTTGATGAGATATTGGTCGATGAGGGATGGGTCGACGTTCTGCTTCAGCGAAACGTTGTAGCCATACAAACCGTTCGAACGACTCCAGATGCTGGTTTCCTCCATCATGTAGTTTTTATTGAACATGTAGGGCAGACCTGGGATGCCAATGGTTAGGAACAGACGCGGGTCGGCATTGTCGCTGGCCTTGTTGTAGTTCTTTTCGTTGAACGTGTCGAGCAAGGGCAGACCATCGGCACCAGTGCGGTAGGCATTGACCAGATTCTGCGAAGGTTTGTAGAAGTCGCAACCGCCGTCCGTGGCACCCGGGATGTTGGGCGGGATGAGACCGTAGCTCCAGTTCAGGTTACCATAGGTGGAACCGTCGTTGCGCGAGTACTGGATGGCCCAAAGACTCTCCACGCCGTTTTCATACTGCTCTTCGGGACGGAAGTTGTTGTGGATATCGTCCTCGAGGCCATAGTTGGCATAGAGCGAAGGATTGGTGAACTCGATGACCTTCTCAAGGTCGTCCTTATTGATGCTGGTCACCTGATTCGTCTTGGCATCGTCCTGATGATAGGCCTTGTAGAGATAAACCTTGGCCAGGAAGGCGGCAGCAGCAGCCTTGGTGGGACGGGCTTTGTCGGCTTGCGTGTCCGGCAGGGTGTTGTAGGCCTCCATCAGGTCGTCGACTATCAGCTGCCAACCCTCGTCGTTGGTGTAAGTCGTGTTCGAGAGTGTGTTGTACTCGTCGTAGGTCAGGCTTTCGTTGACCACGAAGGGAATGTGCTTATAGAGACGCTTCAGCAGAAAATGAGCATAGGCGCGCAGAAACTTCATCTCTGCCAGCCGCTGCTGCTTCATGGCATAGTCGCTCTCGTTGAGCAAGGCGATGGCACTGTTCACACGCGAAATACTGTTATAGAGACGCACCCACATGTCGTTGATGTTCCAGTTGGTGGTCAGCACACCCTGCTGCACCTCTAACTGATGGAACACGTCACCGTCGCTGGTACCGCTTCCGCCTTTGTAGGCATCGTCCGAGCGGACGTCGAAGTTCCACATGGAGAAGGAGGAGTTGATGTCCTCGGCCGTAGTGAAGATGGCGTATGCCGACACCACCATTGCTTCTGCATTTTCGGGGTCACTGACCTGCTCGTCGCTGAGTGTGCCCTGCGGTGTGTGTTCGTCGAGGAAGTCGCTGCACGACACACAGAACGCACAGAGAAGAAAGAGCATTGTAGTGTTGAATATCTTAGTTTTCATAATTGTCAAATTATCCATTAGAATGAAACATTAAGTCCGAACGTCACGTTGAGAGGGATGGGATAGCCGAAGTTGGCGTTCTCGGGATCTACGCCCGTGAAGCTCTTGCTCTTGATGGTGAGGAGATTCTGGGCAGAGAGGTACATGCGGAAGCGTTGCATCTTCATCCTTTCGCACACGGTCTTCGAGAAGTTGTAACCGAGCTGTATGGTACGCAGCTTGGCAAACGAACCATTCTCGACAAAGTAACTCGATACGCGCTTCTCGTTGTTGTTGTCCATGACGCTTACGGCCGGGATGTTGGATGCGTTGTTTAGGGGTGTCCAGGCATCCAGCAGACGCTGGCCTTTGTTCAGGTTCGATATGTTCAGGCCACTCCACAGGTCGGTCTCCTTCTTCAGGTCGGAGATGACATCAACGCCCTGAACGCCTTGCCAGAACATGGTCAGGTCCCAATTCTTGTACTGTAGATAGATGTTTAAGCCCCAGGTGAAATCGGGCACGGGATTGTAAATCCATTCTTGGTCGGCCTCATTGATGACACCGTCGTTGTTCAGGTCTTTCCAACGGATGCGGCCCAATCCTGCACCATTCTGCGTGGCATGGTTGTCAATCTCGTCCTGGCTCTTGAAGATACCGTCGTAGACATATCCCACTTGTGAGTAGATGGGGTGGCCGACTACACTCTCCACACCGTTGCCGCCAAAGGTTCCATTGGCAGCGATGGTCTCGGGCAACTTCGTCACCTTGTTACGATAGGTGCCGATGTTACCAGCGAAGTCGTACTTGAAATCGCCAACCTCACCACGATAGCCGATGTTCAGCTCAACACCCTTGTTCTCCATTTCACCGGCATTTATCCACTGGCTGCTGCCTTCACCCATGACACCGATGCCGGGCATGTAGACGAGAATGTCCTTGGTCTTCTTGAAGTACCACTCGAACGAACCGTACAGGGCATTGCGGAAGAAGCCGAAGTCGAGGCCCACGTTGGTTTGTGTGGTGGTCTCCCACTTCAGGTCGTCGTTGCCCAACTGATTGCGCTTGAAGCCGCTGGGCAGTGTCTGGCCACCGTTGATGCCGGTAATGTCATAGCTGGTGCCATAACTCTGACCGCCGAAGTTGGCTTCGCCATAGTTGCTCTCGTAGATGGTGTAGCGGGCAATGTTGGAGATTTCCTGGTTACCTGTCTGTCCCCACGAGGCACGTAGCTTCAGGTTGTCGAGCCACGAGACATCCTGCAGGAACTTCTCCTCCTTGATTCTCCAACCAGCACTGATGGAGGGGAACAGACCGTAGCGGTTGTTCCGGCCGAAACGGCTACTGCCATCGTAGCGCATCGTGAGGCTGGCCAGATAGCGGTCGCCGTAGTTGTAGTTGAACTTACCGAAATAGGATACCAGTGTGTAGCCGCCCCCGCCACCGTATGCCTCTGCCTCGCCAACGCCGGCGTTGGGCCACATATAATCGGGGTTCAGTATCATGTAATCGTATTTCTTTCCGCTGAACCAGGTATCATCCTCGCGGTTCAGCTCCATACCAATCATGGCATCGCCACGATGGCGTTTCTTCTCGAAATTGTAGGTGACTATGGCGTTCCACATCCATTTAGTCCAGTGCTCCTGCTTGGCTTCCACGGCATTCGTGCTGTTGGCCACCGTTCCCTCTGTTACGGGATAGGTGAAGATGCGCTGCTGTTTCTGCGCATAGTCAAGACCGAAGGTCGACTTGACGTTGAAACCCTTGAAGGGATTGATGTTCAGGTAGGCATCGCCGAACATACGCCAGTAGGTGTATCGGTTGTCGCTGTTGCGGTCGAGACGGGCAACGGGGTTCTCGCGGTCGGGGTAGCCACCCACGGGGCCGGCATAATCACCGTTGGTCGTATAGACAGGCAGTGAGGGATTGAACTGGAGTACATTCTGCAGGAATCCGCCAGGGGCCTGCAACTCGTTGGTGCGGTTCACAGTGAAGTGTTCGCCCACGGTCACGATGTCACGGTCCTTAACTTTCAGCAGTTTGTAATCGCCATTCATACGAGCCGAAATACGTTGGAAGTCCGACTGTTGGATAATACCTTTATTATTATAGTAACCCAAGGAGAAATATGAAGAACCTTTCTCGGAGCCATTGCTCAACGATACGTTGTACTGCTGGATAAGACCTGTACGGGTGGTTTCGTCGAACCAGTTGGTATCGGCAGCGGGGGTAGTGCCTGCGGCATCCAGATACTTGCTCATCGTAAGACCGTTCAGCACGGGCATGCCCTGTGCGTTGTAAGCCCAGTCGTAGCGGTAACCAAGGCCGTTGCTGTTGGGGTCAAGTCCGTCGTTGACGTATCCTTGCCACATCACCTGTCCGAATTCCTTGGCATTGAGGACGTTCATCTTGTGGGCGTAGGTCTGAACGGCCACGCTTCCGTCGAAGTCGATTTTCACCTTTCCGTCCTTGCCTCGCTTGGTGGTGATGATGATGACACCATTGGCGGCACGGCTACCATAGATGCTGGCCGAAGCGGCATCCTTCAGTACCTGAATCGACTCGATGTCGTTGCCGTTCAGCTCGTGCATACCTGCCTTGGTGGGCACACCGTCGATGATGTAGAGCGGGTCGTTGTTGTTCAGCGTACCCGTACCGCGGATGCGCACCGTGGCAGCACCCGAAGGATTACCATCGGCCGAAATGTTCATGCCTGGAACGCGACCCTGCATGGCCTTGATGGGGTTGTTCTCGTTCTGCTTGGCCAGGTCGCCGACATCCACTACGGAAACGGCACCCGTCAGGTCGGCCTTGCGCTGCGTGGTGTAACCAGTCACAACGACCTCGTTCATCTCGGCCACGTCCTCCTTCATGGTCACTTGCATGCCCTGCTTGGCAGGCAGTTCCAGTTTCTCGAATCCGATGTACGAGAAAGTGAGCACCTTGCCAGCGGCCACCTTCAGGCGGAAGTTGCCGTCGATGTCTGTCAAGGCACCGTTTTGGGCACCTTTTTCCATTACGGTCACACCCGGCAGGGGTTCGCCCGTTTCATCCACTACCGTTCCCTTTATCTCCGTCTGTGCGTACATGGTACTGCCCACAAACACGAGCATCAGGCTCAGTAGGTACTTCTTGAGTTTTGTCATAGGGTTTTGTTTTAAGAGTTAGTAAAATTTGTTTTCATTGGCACAAAAATACTAACCTATGTGGTGTTATAATTAAAGAAATCGTTCATCCCATGCGATAATTGTTGCATTGTAACAAATTTGCGATGGAATGAACGATTATTATTATACACGGAGATAACTTATACCGACTTTCGGGCTTCACCGGGAAGGAAACCGAACTCGTCCTTGAAGCATTTGGTGAAGTACGAGGGAGCGGAGAAACCAACGTCGTATGCCACTTCGCTGATGGTCTTGTCCGTAGTGAGGAGCATCTGATGGGCGCGGTTCAGGCGTGCCGTTCGCAGCATTTCCACAGGCGAGCAGCCCGTGACGGACTTCACCCTGCGATAGAGCTGTACGCGGCTGATGTTCATGCTGGCAGCGAGGTCGTCGACGGTGACTTCGCTGTCGGAAAGGCGTGCCTCCACAACCTCCTTGAAGCGGGCAACGAAGAGCGACTGGCTGGTTTCGGCCAAAGGTTCCTCGGAAGTATCGGTATTCTCCGTATCTGTATTTTCCTCTGTGTTCTCTTTCTTCTCTGTGCTCTCTGTGTTCCCCAAATCCATGTTCCACAGGTTGTTCACCACGCGCTCGCGACGGATGTTGACCTTGCTGCGATGGTAGAGGTAGAAAAGAAGAATGACGAGCAGGAGCAAGGCAATGACTCCACACGCCAATACGGTGATGGCACGCTGTGTGTCCAACTGTTGCAGATATCCGCTGGCCTTTTGCTGCAGCATGTCCAGTTTATGCGATTGTCGCAGTACCTCGTCGCTCTCCAGCAAAAGCACGTTGGCATTGTCGCTGTTCACCAGGGCCGAAGTCAGCATTAGTTCTTTCTTGAAGGGCTTTCCGTCCAGTATGTCGAGTGCTGTCTGCAGTAACAGGTCGCCCCGGGTGGGATAGATGTATGTGGCATCGAGCAGCGAGTCGCGCACTTGGCGGATGCCGCCATCCTCGTCTGGCAAGCCATCGATGCCGTAGAACAATGGCAGGGGAACTCCCCGCTCAATGAAAGCCCTGCGTGCTCCAATGGCTGTGCGGTCGTTGTGTCCGAAGACTGCATCCAATCCGGCAATTTCGCCCTTGTATTCTTTTACCGCTTTATAGGCCATTTCCTCCGTCCAGTCGCCTTGCAGGGTGATGACCACCTCTATCTGGGGATATTCTTGAAGGGCTTTGATGAAGCCATTGTGGCGGTCGTCTGCTGGCGATGAACCTTTCAGCCCCATTATTTCCATCACCTTTCCCTCGCCACCAATTCGCTTGGCTATGTATTTGCCCATCTGCCGCCCCATCTCGTAGTTGTCGGCCGAGACGAAGGCTGTAAACTTCTGCGAATCTGTCTTGCGTTCGAATACAATCACGGGAATACCTCTGTCGTAGGCGCGGTCGATGGCAGGCGACACACTTTGCAATTGGTTAGGAGCCACGATGAGAAGGTCTATGCCACTCTCCACCAAGCTGTCAATCTGCTGTATCTGCCGCCGACTGTCGTCGAGGGCTGAGGCAAACCGCAGTTCCACTCCTTCATGGAAGTTCGCTTCTATCTTCAATTCGGCATTCTGCCAGTCACGCCAAATGTCCTCAGAACATTGTGACACACCGATGCAGTACTTCTTTTCATTCGTTTGGCATGCTGTCAAAAACAGGATGCAGATAAAACTATATAGCGCTTTTTTCATTCGATTAAAGGATTTCGTCTCAAAGGTACAAAACTTATTTGACGCGACAAAGGGTTTGGCAAAAAAAGAGTCGGGAGGCACCAATAGGGCACCTCCCGACTCTGTGTATAGTGAGCCTGCAAGGATTAGTACATAGCCACGATAGCTTCGTACAGTTCCTGCTTGCCGCTGGTCTGCTTGGGTTCACCTACCTTCTTACCGTACTCGTAAGCCTCTTCGAGGGTCATCTTGCCCTCTTCGAACTTCTTACCTTCGCCCTGGTCGAAGCTGGCGTAGCGCTCCTTCACCATAGCGCAGTAGGGGCTCTTCTCGAGCAGCTCGGCAGCGCTCAGCAGGGCCTTGGCCATAGCGTCCATACCGCTGATGTGAGCGATGAAGATGTCCTCGAGGTCAGTAGAGTTACGACGGGTCTTAGCGTCGAAGTTCGTACCGCCGGTGCCCAGACCGCCATTGCGGATAATCTGCATCCAAGCCTGCACGAGTTCGTAGTGGTCGATGGGGAACTGGTCGGTGTCCCAGCCGTTCTGGTAGTCACCGCGGTTGGCATCGATGCTGCCCAGCATGCCAGCGTCAACGGCGCAAGCCAGCTCGTGCTCGAAGGTGTGGCCAGCCAGTGTAGCGTGGTTAACCTCGATGTTTACCTTGAAGTCCTTGTCCAGGCCGTGAGCCTTCAGGAAACCGATAACGGTCTCGGTGTCAACGTCGTACTGGTGTTTCGAGGGTTCCATGGGCTTGGGCTCGATGAGGAAGGTGCCCTTGAAGCCCTTGGCGCGAGCATAGTCGCGAGCCATGGTCAGCATGGTGGCCATGTGCTCTTTCTCACGCTTCATGTCGGTGTTCAGCAGGCTCATGTAACCTTCGCGGCCACCCCAGAACACATAGTTCTCACCACCCAGCTCGATGGTAGCATCGATGGCGTTCTTAATCTGAACGATGGCGCGAGCCACAACGTCGAAGTCGGGGTTCGTAGAAGCACCGTTCATGTAACGGGCATTGCCGAATACGTTGGCTGTGCCCCACAGCAGTTTGATGCCGGTCTCGGCCTGCTTCTGCTTCAGGTAGGCAACCACTTCCTTCAGATTCTTCTCGTACTCCTCAACGGTAGCAGCCTCGGTGCAGAGGTCAACATCGTGGAAGCAGTAGTAGGGGATGCCCATCTTCTGCATGAACTCGAAGCCGGCGTCTGCCTTCTGCTTGGCGATGGTTACGAGGTCGCAGCCTTCGTTCCAGGGGAACTTCTTGGTGCCGCCACCGAACTGGTCGCCACCCTCGGCGCACAACGTGTGCCACCAAGCCATAGCGAAACGCAGCCAGTCCTTCATCTTCTTGCCCATCACCACGCGCTCGGGGTCGTAGTAGTGGAAGGCCATGGGGTTTTTACTCTCAGCTCCCTCGAAGGGAATTTTGCCCGCAAAGGGGAAATACTCTTTTGCCATAGTTGTTGTAATTTTTTTAGGTTATAATGTGTTCGTCAAAATGTTTTTCCAGTGTTCGTAGGCTGCCTGGCTTGCTTCGTGGTGTGCCGCCTGAGGCTCAATGACCTGCAGGCGGGCCAGTGTGGCAAAGGCCTCATGAGTGTCGCGGTAGATACCGGCTCCGATGCCTGCACCTCGGGCTGCACCGATGGAGCCGTCGGTTTCGTGCAGTTCGATGGTGGCTCCACTCACGTTGGCCAGCGTACTGACGAACAGGGGCGAGAGGAACATATTGGCACGTCCGGCGTGTATCTTGCGGATGTCCATGCCCATCTGTTGCATCACCTCCAGTCCGTAGCAGAAGGAGAATACGATGCCCTCCTGGGCAGCACGTACGAGATGGGCACGTGAATGTTTATTGAAGTTCAGTCCATGTATGGAGCAACCCGGTTCGCGGTTCTGAAGCACACGCTCGGCACCATTGCCATAGGGCAGGATGGCCACGCCGTCACTTCCGATGGGAGCTTGGGCTGCCAGGTCATTCATCTCGGCGTAGGACATGTCGAAGGTTACGTTGCGGTGCATCCAAGCGTTGAGGATGCCTGTACCATTGATGCAGAGCAGTACGCCCAGACGGGGATTTGCTATGGAGTGGTTGACGTGAGCAAAGGTGTTGACGCGCGACTTGGGGTCGTAACCCACCTCGCCCAACACTCCATAAACTACACCGCTGGTACCTGCAGTAGCAGCAATTTCGCCAGGTTCGAAAACGTTCAGCGAAAGCGCGTTGTTGGGTTGGTCGCCAGCGCGATAGGTTATCGGTGTGCCGACTCGCAGACCCAGCTCCTCAGCAGCAGAGGGAGAGACGGTACACTGCCGGGCAAATGTAGGCACGATGTCAGGAATCAGACTTGACGGTATTCCATAGAAGTCGAGCAGGAACTGAGCTACGCGGTTTTCACGGAAGTCCCAGAACATACCCTCGGACAGACCGCTGACCGTGGTGCAGACCTCGCCGCTCAAGCGCATAGCCATGTAGTCGCCGGGGAGCATTATCTTGTAGATTTTCTCAAATAGTTGAGGCTCGTTTTCGCGTACCCATGCCAGTTTGGCTGCTGTGAAATTGCCTGGAGAATTTAGCAAATGGCCGAGACACTGCTCCTCGCCCAGTTCGCGGAAGGCGCGTTCTCCATAAGGTACTGCGCGGGAGTCGCACCAGATGATGGCTGGACGCAGGGGTTTCAAATCCTTGTCCACGCACACCAGCCCGTGCATTTGATAGGAAATACCGATGGCAGCAATGTCGTCGCCCGTGGCATTAGCCTCGGCCATGATTTTCTGTATAGCCTGCTTGGCATATTGCCACCACGATTCGGGTTCCTGTTCTGCCCAACCGGCTTTGACGGCCAGAATGGGAGCTTCCTTGTCGGGGAAGAAAGCCGAGGCTGCACAGCGTCCACTTTCTGTTTCCACCAGCGAGGCTTTGACTGAGCTACTGCCCACGTCCAGCCCCAAAAGATATTGTTTGTTCATCATATCTTTTTGAACTTTAGTTATCGCACTTTTTTGAGGTTCATGGTGCAAAGTTATGAAACTTACAGCACTATGTGTTGCTGATTTGTTTCATCCATTATATGTTTTTGTTTCGACTTTGCATGCAGTTCCCTTAGGTGATACATGGAGTATGGTAGAATGTTACCTGCCGTAACTCTTCACCAGTCCGCAAATCTTTTCGTTCAGTTCCGTGTCACCCATGAGTTGTTCGATGGTCATGTGCATACGCCACTGCCAGTAGTGACGTGGATTGGCAGGAACGTTAATGCGTTCGGCTTCGGGGTATGGATTGCGCCGCTGCTCGTCAATGGCCAGCCAGTCCTGCAGGCTGAGCAGGCAGAGCATGGAGGGACTCTCCAAGTGACGGCTCACGATTTCCTCGGCCAAAGCTCCTGGCATGGGGTGCGGAGCCTGTCCCTCATGGTAGAGCATATCGTTGTAGTAGTGCTGTGCGTCCTCACGCATCTCGTCCCACCATTGGCGCATGGTCGGCATATCGTGGGTGGAGATAGTGGCTACACTGCGGTAGGGATTCTCCCAAAGGTTGGCAAACTGTTGCCAGGCCTTCTTCGGCATGGTTTGTATTTCCAGGGTGAGAATGCCCAGTTTGTCCATGACCCAGGGCACGCATTCGGGAATCATGCCCAGGTCCTCAGCACAGACGAGCATACGTGTGGCATCAACCAGCTGGGGAAGTTTCAACATGGCCTGCTCGTACCAGAACTGGTTGTGGCGCTGATGGAAGTAGTGTTCGTGAATGCGGTTGAATGCGTCCTTCTCCCAGTCGCCCAGGTCTTCGTAGAGGAAGTCGTGCATGGCCACGATGCGTGGATGGAAGCAGTCGGGCTGTTTCTCGTCGCGCAGGAAGAGAACGTTGCTGATGAGACGGTATAGTCCGTCACGCAACTTCACAGAACGGGCATTTTGCTTGTCGCCGAAGTGGGCCTGTACTTTCCGTTGTGTGTCGAATTCAGGTCGCAAACGGTAATGTCCGTTCTCCTGCGGTTCAAGGTAGAGGCGACGCACTTCGGAGGTATCATCCTCGAAGATGCGGTGCAGAATGCGGTCGGTGATGTAGGGTGTGGTGTAGGTCTGTTCACGCCAAGGGAGTCCGTAGCTTTCTATTTCCTCTACGGTCATGGGCAGTGAGGGAGCAAAATGGCCCAACAGTCCGTGGACGCTGTCCTGCGGAATCTCCCAGATGCGGAAGAAGCCCAGCACATGGTCGATACGGTATGCGTCGAAGTAGCGGGCCATCTTCTCGAATCGGCGACGCCACCACTGGCAACCATCTTTGAGCATGGCCTCCCAATTATAGGTAGGGAATCCCCAGTTCTGGCCGTTCGTGCTGAAGTAGTCGGGTGGGGCACCGGCTTGTCCGTTGAGGTTGAAATAGTGCGGTTCGGTCCAGGCTTCTACGCTGTCGGGACTGATGCCGATGGGGATGTCTCCCTTCAGGGCAATGCCCTTTTCGCGAGCGTGACGTTGTACCTCGCTTAACTGCTTATGCAGAATGAACTGGATGTAGCAGAAAAAGTCCATTTCATCGGCACTTTCGGTACCCGTCTTCATGAGTTTCCGCACCGATGGCAGGGAGAAGTGGCTGAGCGAGCGCCACGTCCGGAAGTTGGGTGTGCCGTTCTTGTCGCGCAAATAACAGAAGGCGGCATACGGTACGAGCCAATCCTCATTTTCGGCATAAAATTGTTTGTATTCCTTCGTTGCCTTTACCTTTTTCCATTCCTGGCGGAAGATGCGATGCAGATAATTCCGCTTGGCATCCATTGCCTTTTCGTAGTCGAGTTGCTGCAATTCGTTTAGTTTTTGCTGTATACCACGATAGGCTGTGCGCATGGCGGCATCTTCGAGGGGCGGCAGCGCGTTGAGGTCAGCATATAGGGGATGCAGGGCAAAGATGCTGATGCTGTTGTAGGGGTACGAATCAGTCCACTTGCCTGTCAGCGTAGTGTCGTTCACGGGCAGGATTTGCAGGGCACGTTGACCTGTCAGGGCTGCCCAGTCCACCATGCGAAGCAGGTCACCGAAGTCGCCCACACCGAAACTCTGTTCGCTGCGTAGGCTGAAAACGGGAATCACACAACCTGCACCGCGCCAGGGAGCCAGAGGTAGGCGTACTACTTCATCTTCGAGCACAATGTTCATTTTGCGTTCGGTGTGCGGTGTGCGTAGCAAACGGTTGTTGTGTACTTCCCAAGTCTGTTGGCCATTGGTGTTGTCGATGGTCAGGAACTTGTATTCGAGCAGGCCGCTGAGCTGACTGAGGTCGAGGCTAACAGCCCATTCGGATATGCCCACGGGGGTGAGTCGAACTTCGCGCCCCGCTTGCCATTCGCCCAACAAGGGCTGGCTGCCGAGAATTGCCAGTGTGTGGTTTTCGGGAACCTCAGGGGCAAAAACACGCAGGGTAAGGCTCTTTTCAGCCTCAATAGTTGGCCAGGGCTGAGCCGGATGGCGCAGAAAGGCCTCAGTAAAAGCACTGGAGAAGAGGTAAGTCTCTGCCGGCTGGTCACGCCAGCGGTCGATAGTTTGTACACGGTTGTTTCCTTGGGTCAAGGGCAGCCGGCGGGGTACGTTGTTCCACTCACTCCGCACAGTTGTCTCCTCATTGCGGATGCTGTACTGGTAGCAGACGGCTATGGCGCTGCTGGGAACACTGGTTTCGCCGCGCCACACTTCACCGTCGGTGGTGGAGAGATCCAGTTCGGTATGGCTCTCCTTGCCGGTCTTGGTTACCCACGTCAGAGAGACGCGAACGCTTTCTCCCCAGTTCGTACGATAAGGTATCTGAAATCCTATATTCATGGCATTATATTTTTAATCGTAGTGCAAACTTACATAAAATTCTTGACATTTTATCCTTTTCTCCAATAAATATTTGGAATATTTTTGTATCTTCGTAGCGAAAACCTAATAATTATGAAAAAAACATTCTTATTCTTGCTTTTGACAAGTGCTGTTATGCCTGCCATAATGGCCCAACGCACAGAAACTCTTCTGACCGACGATTGGCAGTTCTCTCACGATAAAAACAGCTGGGAGAAGGTGCGTATTCCCCACGACTGGGCTATTGCTGGTCCGTTTGATAAGAAATGGGACTTGCAAGTGGTTCGCATCGAACAGAACGGCGAAAAGGAGGCCACCGAGAAGAGCGGACGCTCGGGTTCGCTGCCCTGGATAGGTGAGGGCCACTATCGACGGACTTTTGTCATCGACAATGGAGAACTGAAGATTGGCAATCTGCGTGCGGAACTGCTATTTGACGGGGCTATGGCGGAACCAATAGTCAGTGTGAATGGACAGCAGGCAGGTTATTGGCCCTACGGCTATAACTCCTTCCGCGTGGATATAACCAAGTATATTAAGCCCGGTGAGAACCTATTGGAGGTGGACTTGAAAAACGTGGAGGAGAGTTCGCGTTGGTATCCCGGTGCCGGACTGTATCGCCCCGTAACGCTGATACTGACCCCACGCGCGCACCTCGATGACTGGAGCATCTATTGCCACACCATTGACAGCCGAGACGGCAAGACCGCTATTGAAGTGGTGGGCAAGGCCGAAGATGCCGCTCCGAATGGGACTGTCAGTCTTGTGCTGACGGACGCCGAGGGGAAGCCTGTGGCCAAAGCCGACCAACTGCGTCTGGCTGGCGACGGTAGTTTCCACGCCACCCTGAAGGTGGGAAGTCCACAGTGGTGGTCGCCTGAAACCCCTTATTTATATACTCTGACCACCAGCCTTCGGGGTGCGAGTGGCAAGCTTATCGACGCAAAAAGCATCAAGACGGGCATCCGCACCATCCGTGTCAGTCGTGAACACGGTTTCCAACTAAACGGACAGACACGTAAACTGAAGGGCGTCTGCCTGCATCACGACCTGGGCCCGCTTGGTGCCGCCATCAATAAGGCTGCGCTCATCCGACAGATAAAAATACTGAAGGAGATGGGCTGCGACGCCATTCGCACGGCTCATAATATGCCGAGCCAGTGGCAGATGGATATCTGCGACTCGTTGGGTATAATGGTGATGGCTGAATCGTTCGATATGTGGATTTATCCCAAGTGCAAGAATGGCTATGCCCGATTCTTCCATGAATGGGCCGACCGCGACATCACCAATCTGGTATTGGCCAACCGTAACCATCCTTCCGTCGTGATGTGGTCTATCGGCAACGAGATACCCGAACAATGGAGCGAGGAGGGCCGCCAGATAGCCATCCGTCTGCAAGGACTTTGTCATAGTCTCGACCCCACGCGCCCTGTCACGCAAGGCATGGACCGTGCCGAATCGGCCTTGGGCAGTGGCATGGCACAGGCAATGGACGTACCGGGCTTCAACTATCGTGTGCATAAGTATCAGAAGAATATCGAACAGCTGCCGCAGGGTTTCCTGCTGGGTTCGGAGACAGCCTCTACCGTGAGTAGCCGTGGAGTGTATACCTTCCCCGTGGTGCCCGAGGCTGCAGACAATTCCAAGTCTCTGCTTCATCAGCAGCACTACAACGGACAGTGTTCCAGCTACGATGTACAGTACTGTTCGTGGTCGAACCTTCCTGACGATGACTGGCGCTGGCAGGACGACTATTCCTGGGTCATCGGTGAGTTCGTATGGACGGGTTTCGACTATCTGGGCGAACCCTCGCCCTACGACGAGTACTGGCCTTCGCGTTCAAGCTATTTCGGCATCTGTGACCTGGCCGGACTGCCTAAGGACCGCTACTTCCTGTACCGTTCGCATTGGAACTTCCGTGAGCATACCATCCATCTCCTGCCACATTGGACGTGGGGCAAGGAGCGTCGTGGACAGGTGACTCCCGTCTATTGCTACACCGACTATCCCAGCGCCGAACTATTCGTCAACGGCAAAAGTATGGGGCGCATATCCAAGATAGAAGATAAAAGTGTAAAGATAAAAGATGATACCCGTCTCGACCGCTATCGTCTGCGTTGGAACGATGTAAGGTACGAACCGGGTGAGTTGCGTGTGGTGGTCTATGACAGGCAAGGTCGGAAGGCAGGCGAGAAGGTTGTCCGTACGGCTGGCAAACCCTCGCAACTGAAACTCGACGTCTGGACGCAACACGACGATGCGAACTATCTGAAGGCAGATGGCGAGGACCTGGCCTTTGTTACCGTTTCGCTGACTGACGCCAAGGGTACGCTCATCCCCAATGCCGATGATCAACTGACCTTTGAGGTCACAGGTGCCGGCCGTTTCGAGGGTGTCTGCAATGGTGATGCCACCAGCCTGGAATCATTTGCCAGGCCTACGATGAAGCTGTTCAACGGACAACTGGTCGTTGTCTTACGCAGTAGTCACGCGGTTGGTTCGCTCACCCTTCGCGTCAGCGATGCCCGTCGCAAATTCACGAAGACGGTGGCCATACAAACAAAGTAAAAATATGAATGGGGGTGTGTCGGAAGAACGGCACACCCCCATTATTCATTGTACGTCTATTTATTATTCAATGCCCATTTGGGTTTGGGCTTCGGTCATCATGCGTCGCATGGTGGCAGGGTCTTCGCGGGGACAAATCATCAGAACGTCGCCTTCTTCGGCCACGACATAGCCTTCCAGACCGTGGATGATGGCTGTGCGTCCCTTGGGCAGACGGATAACGTTGTGTCTGCAGTCCGAGAGCAGAGCCTGGCTGTCCAGAAGGAGGTTGTTGTCGGGATCGGTGGGCTGATGGTAGCTGATAGTGCCCCAAGTGCCCAAGTCGGCCCATCCGAACTGGCATTCGTAGACAAAGACGTTGTCGCTCTTCTCCATGATGTGCATGTCGATGCTCAGTCTGGGCAACTCCGTGAAGAAGTTGGGAAGGAACTTGGGTGCGGCAACTTCCGCTTCAGCCATCATCTTGGGTATTTCTACTTGATATTCGGGTACGAGGCGGTAGAGCGTATCGAGCATAGCGTCAACGTTGAAGATGAAGATACCCGTGTTCCAAAGGAAACTGCCGTCCTGCATGAATATCTCGGCAAACTGGCGGGCCGGTTTCTCGGTAAAGGTCTTCAGGTGGGCAATGTTCTCCTCGGTAGTCTCAGCGCTCATTTGCACGTAGCCATATCCTGTTTCGGGCCGTGTCGGACGTATGCCCATCACCATGAGTCGGTTCCCCTGACTTACAAACTGGAAAGCCCGGCGCACGTCATCCTGAAACTTCTCGTCGTTTAGTATCATTTGGTCGGATGGGGCTACAATCAGGTTGGCCTTTGGGTCTTTCTTTTTCACGTAGACGGTACCCCAGGCTGCGCAGGCCAGTGTGCCGCGATTCAGTGGCTCCTCCAGGATATGCTCGTCGTCGATTTGGGGCAATTGCTCGTAGACGAAGGATATGTAGTCGATGTTGGTGGAAACATAGATGTGGTCGCGAGGCATGAAGCGGGCGAATCGCTCGTAGGTTTCCTGCAACAGGGTGCGTCCCGTCCCGAAGATATCAATGAACTGTTTGGGACGGCTCCGTCGGCTCATGGGCCATAGGCGGCTGCCTATGCCTCCAGCCAATATGAGGCAATAGTTATGGTTTTCCATGGTTTTCAAACGCTTCGCGAATGGCATCGGCAGTCTGCTGCATTTCCTCAGGTGTAAACTGTTTCTTGGCGTTGGCAAAGTTCAGGTCGCCCTCGTTTTGCATAGGTACGAGATGGATGTGGGCATGGGGCACTTCCAGTCCCAGTACGGCCTGTCCCACCTTGCGGCAGGGTAGCACCTGCTTGATGGACTCGGCCACGTGCTTGGCAAACACCTGCATGGCTGCGATTTCCTCGTCGGTGAGGTCGAAGAAATAGTCTACTTCGCGCTTGGGGATGACCAATGTGTGGCCCTTAGCCAGAGGCGCAATGTCCAGGAAGGCATAGAACTGTTCGTTCTCTGCGCACTTATAGCTGGGTATTTCACCAGCTACGATTCTTGAGAAGATAGTCATGTTTTTTATAGGTCTTATAGGTCTTATAGGTCTTATAGGTCTTATAGGACTTATGAGTCTTATAGGTCAAATGAAATGCTTGTGATTTCCAGCTCTACCATACCGGCGGGCACCTTGATGGTGGCCACGTCGCCCACGTGCTTGCCCAGCAGTCCCTGAGCAATGGGGGTTCCTACGCTGATTTTACCTTCGCGCAGATTGGCTTCGCTCTCGCTCACGATGGTGTACTTCATCTGCATACCGTTCTTCTTGTTCTTCAGTCCCACGGTGGCCAGAATCTGCACACTGCTGGTGTCCAGTGTCTTCGTATCGATGATTTTGGCGTCCATGATGGTCTGCTTCAGCAGAGCGATTTTGGTTTCCAACTTCGCCTGATGCTCTTTGGCGGCATCGTATTCGGCGTTCTCACTCAGGTCGCCCTTGTCGCGGGCTTCTGCAATGGCAGCACTGGCGGCCAGTCGTTCCACGCTCTCCAGGTGCTGCAGTTCGGCTACGAGCTTGTCGTAGCCCTGTTGTGACATATAAGCCATACTATTTACTATTTAATTATTACTATTTTACTATTTTACGATAGTCAAAAAAGGAATCCCGACGATTCGCATCGTCGGAATCCTTTATGGCTTTAAAATATTCATTAGGTGTTCCTTTTACGGAACCCACGGGGCAAAGTTAGGGATAAAAAACAATATCTCCAAACTTTTTACTCTTTTTTAACTTATTTCTTTATTTTATAGACATAGAACGATTTAGCTGGCAGACTGAGAGCTATAGCGTTGCCATTCGGAGCAATGCTTGTTTCCACCTTGCTCTCCCTCGGTTCTATCAAGTGAGGATTGTCCACCGTATTCTCACCGTCGTAGTTGCTCAGGTCGAGCATGATGACACTGGCGTCGCCGATGGTCTTCATACCCTCGAGTACGATGCTTACGGTCTTAGCCTCGTTGCAGGTGTTGGCTACCTTCACGATGACTTCGCTCTTATCCTTATCCCATACGGCTGAGGCCAATACACCGTCCTCGCCCTTTTTGGGGAAGTTGCTGTTCTTGATGGGCAGCACGTTCGTACCCTTATTCTGGGCAAACATGGCTTGCACGTGGTAGCTGGCCGACTTGGCCACACGCAGGTTGTCGTACCAAATCATGTCGGGACGCCACTGCCAGCCGTCGACGTGGCTGAACAGCGGGGCATAGGTGGCCATGTGCACGATGTCGGCGTTACGCTCGATGCCGGTGATGAAGGCTGCCTCGTAGATGCTGGCACCGGCATGGTTCCACTTCTTGCCACGGTCGTGGCAGGCATATTCGCCAGCAAACACCTTCGGGCCCTTGCGGTCGTAGAGGTCGTAGCGCTGCCACTCGTTCTGGAACCACGAAATGGGACGGTAGAAGTGTTCGTCGACCAGGTCGGCCTTCTGGCGCTTCATGGCCTCCCAGCCGATGTCGAAGTTGTGACCCTCAGAGTCGGGACCGCTGGTGCCGATAATCTTTATCTCGGGATGGGCCTTGCGTACGGCGTCGGCCACGATTTTCACGCGTTTGAAGTAGAAGTCGCCCCACTGCTCGTTACCGATGCCCAGGAACTTCATGTTGAAGGGTGCGGGGTGTCCCATCTCGGCACGCAGTTTACCCCACTTCGTGTCTGTTCCGCCGTTGGCAAACTCGATGAGGTCGAGGCAGTCGTCGATGTACTCCTGCAGTCCCTCCTGAGTGGCAGGGGCGTGGGCCGATTCGTTGTTCCAGTTCTGATATTGACAGGCCATGCCCACGTTCAGCACGGGCAGGGGTTCGCTGCCGATTTCCTCGCTCAGGAGGAAGAATTCGTAGAAACCGAGGCCGTACGACTGGAAGTAGTCGGGATAGTAGCGGTAGGTGAAGGTCGACTCCCAGCGGTTCTTGTTGTAGGGACGGTTCTCGACGGGACCTACGGAGTTCTTCCAACTGTAGCGGTTCTCCAGGGTGACACCCTCGACGATGCAACCGCCGGGGAAGCGGAACACGCCAGGCTTCATGTCGGCCAAGGCCTGAGCAAGGTCCTTGCGCATACCGTTCTCGTGTCCCATCCACGTATCTACGGGGAACAGGCTTACGTGTTCAATGTCCATAGTACCCGAACCGCTGCGGCCGTTCTCGTCGCAGAGGAACAGACGCAACAGGGCCTTGTCGGCCGTCTTGCGACTCTTGATGACGGCGGTGTACTTCTGCCAGTCGCGGGACGTCACTTTGATGTCGGCTCCCGAGAACTCCTGATGCTCCTCGTTCGTGTAGGGCTCAATCAGTTGCACGCGCAGCATCTGTGCCTTGCCGTCCGGTACGCGGGCATATACGGAGAAGCGGTATTCCTTGTCCTTCTCTACGCCGATGCCGAAGAAACCCTCGTTCACCAGACCAGTCCACCAGTCGCCGTGACCCATCGAGCTCAGACGGGCGTAGTAGGGGTTTTTGTCAAAGGGTCCGTCGTTCTTGATTTCCACCTTGCCAAAGGCCTGCCAGCCCAGCAGATGGTCGGGCGTGAATTCAAACGAGCGGTTCTTCACCAGTTCGGCATACAGACCGCCGTCGGCGGCGAAGTTGATGTCCTCGAAGAAGATGCCGTACATTGTCGGCTGCACCTCGGCACCGGGTTTCAGGGTTTGCACGGTCAGGGTGTAGTCCTGCGCCTCGGCAGTGATGCCCAGCGCGAGCCCGACACCCAAGAGAATGTTTCTTAATTTCATAGTTTTATGTGTGTTAGTTAGTTTTCGTGGTGTAAAGATAAGGATAAAAACCCATCCTTGCAAGAATTTTCCCCGATATTCTCACTTCCTTGCTCAAAACTTCACGACAACGGGGTTGAACGGACATGACCGTTCAATTGAACAGACATGAGCGTTTAATTGAACGGACATGACCGTTCAAATTAATGTTCACCAACTTCGGAGCACCCCCTGCTTACGATTTGTTGGTCTTCTTATGTAATGGGATAGAAAAAATAGGTACATTATTTGGAACTTCGCGTGCTTTGCATTAACTTTGCAGCATATATAATATATATTTAATGTACGCGCGTATGATACACCCCCAAAGAAAAGTATGGAGTGCTTTGCTGATGGCCCCCTGGATGGCGGCTTGGGCACAGCAGAAGCCGAACATTCTGTTTGTGCTTTGCGACGACATGGGGTGGGGCGACCTTGGCTGCTACGGACAGTGCTACATCCGTACGCCCAACATCGACCGTCTGGCACGGCAGGGAATGCAGTTCATGCAGGCCTATGCCGGCAGTCCGGTCAGTGCTCCTTCGCGCGCTTCGCTGATGACGGGGCAACACAGCGGCCACTGTGCCGTAAGGGGCAACAAAGAATATTGGGACTACCAACACACGGTGAACT
Organism: uncultured Bacteroidaceae bacterium; assembly: GCA_905234735.1. GTDB lineage: Bacteria > Bacteroidota > Bacteroidia > Bacteroidales > Bacteroidaceae > Physcousia. Next base: position 57,098 of record CAJOJA010000001.1, on the reverse strand, counting down.
ACGGTCAGAACGTGGACTTCGCCCGTGTCGGTCAGCATCCGCTGGACACGGCGCATGTCGTCATCCCCGAAATCATGAAGGCGGCCGGCTACCGTACGGCACAGTTCGGTAAATGGGCTGGTGGCTATGAGGGTTCGGAGTCGACGCCCGACCGTCGCGGCATCGACGAGTTCTTCGGCTACATTTGCCAGTTCCAGGCCCATCTCTACTACCCCAACTTCCTCAACGACTACCGTCGCGACCGAAACGACCAGGGGGTCAGCAGGGAGGCCTATCCCGCAAACTATCAGCATCCGATGTACGGCGAGGGCTACAAGCAACGTACCGTCTACAGTGCCGACACCATCCATCGCCGAGCCTTGGAGTGGCTCGACAGGCAGACGGTCGACCAGCCCTTCTATGGTCTGTTTACATACACACTGCCCCACGCCGAACTGGTGCAGCCGGAGGACAGCATACTGAACGCCTACAAACAGCAGTTTGCCCAGGACAAGACGTTCCGTGGGCAGGAGGCCAGCCGATACAATCCCGTCGAGCACGTGCATGCCGAGTTCGCTGGCATGATTACCCGCCTGGATGCTTATGTAGGCGAGATTATGGCCAAATTGGAGGAGAAAGGGCTGGCCGACAACACCATTCTGATATTCTCCAGCGACAACGGCCCTCATGAGGAGGGCGGTGCCGATCCGACATTCTTCAACCGCGATGGCGTGTTGAAGGGACTGAAGCGCTCGTGCCACGAGGGTGGTATACGCATTCCTTTCATTGTTCGTTGGCCAGGCCACATCAAGGCTGGCGTGCGTACCGACCATCAGATTGCCTTCTGGGATTTGATGCCCACTTTTGCCGAACTGGCCGGGGTGCAGAATTACGAGGAGCGCTTCCGCAATCCCCGGCTGGGAGAGGCTGACTACTTTGACGGTATCTCCTTCGTGCCTACGCTGTTCGGACAGCATGCCCCTGAGCACGACTACCTGTACTGGGAGTTCCACGAGACGAATCAGATAGCCGTCCGGCAGGGCAATTGGAAACTCATCGTCAAGAGTGGGCGCAGCGAACTCTACGACCTGGCCACAGATGTCCACGAAGACCATGATGTGGCCGCCCTCTATCCTCGCAAAAGAGCGGAACTGGAGGCGCTTGTCCGTCGGTCGCACACCGAGAATCCCCTGTTCCCTGTGACGCTTCCAAAGGGGCAAAATGAGGAATGATAACATTTTTGTGCTACTCCATTTGCAGAATTTCCGAAATTAACTTATCTTTGCACACATAATCAAGCCTAAACTATACCAACATGACCTTAATCAAATCTATTTCCGGCATTCGCGGAACCATCGGAGGACGTGCAGGCGATACGCTCAACCCTCTGGACATTGTGAAATTCACTTCGGCGTACGCTACGCTGATTCGTAAGACAACGAAGGTTACATCCAACAAAATCGTGGTGGGGCGCGATGCACGCATCTCGGGTGAGATGGTGAAGAACGTCGTTTGCGGCACCCTGATGGGTATGGGCTTCGACGTGGTGAACATCGGCCTGGCCACAACCCCGACCACCGAAATCGCCGTTACGATGGAAGGTGCATGTGGTGGCATTATCCTGACGGCCAGCCACAACCCCCGTATGTGGAACGCCCTGAAACTGCTGAACGAGAAGGGCGAGTTCCTGAACAAGGCCGAGGGCGAAGAGGTGCTGCGCATTGCCGAGGCCGAGGACTTCGAGTATGCCGATGTGGACCACATGGGCCATTACATCGAAGACAATAGCTACGACCAGAAGCACATCGACCTGGTGAAGAATCTGGCTCTGGTGGATGTCGAGGCCATCAAGAAGGCCAACTTCCGCGTTGCACTGGACACGGTGAACTCCGTTGGCGGTGTCATCCTGCCCAAATTGCTCGAACAGTTGGGCGTGAAGACCGTGACCACCCTATTCGGTGAGCCCACGGGCGACTTCCAGCACAATCCCGAGCCCCTGGAGAAGAACCTGGGCGACATCAAGGCTCTGATGCAGAAGGGCGGCTACGACATTGCCTTCGTCGTGGATCCCGACGTGGATCGTCTGGCCCTGTTCTGCGAGGACGGCACGATGTACGGCGAGGAATACACCCTTGTCACCGTGGCCGACTACATCCTGCAACACACACCGGGTAACACCGTTTCTAACCTCTCTTCAACCCGTGCCCTGCGCGATGTAACCCGCAAGTATGGTCAGCAGTACAATGCCGCTGCCGTGGGCGAGGTGAATGTGGTGACGAAGATGAAGGACACCAACGCGGTCATCGGTGGCGAGGGCAACGGTGGAGTCATCTATCCCGCTGCCCACTACGGACGCGATGCTCTTGTAGGCATTGCCCTCATCCTGACCTATCTGGCTAAGCGCGGCATGAAGACCAGTGAACTGCGTGCCACCTATCCTCCCTATCAGATAGCCAAGAACCGCATCGACCTGACGGCAGGAACCGACGTCGACGCCATCTTGGCCAAGGTGAAGGAACTGTACACGGGCAAGGCCGACGTGAACGACATCGACGGCGTGAAACTCGACTTCCCCGACAAGTGGGTACACCTGCGCAAGTCCAACACCGAACCCATCATCCGCGTCTACAGCGAGGCTGCCACGATGGAGGCTGCCGACCAGTTGGGCAAGGACATCATGGATGTGGTATATAGTATGGTATAAGTCTTATAAGTCCCATAAGTCTTATAAGTCCCATAAGTCCCATAAGTCTTAGAAATAAAAGGAAAAGCACCATGTTAACACAGATTATCAATGGTCGCATCCTGACCCCACAGGGTTGGCTGAAGGATGGTAGCATCATCCTGCGCGACAACAAAATACTCGAAGTAACTAATTGCGACCTCGCAGTCATCGGTGCCAGCATCATCGATGCCAAGGGCATGTACGTTGTGCCTGGCGGTATAGAAATGCACGTGCATGGTGGCGGTGGACGCGACTTCCAGGAGGGCACCGAGGAGGCTTTCCGCGTAGCCATCGAGGCACATGCCAAGCACGGCACCACCAGTATTTTCCCCACCTTGTCCAGTAGCACCGTACCCATGATTGAGGAGGCTGTGGCCACCTGCAACAAGCTGATGGCCGAGCCCGACAGCCCCATTCTGGGTCTGCACCTCGAGGGTCACTACCTGAACCCCCTGAAGGCCGGTGCACAGATGCCCGAATGGTTGAAGGATCCCGACCCCAACGAGTACATTCCCATCGTGGAGAACAGCCCCTGCCTGAAACGCTGGGATGCTGCTCCTGAATTGCCGGGTGCCATGCAGTTCGGTAAGTTCTGTGCCGAGAAGGGCATCCTGCCCAGTATCGCCCACACGCATGCTGAATACAGCGACGTGAAGACGGCCTTCGAGGCAGGTTATACCCACGTCACCCACTTCTACAACGCCATGCCTGGTTTCCACAACAAGCAGGGCTACAAGTACGAAGGAACGGTAGAGAGTGTTTACCTTATCGACGATATGACCATCGAGTGCGTAGCCGACGGCATTCACGTGCCGCCCACCATTCTGCGCATGGCTTATAAGATCAAGGGTGTGGAGCGCATGGCACTGATTACCGATGCCCTGGCTGTGGCTGCAGCTCCGGCCGATGCCGCCGCCTTCGATCCCCGCGTCATCGTGGAGGATGGTGTGGCCAAGCTGAACGACCGTTCGGCGTTGGCAGGCAGTATCGCCACTACCGACCGCCTCATCCGCACGGCGGTGAACTTGGCCGAGATACCTCTGGAAGATGCCGTCCGCATGTGTACCGAGACTCCGTCGCTCATCATGCACGTCAACGACCGCAAGGGTACGCTCCAGCGTGGCAAGGATGCCGATATCATGATTCTGGACGATAAACTCGACATCCGTTGCATCTGGCAGATGGGTAAGATAATAGAGAACTCTCTGTTTTGAAACTAATTAACACGATAGTACAGCCGTTTCGGAACCTGATGAACAATCGGGATCTGAAACGGCGTTTGTATATCATCATCTTCCGAAGCGACACCCCGAACGGCAAACTCTTCGATGTGGTTTTGCTCTGGGCCATTGTGCTCAGTGTCGTGCTTATCGTGGCTGAGAGTATGAAGGGACTGCCGCCCATCATGAAGACAGTCTTTATGGTATCCGAGTATGTCTTTACTTTTTTCTTTACCCTCGAATACATCTGTCGCCTCTACTGTTCGCCCCATCCCAAACACTATGCACTCAGTTTCTTTGGCATAGTGGACCTGGTGAGCACGCTGCCGCTCTACATCGGGTGGATATTCGGTCCCATGCGCTACCTGATGATTGTGCGCACCTTCCGTCTCATTCGCGTATTCCGTGTCTTCAAGCTATTCAGTTTTCTGGAGGAGGGCGACATGCTGATGCGTTCGCTGCTGGCCAGCAGTCGCAAGATTCTTGTATTCTTCCTTTTCGTGGTCATCATGGTCATCTCACTCGGCACGGTCATGTACATGGTCGAGGGTAATGTTGAGGGCACTCCCTTTACGGATATTCCTACCAGTATCTATTGGGCCGTGGTTACCATGACTACCGTTGGCTATGGCGACATAGCTCCCGTGACGCCTATCGGACGCCTACTTTCTGCCATCGTCATGCTTATGGGCTACACCATCCTGGCCGTCCCCACGGGCATCGTTTCCGCCCAGTTCATCTACGACCGCGAGAAACTGCGTGTGCCTAAGCGCAAATGTCCGGAGTGTGGCAACAGCGTGACCGCCAAGGCTCATTACTGCTCCTTCTGTGGCAAGGAGCTGTAGTAGTACTTCCTTTTTTTGAAAAATTAATAGTAAGTTTGCACTATTGCTCACTTTTTCGTATTTTTGTCGCGTAATAGCATAAAAATACGAATTGATATGAAGCAGCGAGTGTTACTTATGCTCCTCGTCCTGTTGGGATTGGGACATAGCATGGAGGTCTGGGCAGACAGATTCCTGCAAGACAGCAACAACTTCACCGCCATGGTGGTTGACAAGAATCGTGTGCAGTTCACACTGCCCACGCAGTACGACGGCAACCTCAACGAGGGCATCAGTGACGGTAAAATCAAACTCAGCGTTAATGGAGGTTCGCAGCAGGACCTTATCAAATGGTGGATGACGCACTACCGCGACCTGACCAGTGACACCGAGAGCGGCACGATTTCCATACATGGTTACCAGGCTGGCTCATACCAGTTGGTGGGTAAGGTGAAGAACGGTTACAAGACCTTCAACAGCGGCACCACGGTGGACTTCACCGTAGGGCCCAACGACGACAACAGCGACCACTTCACCACCACCGTCATTTGGACTGTGCCCTATGAGTTACGCGGCAAGAGCCTGAAGTTCGAGGTGTGGGCGCGCAGCGACGACCGCGACTATCATTGGTTCATGCCCAGCGAAAATGAATACAAGACGATGTTGACTTGGGACTGCCCTGCAGCACCGGACGTGTCCGTCAATCTGACCGACCCCATGATAGCCGTACAGGGTGGACATGCGAACGAACTGATGATGCCCTACAACATCAGTGCACGCTCCGTGACATCGGCCACCCTCTACTACACCGATGCGCTGACGAACAATGTTCACACGAAGGAACTTAGCAAGAAGACGGTAGACGTGGCCTACATTCCTGCCGACCGTCCGTGGAAGGATATCTATATCTCGGCCAAAATCGTCGATCTCGAGGGCAACACCGTACCCGGTGCCATCAAGTCGGAGACAGTGAAGTCCAACATGCTCCACTACCCCAAGAACCTGAAGGGCCGGCTGAACGACCGCGGACAGATGGTGCTAACCTGGCAGGTGGATGACGCCAACGAGGAAGACTTGGCTACAGGTGACAACTTTGAGATTCAGCGCAACCTGACAGGCTCCACTGTGTCCAACGATCCTAACTGGATTACCATCGACATAAGTCAGAATTTAGTGCAGGGAAAGACGTTCTACACCGTCACCGACTCGCTGCTTGTCGACCAGTACAAGGGTAATAATGTCTCCTATCGCATCCGGCGAGGCTATGCCAGCGTGTGGCGCTGGGCCGACAATTCCGGTTACTCCCAGTATGAGTTGACCACCCCACTTTCGCTCCCCACCGTCGTCAATCCGCAGGTGCAACGCTCGTCCGCCTGGGACGATGAGAGTCACGTGGCACAGTTTGCCATTGGCTTCGCCCCTATGTTTCCTGAGAAAAGTATGTATAATTACATCGTGCTGCACACCCCTGCCGACTGGCAGGCTTTTGCCGATTCGGTGAATGCCGGCAAGACGGATCTTACCGTCATCCTGGCCAACGACATCGACCTCAGCGGTTCGAAGGTCATGGTGGGCACGGAGAGCAAGCCCTTCGTAGGTACCTTCGAAGGAAACGGCTATACGCTGACGGTGAACTACAGCACCAATGCGGAATACACGGCCCCCTTCCGTTATGTCAGCAATGCCACCATCCGTAGCCTTCGCGTAGCTGGCAAGCTCACCTCGTCGGCTAAGTTCGTAGCCGGCATTGTAGGCCGCAGTCTCAGTGGCACGACCACCATCGAGAACTGCCGTGTGTCGGCCACGATTGACAGCAGCGTCAATGGTGATGCTACCAACGGCGGCTTGGTGGCTGTGAATTATTCGGGTGTGCTGAATATCGACGACTGCCGTTTCGACGGTCAGCTGACAGGAGAAAAGTGTCACTCTAATGGTGGTTTCGTGGGATGGAACGACGGCAAAGTCAATTTCGCGAACTGCCTGTTTGCACCTTCGCTCGTCAACACGAAATTCGATGGTTGCCAAAACTTCTCGCGCAGTAGGGATATGAACAATGTCAGCCTGACGAACTGTTACGTGATGAACTCTTATGAAGGTTCCATAGTCATCGACGGCAAAACATACTTTATATTGCGCAGCGGTGACGATTGGGACGAATTCAGGGACAAGGTGGTAGCTGCCAATGGCAATTCGGATGTGAATGCCATCATGGCGGCCGATATTTCCACAACTCAGGCTGTGGGATTCCTGAACAGTATTCCGTATCGCGGCATCTTCGATGGCAATGGCCATACGCTGCATGTCAATATTGATGGGGGTACGAATCCCTCGATTGCCCCGTTCAGCCATGTTAAGGACTGCACCATCAAGAACCTGCATGTGGAAGGTACGGTGAAGGGTGCCATCCACTCGTCGGGCCTGATAGGTAGCCATCCCGACGGGGCTTATACGATTACGATTAGCAACGTCCGTGTGTCCACAACGGTGAACTGCAGTAGCACCCATGTCGGTGGTTTCATCGGTCATGGCGGTTCTGCCACACACCTCATCAACAACTGCCTGTTCGACGGCAAACTCACCGCTTCCGGGTCGAATACCTATGGTGGTGCCTTCATTGGTTGGGAAAACGGTGGCACATCGAATCGGGTGACCAACTGCCTGGAGAACGGCAGCTACCAAGGTGTCTCCCATGCCGGCATGAATTATGCCCTTGGCAATGCCTATGGTAATGTGGGAGAAAATCAGAACAACTATAGTTCCCACAGTTGGGGAGAAGCCAAATATTGGGACTTGTCTGATGCGTGGTATAGTGTCCGGTTCCTGGGCGAGGATAACTGGCATTACGTGGGCGGTCAGGCTGTTCCTAAGATGGTGTCGACAGAAGTGTCAACTCATGAACAGGGAACAAATGCCAAAGGCCTCTCTGCTTCGGAGTTGAAGACCGCACTTGGCGACGAGTGGAGGGTGGAGGGCAGCGATGTGGTGCCAGTTTTCACCAGTATCACCTGTGCCGTCTGGGATCGTCGTGCCCAACTGCAGTTGCGTATCAATATGCATGGCGAGAACGGCGTGGAAAGCAAGATTGTGGATCTCTCCGACAACAACGATGCCCTGGTTGTGCATCAGTTCACGCAGGAGTTGACCCGCAAGTGCGTAGAGTATTCGTTTGACATGATTCTCCGCAGGGGCAACTCCCCCATGAAGTTCTTCGGCACCGATGCCGACAGCGTCGTGGTACCCGTGACGAAAGCCGACGCTACCGACAAGCAGAGCTACCGTTTCCAGAACAGCAAGCTCATCACCGAATTTGTAGTAAACAAGAAGCAGAGCAGCGTGCAGCTGGTGTGGCAGACCTCTGACGGCGACAACGACTTCTTCCGCGTTCTGCGCCGCAAGCATGGCACGGAGGCCTGGACCGACACTCTTGCTACCAACCTCAACCAACTGTTCTTCGAGGACAAGACGGTGCTGGTGCAGCAGGTTTACGACTACCGCGTGGAGAGTGTGTGGCAGTGCGAGGGCGTCAATGTTGATGCCGTCGTTCGCGAGAACTGCCAGTGCGAGTCCACAGGTATGATTGAAGGCTACATCCGCATGGCCGACGGTACGGCTATGGGTGGTGTCCAGGTGGAGTGCCGTCCCGACACGACGGTGGTGGGGGCCGACGCCCTCTACACCACCACGACCGACGCTGCCGGCTACTTCGTGTTCAAGGGGCTGCCCTATCAGACGAACGGCAAGTACTACGTCACAGTGCCCGTTTCGGGCGACATGGGCAGCTACACGGCTCCCAACGCCAAGGGCGAGGTGAGCTTCACGCCCAGTACGAACTGGACGCAGGACTTCAACTTCTACCTCGATACCTATTATATATATAGTGGTAACGTGTACTATCGCGATACCTCGATACCCGTTCCGGGTGTGTCGTTCAAGCTTGACGGAAAAGTGATGCACGATGCCAGCCACAATGTGATTACCACCGATACGCAGGGAGCCTTCGAACTGAGCATCCCGCGCGGCGGACACAAGGTGCAGGCTGTGAAGACGGGTCATTACTTTGCCAACGACGGTTACCTCATCAACCGCGATGCTCCCGAAGACACCACTACGTACAACTTTGTAAAGAACGTAGCCAACGTGGTGCTTTGGGACTCCACCACCGTTGTGCTCCGCGGCCGCGTGGTGGGTGGCGACATTCAGGGTTCGAAGCCTCTGGGCCAGTCGCTGTCGGTGAACAATCTGGGCGACTCGCTGAAGATTGTGATGCAGCTCGAGGGCGACAACACTTCGTGGCTCATCCGCAAACAGGACGACGAGTCGGTGAAGTCTGCCGACTACAAACTCGCTTTTGGCCACAACGACAAGGACACCACAGAGGTGAACGTCACCCGCCACACGCTGACCATCCTTCCCGACAAGAATACGGGTGAGTACGAACTGCACCTGCATCCCGCCAAGTACAAGGTCATCGAGGTGTCAGCCCAGGGCTATGCCACGCTGTTCCAGAAGGGCAAGGTGGGCGAGACCGTCGACCTGACGTTCAATGTCAGAGGCGACACCTGTGAGTACAGCCGCATCTATCACGCCGTACCCGACATGGAGGTGACACAGTTCAATCCCAGCAGCGAACCCTATTTCGGTGTGAAGGAGATGAATGCCTCCGACAACCTGGGCAACAGCGTAGGGGTGAAACTATGGTACTACCGTCACCTGGAGAATGGCGACAGCGTTGCCGTCTATTCCTTTGAGCATCCCGTGTTCATGGCAGGTTCGCCCTATGGCTGGATGTTGCAGGCCTGCGAGAAATACTATAAGAACAACAACTATAACGCAGAACCTGATATCGTGAGACTGTCGGGGGGCAAGGTGAAGATACAGAACGCCCTGACCACCGACTCGAAGACTGCCCAGTGGGAGACGGAACTTGACGAGCAGGGCGGTGCGTCCTACATCTTCACACCCGACAACACCACCTTCACTTTGGAAGGCGACAAGGCACTGAAGACCGTCAGCATCACGTTGGAGTACGACGATTCGTTCTACGACATCAAACCCTTCAACGGCAAGCTGCTGCAAGGCTACGTCATGGCCTCGAAACCCAAACCCGAAGGCCGGAAGACCATCGTTACCGGAACGCCCAAGCTGTTCGACATCCTGCGCGACCCGCCAGGTGGCAGTTCGTCGGCCTATATCGAGGAAGGCTCGAAGATGAGCTACGGCTACACCTGGGACTTCGCGGCCACACTGGGACTTGGCATCCAGACATCGCTCGGCAAGGGGGCCAGCACCTATCACGGCACGGTGGCTGCACCGAACGGAGCCGGTCACACGGCAGGAACACTTTCTGACTACGAGGAGAAGAAAGTCATGGAGATGAGTGTGGAGACAAACTACGGTATGTCGTGGACCTACAACTACAACATCGACATAACCGAACGCATCCAGACCAATAGCGGCAAGAAGTGGGTAGGCCCGAAGGCCGATCTCTTCATCGGTATGACGGACAATGTTGTCGTGGAGGATGCCATCGCCGTGCGCGTCATTCCCGAAAGCATGTACAAACTCGTGAAGGACCACGAGGGAGGCTCGTTCGTGGTTACCGACACACTCGGCGTTGACCACACCATCAAGGTGCCCGCAGGCACCACCAAGGTGCTTGCACAGGGTACCGACGAGAAGGGCAAACCTGTCTATCTGGTGCGCGACGAGGTGATGCGGGCCTATCCTCAGGTGAAGTCCACGTTCGTCCACTCGCAGCACTACATCGAGAAGGAGTTGTTGCCCGACCTCATCAAGACGCGCAACTCCCTGCTGTTGGGCAAGGAAACCTCGGAGGCCGCCGCCAAGAAACTGGCTAACGCCAATGGGGCAGCGACCTACATCAGCAAGGTGGATGCCGACCACGAGAATTATGGGGTGGAGGGCTACTACACGCCCATCTATCCTGATGGCAAGCAAACCAGCGACAGAATACAGGAACTGAACAACGAGGTGCTGGCATGGATCATGTTCCTGGCCCGTAACGAAGAGGAGAAAATAGGTGTGATGGAGAGCAATCTGGTGAAGCGCTACGACTTCGATGGCGGTGCGTCGTCCATCCAGTACAGCGAGAATTTCTCTACGGTCACCAACGGTTCGCGCTACCTGCGCTACCCCATGCTCTCCGGCTTCGGCAACATCCTGTCTTCAGCAGGTCCCTTGATGGCCGTCCTCAAGACACTGGGAGCCACGCTGGAGAAGACCTCCGGCAAGATCAAGACGGGCAATCCCGTGTACTCAGACCGGGATGACGACGACAATGCCACGGAGGTAACCATCAGGGTGACAGGCGAACAGCTTAAAATCAAGTTCAACCCCATCGTCTCGGTGAACTTCAATGACAAGTTCTCTACATCGGAGACCTATAGCAAGAAGATGGGCTTCACACTGGCTGCCAGCTCCAAGTCGAGCATGATGGTGGACGTCTATCGCACAGCCAGTGCCTTCACTATGGACACGACAGCAACGGTGTTCAACCGCCTGACCTACAAACAGCTGGATTTGGTACGCGAAGGTAAGGTGTCGCCCTCGACACTGAGCTTTGCCGACTACAACACAACGGTATACTCCAACTTCGTCTATCGCACTCGTGGCGGTGTCACCTCCCAGCCATACGAGGACGAACGCGTGACGAAGTGGATACAGCCCGGCACCGTGATTGACGTGGCCACCATCCAGGGCGACAAACCCCGTATATGGATTGACCAACCCGTGGTAAGCAACGTCCCCTACGACCAGCCGGCACGCTTCAAACTGCACTTCGCCAACGAGAGCGACTACCCCGAACGGGCCTCGCTCGTCTTCAACTACTTCCTGCTGGGAACAAGCAACCCCAACGGTGCCAAGGTCTATGTCGACGGCACCGCCATCAACTCGCAGGGCGTTAACATCACACTCTACCCCTGTCGCGACGCTCAGAACCAGGTGAACGTCTTCACCAAGGAGATAGAGGTCTATCCCGGTACCGAGTTCGACTACAACGACCTGACGCTCTGTCTCTACGACCCCGAGGATGCCAACCGTGTGTTCGATTGCAAGTTCTCGGCCCACTTCGTGCCTACGGCGGGAATGGTCAGCATCAACTCGCCCGGCAGCAACTGGGTGATGAACACCGAAAGCCCCTACGATGGCAAGCGCAAGAGCTGGTACATGCCCGTCCGCATCGATGGCTTCGACACCAACTATCGGGGCTTCGACCACATCGAGCTACAATACAAACTCTCGACACAGGGCGAAAAGGACTGGGTGAACGTTTGCTCCTACTACGCCAACGACTCGCTCAGGACCAGAGCCAGCGGTGTTACCGACACCATTCCTGCCAACAACGTCATCATTGCCAGGTTCTATGGAGAGAACGACCCCGTCGAGCAGCACTACGACCTCCGGGCCGTGAACTACTGTCGTCACGGAGGCGGATACTTGACCGGTATGTCGCCCGTGCTGTCGGGTATCAAGGATACGCGCCTGCCGGAACTCTTCGGCGTGCCCGAACCCGTGAATGGCATCCTGGGCATCGGTGACAACCTGATGCTGACCTTCTCTGAACCCATTGCCGGCAACTACCTGAGCAAAATCAACAACTTCGAGCTACTGGGAACACCTACCAACAACGACATCTCCACCTCCACCTCGCTCTCCTTCGACGGCGAGAACTCATGGGCCACAAGTCAGGGCAATCGCAACCTGGCAGGCAAGAGTTTCACCGTCGACGTGATGCTGAATCCTGCCAGCGACAAGGGCGACATGACTGTCTTCTCGCACGGCGGTGAGGTGAACGGGGTGAAGTTCGGACTCTCTGCCGACCGACGTCTGACGGCCAAGGTGAACGGACAGTTGGCCCAGTCGGACAGCATAGTACCCTTCGACAATATGTTACGCGAGGTGGCCTATGTGCTCGACCAGAGCGGCGACAGCATGCAGGTGATCTTCTTCGACGGCAGTAAGCAGATAGGCAGCCAACCGCTGTCGGGCAAGTACGAGAATACGGCCGAACTGAACCTGGGATACGACCTGTGGGAAAGTGACAAGCACTACAAGGGCGATATGCTGGAGTTCCGACTCTGGAACGGTGTGATGACGTCGTCCGACCTCAACGAATTTGGCAAGAAACGCCTTTCCGGCTACGAGAGCGGACTGATGGACAATTACCGCCTGAACGAAGGTACGGGCGACATCAGCTATGACCGTGCTGCCGGCAGTTCCGACCTCACGCTGATGTCCACCATGTGGAAACGACCGAGCGGAATATCTGTGAAGTTCGACGGCAGCAGGGGCCTGCGACTGAAGCCCGAAAAGTTCACCCGTTCCGATCGGCACGACTACACGCTGATGTTCTGGTTCCGCACCACCGACACCCTTGCCACCTTCTTCTCCAACGGACCGGCCAGAGTTCCCGTTGACTCGGTGGCCGACTCCCCGAACAATCAGATAAACATCGGTGTGGAGAAGTCGAAGCTCTACTTGCGCTCGGACGGATGGCAGAGGAATGTGAAATCCTATATCGATGATGGTCAATGGCATCACTTCATCCTCACCGTGTCGCGTTCGCGCAACCTGGCCAACGTCTACGTCGACCAGCAGTTGGTCGATGCCTTTGCCGCCGACAACCTGGCCGGCATCTCCGGCGACCACATCGCACTGGGTGCCACCTACGAGGACAAGAACACCCCGACACAGCTACTGAAGGGTAACATCGACGAGGTGGGTATGTTCGAGAGCGTGCTGCCCATGAAGCTCCTCAACGAGTATTCCACCCACACCCCATTGGGCACCGAAACCTCGCTGATGGCCTACCTCGACTTCGGACGTTCCAGACGGCAGGACGACAACACCATGCGACTCGAACCCACGGGCATCAGCCTCAAGCGCTACAGGGACAACCAGGGCAACATCGTGGCCCGTCGCGACACGCTCGTGACCCTCGACCCGGGCTTCGTGGACCGCGATGCACATGCGCCTATGGTGAGCAATTCGGCACTGGAGAACCTCAACTTCAGTTTCGTGGCACGCGACAACCAGCTGCTGGTGAACATCAAGGAACCCGACTACACCATCGAGAAGACCAACGTCTACCTGACGGTGAAGGAGATTCCCGACCTGCAGGGCAACCTGATGGCCAGTCCCGTGACGATGAACGTCTACGTCTACCGCAATCCCTTGCGCTGGAACATCAAGAACCAGACCCGCGACATACGCTATGGCGAGGGCATGACCTTCGAGGCCACCGTGACGAACCTGACCGGCGAGCGACAGACCTACGAACTCAACGACCTGCCCGTGTGGATTACAGCCTCCCAGACCAGCGGCATCATTCAGGCACTGGAGGAGCAGACCATCACGTTCACCGTGTCGCCCTATATTAATATAGGTATGTACAACGAGCAGATAGAACTGATCAGTGACAACGGTATGCCCGAGATATTCACGCTGACGCTGAACGTGCGTGGCGACGAACCCGCGTGGGTCGTGCGCGATGCGCTAAAGCAGGCCAACCGTACCATGATGATGGTGGCCCGCGTGAAGGTCGACGGTGTCGTGGCCAGCTCCACGGAGGACATCCTGGGTGCCTTCGACGAGAATCTGCAACCGCTTGGCGTGGCCCATATCGAAGTGGACAACACCGCCAATGCCAACGAGGCACTGGCCTACCTCACCATCTACGGCTACACGAACGTCGACGGTTCGAGCCCCCAGCTCAGTTTCAAGTTCTTCGATGCTTCCACCGGACGCATCCATTCGCTGAGGGACATGGACGGTAAGAACTACGTCTTCCAGAAGGACACCGTCGTGGGCAGCGCATCGCAGCCCGTAATTCTCGTCAACGAGTTCTACGACATGCAGACGCTCCACCTCAAGAAGGGCTGGAACTGGGCTTCCTTCAACGTCCGCCCAAGGTTTGGCGAGAGCCTGGGACACTTCCTGGACAACTCCACCATCTGGGAAGCCGGCGACGTTATCATGGCCGTGAACGGTAACACCACCGTGAAGTACACCTGCCGTCAGGACAAGACGGCGCGGCGCGGTTATAAGTGGGACAGCAGCGACGAACTTGTCGGAATAGACCCGGCACAGATGTACAGCATCTATTCGATGAGCGACAAGACCGTCTACCTCGAGGGTTACCAGACCTACATCCCGGTAGAGGTGCATAAGGACTGGAACCGCCTGGGCTACACCTCGCCCATCAACCTGCCGTTGGCACAGGCCCTGAACGGCTATTCCGACTATGCCAGCGAGGGCGACGTCATCAAGTCGCAGGACGGGTTTGCCGTGGCCACGCGCATCCCCTCGGGCATCGTCTGGAAGGGCTCGCTCCAGTACATGGAGACGGGCAAGGGCTATATGCTCAAGCGCCAGGACGACAGCAATGTCAAGTTCTACTATCCGCTCTACTTCTCCGTCAACCGCTACAGCGGCACCGCCCGACGTCAGCAACGCCACGTGCGCACCGCCACCACCATGAACATCGTGGCACGTACTGCCGACGTAGACCTTGAAGAGGGCGACCGGCTCATTGTCTTCGCCGACGGCGAGCGGGCAGCTGATGCCCTCCCCGTCGTGGAGGAGACAGAGGGGACCCTCTTCTACCTCAACATCGGTTGCGACCGGAAGGCCGAACTCTCCTTCGCCCTTGAGCGCAACGGTGAGATTGTGGCTACGGCCTCTGACAAACTGTGCTACGAGGCCCACAAGGTGCTCGGCACGCCCAGTCAGCCCACCGACATCCGTTTCATCGCCCTCGACACGATGCCGCAGGACGGCAAGTGGTACACCACCTCGGGCATGCAACTGCCGAAGCGACCCACGAAGAAGGGACTGTATATACACAATGGCAAAGTACAAGTAGTGAAATAATGTATAAAGAATTATGAATAGGAACATGTTAAGCAGAAGAGTGCTATCCCGATGGTTTGGGCTATGTAGCATCTTGGCCACCCTCCTTTGCGGAGGGATGGGGGCCAGTCTCCTGTCGGCCTGCGGTAGCGACGACGAACCCGTGCTGATGCAGATTGAAAGTGGGTCGGACGCACGCCCCACGTGGCCAGACAGCATCGACTTCAACTTCTACGAACTGGTCATGTGTGTGGAGGTGCAGTTGCAGGATACCCTGCAGAGCTATGCCTCGCAGGCCGACCTGATGTTTGCCACCATCGGCGGCGCCTGCCGGGGGGTAGCCTCGCCGCAGCAGGTCAACGGCCAGTGGCTCTTCCCCCTGATTGTGGCCTCGAACGAAGACGGCGTCAGCGTCAGCCTGTCGTACTACTGCGACCGTCTGCACCGCATCTTCACCACGGAATGGACCACGTTCGACGCCACCGTTTCCCCCACAGGCACAACCGCTATCTATAAACCGGAATTTGTAAAATAAGAGAGATGAAAAAGAAACACTATCAGCAACCTTCCACGAAGACGGTGGAAGTAAAACAGCGTGGCCCCCTGCTAGCCAGTCCGGTTCAGGGTGCGGAGGTTTCGCGCAGCAGCTATGGAGAGGCTATCCAAGAGAACTGGGAGGACGAATAAACATACCAGGGCAAAGAATATGACGAGGAAATAGTCTCAATTAACCTTTTTATTAACTTAATTAACAAGTCAAATGAAGAAAATCGAACTCTTCTTGGCCGCTATGGTGGCAAAATGAGGAGGTTCGAAATAAAAAAGGGTAGATTATTTGGCTAATACAAAAATTGTTCCTATATTTGACCCCGAAATGTGTATCATTGCGTCCATGACGGAACGTTATATCAACCCATATACCGACTTCGGTTTCAAGAAGTTGTTTGGCACAGAGATGAACAAGGACCTGCTCATCAGCTTTCTCAATGCCCTGTTGGATGCCGGAAGCGAGAAGATAGACGACATACACTACTTAAACAATGAGAATCTGGGGGACGGATACGACGACAGGTGCTCTATTTTTGATCCCTATTGCACAACGCGAAGCTGCAGATGCTTCAATACACAGGCTTAACGCTACAAGAGATAGAAAACATTTAACCTATTTTAATTAACCTTTTTATTAACTTAATTAACAAATCAAATGAAGAAAATCAAACTCTTCTTGGCCGCTATTGCGGCTATGGTCACGATGGGTGTGCACGCTCAGACGTGGACTGCTTCCGAGGTTGCAGAAGGTGAGTATTACCTTCTCAACGTCGAAACAGGTGAGTATTTTACAAAAGGAAACGGCTGGGGTACCCAAGCCAGTATTACCACCAATGGGTCTGCAAGTGGAGCTCTTAAAGTTACTTTACAGGGGGATGAATATTACAAGATGGTCACTAACGTAGGTGTCAGCGGGTACGGTGTAGAGTGCTTGGCTGGTGGAACCATCTATACAGACCAAGCTCGGAGCAACAAGAATTCTCTTTGGGGCTTTACCAATGTTGGCAGCAACGACCATGGCCCTATCTACACAATCTATTCTGCAGGCGAGCATGAAGGTGGACAGAATAATTACATGGTGGCAAGTGGCGAGAATACGATTGTCGGTCCTGCTGACAATGGCGGTTCTGCTTATGCAAAATGGCAACTTGTTGCGGAATCACAGACTGAAGCTATTTATGCTGAATATGTAGTCAAGGCTGCTAAAAAGGATTACAACGCCGTTAGAACCACAATTGTTGCATGGACAGAATCTGACGCTATCTCGAATGCTGACGAAGCAAAGACAACTTTCAACACAGCACTTGAGGCTGCTGATGCAAAGGTTGGGGCCGCTACATCTGCGGAAGAAGTAAACGAAGCCATCGCTGACCTGAAGGCTGCAGGCAACACATTCCTAGAGTCCGTTACCATTGGAGGTGGCTTGGACATCACCAACGCTTGGATTACCAATCCTGCTCCTGGTATCAGTGGTAATCTCACTGGTTGGACAAATTCAGGAGATCCAAGTCTACAGAACCAACTCTATGAGTATTGGAACGTCTCT
Organism: uncultured Bacteroidaceae bacterium; assembly: GCA_905234735.1. Lineage (GTDB taxonomy): Bacteria > Bacteroidota > Bacteroidia > Bacteroidales > Bacteroidaceae > Physcousia. The sequence continues at coordinate 39,383 of CAJOJA010000001.1, read as the reverse complement.
GCAGGTACCACTTCGCAAACCCTCAAGAACCTACCGAAGGGTGCCTACAAGCTCACTGCGATTGCCTATACCCGCGACAACATGAACGCTACTCTTTATGCTGGTGAGAATACCGTAAACCTGGTAGGTTGCGGAAGTGTAAATGACCGTAATGGCGGTAGTAGTTGGATTGCTGCAAACGAGACCAATGGTAGAAATAATTTGAATTTCACCTTGGATGCAGCAGCTGAGTCATTGGAAATCGGTCTGATTGCCGATGATGCTACTAGCGACTACTGGATGTGCTGGCGTTCTTTCTCTCTGACTTATTATGGTGACCCCATCAACTTGGCTAAGGCTAATCTTGCTGCTGCTGTCGAGGCTGCCAACGCGATTGCAGAATTCACAATTCCGGCAGGCGTATATGCAGATTTGCAGACTACTATTAGTGAGAACAACAAAGCTTATACGACCGTAACTGAGTATGAAGCCGCTACAAATGCCATCACTGCAGCTACAACTGCTGCTGAAGCTCTTGTGAGTCCATTCGCACCGGCCGCTAAGTTCTATGCTCTTTACAACCAGACGAACTACAGCGAGAAGGTAGATGGAGCAAAGGCAGAGTTCCTTGCTGTACTGGCTACGATTGATGCAGAAACAACAGCAGAAGGTATCACTGCTGCCATTGAAGCGGCTAACCTGCCTTCTGCATTGCAAACTTTCATGGGCAAGATTACCTTCTCCGACAACGGTTTCTTTGAAATCACGGACTTCTTCCTTGTTAATGCAGACTTCTCTGCGGGTAACATCAACGGTTGGGAAACAAACTACGTATCTGGGCAACAAGCTAATAACATTGGTTATCAAGGAGCTTCTTACAGCAATGGTGGTGTAGTCATTAGCAAGTTTATTGAAGTTTGGAGACCTGGTGCAACACTGGGTGATGGTTATCTCCGTCAGACCGTTAAAGGTCTTCCCGAAGGTAAGTATGTGCTCGAAGCCGATGCTATCGCAACTTGGCAGAGTGATGACTCTCGTGTCATTACAGGCGCTCAGCTCTACATCACCGCTGATGGTGTGGATTACAAGACTGATATGTCCACCAAGAATGGCCTGCCTCAGCATTTCTCCACTGAGTTCCTGAACACAGGTGAAGGCGATGTGATTTTTGGTCTTCGCACAGTAAGCGCAAATTGTAACTGGATGTGTGCTGACAACTTCACCGTGAAGTTCTATGGCATTGACCTTGCTCCTTATGCAACTAATCTTGCGAATGCAGTGGCTGAAGCCGAAGCTATCGATCAGAACACACTGAACACTGGTGCAAAGAATGCTTTGAATGCTGCACTTGAGACTTACAATAAGGAATGGAGCACAAGTAAGGAATACGCAGCTGCTATTTCTGCCATCCAGGCCGCAACAAGCAATGCATTGGCTGTCACTGCTGCTCTCGCAGAATTTAAACAATATGGAGTAACAGTTGCCGCCCTGAAGGATATAGAAGGCTATACTGAAACCGTAGATGGCGCAACAACCACGTTCACCACCGCACTAGGTGCTGCCGCTCTCGCTGCCGATGCTGCGTCTACTGTTGCTGAAGTTGAAGAGCTGACTGATGCCGTGAAGGCTGCTGGCTTGACCTTCCTTGCCGGTGTACGCAGCGATGGTGCACATCCCTTCGATATCACCTTCCTGATTGCTAATCCTAACTTCGACGACAACAATATCAATGGTTGGACACGCACGTTCGATGGTGGTAATGCCAATACAAGATGTCACAGCAATGAGTTCTTTGATAACAATAGCTTCGACTTCTACCAGACGCTCACGGATATGCCTAAGGGTAACTATGAGCTGAAGGTACAGGCTTTCCAGCGTCCAGGTAATGCAGGTCCTGCATACAATGCTTATATGGCTGGTAACACCAGCACAGATGCTGTTGTTTACATCAATGACGGTGAGACTTCTGTAAAGCACATCGCTGCTGAAGCTCAGAACGCCGCCATTTATTGGGAGAACGAAGGCGATTATCCCGATGATAGCCAAGTAGGTGCAGAGGGTGCTTACAAGTATATCCCCAACTCAATGGAAGGTGCTGAGGTGTGGTTTGCTGCTGGTCACTATGACAACAGCATTCTCACAGCTGTTGACGGAACTCTCAAGTTTGGCTTCAAGGCTGAAAAGAAGACTGCCGCTGGCACTTGGACTCTGTTCGATAACTTCCGTCTCTACTTCTATGGTCAGAGCATCAACGTAACTATGGACGAGGCTACTGCATTCTCTGCCCTGGCTGACATCGAGGGTGCTAACGTGACAATGGCTCGCACTACCAAGGTTGGCTTCAACACCATTGCTCTGCCCTTCGACCTCACATCAAATCAGGTGAAGGAATTCTTCGGTGAAGGTGCTGTTGTTTATACTTTCAGCGAGAATAGCGCAGATGCTGACGATGCTACTGTTGAGTTCAACACAAAGGCTGAACAGACCATCGAAGCTAATGTTCCTGTTCTTGTTAAGGCTACCGCTGCCACATCTCAGATTGTTGCCAGCAACGTGATCGTTAAGACAGGTGAGGCCAAGGCCGAAGGCGCAAACTTCGACTTCGTAGGTAACTACGGTGGTGAGGTTACTATCGCAGAAGGTGACTGGTTCATCGGTAATGACGCTGTTTACCAGAGTGCAGGTGCTACCAAGATCAAGGGCTTCCGTGCTTATATGAAGGATAAGACAGGTGGTGAGGCTACTGTTAAGCTGTTCATCGACGGTGTTGCAACCAGCATCAATGCCATCAACGGTGTAGAGGCTGAGAACGGTGCTATCTTCAACCTCGCTGGTCAGCGCGTAAGCCGTGCCAAGAAGGGCATCTATATCGTCAACGGAAAGAAGGTTCTCTTCTAACTCTTCTCTCTTAATTATTAATTCTTAATTGATAAAGACAATGAAAAAGACATATATCAGCCCCGCGCTTACTATCGAGACGGAAATGGATCCCGAGAATGTGATTGCTGCCAGCATAACCAGCATCGGCGGTGATACCTTGGATCTCAATTTGGGAACAGATGATAATATCCCAACAATTGCAGATACCAAAGAAGAGTTCTTGCTCTTCTAGGGTAACTGGGAGTAAGATCTGACAATCATCCATTCAGGGGGGGGATGTGCTGCACGGCACATCCCCCCTATATTTATAGTCCATTTTCCTATTTTTTGCATTTTTTAACACATAAATACTCCACGATACCACCACTTATTTGTAACTTTGCGCTCGTATGGACATAATCTCAAACCTTTAAACCCTTAAAACCCTTGAACTTTTATACTTTAAGATATAACCTATTTATTAACTAACAAACTAAAAAATGAAAAGAAAACTACTTTTCGCCGCTTTCGCCCTATTACTGGGGGTAAGTAACGCAAGTGCGATTATGCTGGAGACGGACTTGACGCGTTCGTTCAATAGTTTGGCAACCACACAATGGACGGGTTCTTCAGGCCAAGTAGGGTGGGCCGCTCCTCAAGTTACGACGAACTCAGGTTTGACGGTTGCGGCATGGGAGAGCTATTGCGGCGACTGGAACGGTGGCTGCACCAATACAGGTACGATTATGAAAACGACAGTAACGGGACTTACTCCTGGTACATATAAGATTGAACTCTATGGTGCTGCAGCTTTTACTTTTAATCGTGGTTTTGGTTCAGAAGCCTTTACTGGTGATTCTTCCATTGGAGGAAAAGCCGTGAGCGACACATACACTGCTGGCCAATCTATTGATACGGAAACAGGTGTAGTGCTTTATGCGAACACATCTGAGGGCAATTATTCTCAGGAAATCCCTATTTGGTATGCAGATAACTTTAATGGCTCCGGTCTTTCTACGGCGATTCTGAATGATGTTGTTGTGGGTAGTAACGGTCAGATTGAAATCGGTATGTCAAAGACATCAAAGTCTACCAACTGGCACGTCGTACAGTTGAAAGGTGTGACCGCCACAGTTGATGGTGATGCTGTTATTGAAGCCTTGAAGTCAACTGCCAATTCACTCCTTAATAATGATACTTATGCTAATGTAACGGGGTCTGAGCGCGTTGCACTTCAGAGTGCAAATAATGCTTCTCCAGCTGCTGATACTCAGGAAGCTTATCAGGCTGTCATTACCGATCTGAATAGTGCAATTTCTGCGTTTGAGAATTGCAATTATGCTGCATACGATGCTCTTGCCGCTGAAATTGCTAGGGCAAAAGCTCTGGGGCTTTCTGATGAAACTGCAGATAGTTATGCTGCAACATCCTCTTCAACTGCAGCTACTGTAAGTAGCAACATACAAGGCCTTATGGTTGCTGAATATACTTATGTTACTACTAATTATTCTTATGGCGTAAGCCTTGGAGCATGGACAACAGTTAATGCTGTTGACAGAAGTAGCCAGCATTGGGATGGTACCAGCCAATCTACTTATAGCGAGCAAAATGTTGGCTGGGGAGATAATTCCTGGGAGTGCAGTTATTCTCAGAATCTGACGTTGCCTGCTGGTAAGTATGTATTCAAAGTTGCCGGACGCAAGTCAAGTGATAGCGCAGTCCTCACTTTGACAGTGAAGAACGGTGAAGCCACTATTGGTACCGTTAACGATTTCCCCAATGGTGACACGGGCTTGGGAATAAACAAGAGCGGTGCGACAAGTTTTGACGCCGACGATGCTGAAGGTTTTGCTAAAAACCCCAACCACGAAGGAGACGATCTTCAGGGTTGCGGTTGGCAATGGCGCTATGTGAAATTCATACTCGCAGATCCTGCAACGGTGAATGTTGCCGTGACGGCTAGTGCTTCTGCTATAAATCAGTGGGTAGGTTTCTGTAATCCTACCGTTCAGACTGACGATGCTGACAATGTGGCTTTGATGGAGGCTCTTGTAGCCCTGAACAATGCCAAGACAGCTGCTACACTGACCCAACGCACCAATGTGGGAACTGAAGTATTCCAGTATACTAAAGCGACAGATGATGCTCTTTGGAGTGCCTACTCAACTGCCAAGACCAATGCTGAGGCTTTCACACTGAGTGCAGGCACCAAGGTAGACGATGTTAAAGATTTGACATCTGCTCTTACCACCGCCACAACTATCTACAACAATAATGCCGCCCTTAACCAGCCTGATGCTAATAAACGCTATTGGTTGAGTATTGTTGATGCCGGTCAGGCATGGGATGGTAATGCTGTTACATTCCTTGCAGGAGACCGTGCCGACATGGGTGGTTATAATGTTAAGTATCTGACTCCATCAAATGCAAACATGAATCAAGCTTTGAAGTTCACGGCTGTAGCCGGTGAGGCAAATACCTATAAGGTAAGTGCAATCAACGTGGCTGATGGTGAAGAACGTTATATCACCACGGGTAGCACTTACGGTGGCAATAATGCTCAAATCCGTACAACTGATGATGCAAGCAAGGCTTCGTGGGTCAAAATTAGTCCTACAAGCACCAATGGTCAATTCCAGTTGCTGAATGTATCTGATGGCAATAATGTGATTGCACGCAATGCTGACAATCCGGATAATGGTATGTACACCAGTGGTACGGCGAACTTCACCATCGCCGAAGCCGCCCAGGCCAGCGTAACCATCAACATACCTGCTGAACAGAAGTATGCTACGGCCATCTTCCCCTTCACTCCCGAGTTGCCCAGTGGCGTAGTTGCTTACTCTTGCGAGGCTAAGGACGGCAACAAACTCACACTCGTAAAGGTGGATGAACCTGCTGCTAACGTTCCCTACATTCTGTATGCCGCTGACGGTTGTGTCTCTACCGAACTGAAGGGCTGGGGTACAGCTACCAAGGACAGCTATGAAACAGGTTGGCTGACGGGCGTATACAGCCCAATCACAGCTGCCAGCATAGATGGCAAATATGTTCTGCAGGACCAGAATGGCACGGTTGCATTCTATCAAATAGACATTAATGAGAACGACCAAGTTCCCAACATTGGTGCCTATCGTGCATACCTGTCTGTTTCTGAAGCTACCGTTAAGGCCTTCTACTTCGGCGACATCGAGACCGCTATCCAGGGCGTGAAGAGCGAGACCGAGAACGATGCCATCTACAACCTGGCTGGCCAGCGCGTAAACCGTGTCAAGAAGGGTGTATATATCGTGGACGGAAAGAAGGTTCTCTTCTAATTCTTCTCTCTTAATTATTAATTTAATTGCATAAGACAATGAAAAAGAAATATATTATTCCCGCGATAGAGGTTGAAATGTCAGACCTCGAGGACTTCTTGGCTCTTTCTCTCGAAGGCGCTAAAGCCAATAACTCTGAAGTCCTGAGTCGCGAAGGTGCCAACGAAGACGCCTGGGGATTCGACTTAGGTTACGACAATAACTGCGAAGACAACGAATAGCCGTCCCTCTGTAGACGACGATTCGTCACACTACCTATCAGCGGCAGCCGCATCCCCTCCAAGGAGCGGCTGCCGCTGCGCTACGTCCTCCCATTCCCCACACTTTAACAAACTTTAACGCGACAAGATGCTCAAAAGCCTAATTTATTCGTAACTTTGCACTCGTATGGACACATGTGAATGTGAGAGACAGAATAAAAAACCTTATTATAAACCTATTCTAACTTTTATTAAAAAATGAAAAGAAAACTACTTTTCGCGATGCTATGCATCGTTAGTGTCCTTGGGTTGAGGGCACAAACGGACGCTGAGTATGCGGCAGCTAATGCTGAGATTCAGGCCAATGGTGTGTATAAAATATACACACTTAGCAACGGAACTACGACGGGTACGACACCGTACTATCTTAAGTCGGACGGCTATCTGACCGATGATGCCTCTGCTGCTGGTCAATTTACATTTGACTTCCAGCGTAGTTTTGGCAATTTCAAGATGGGTGCTTATCGTTTGAATCGGTTTACCAATGGTGGTAATTCATCTAGTAGTAGCACTTTGTCAGCTGATGCTCAAAAGCATATCATTGTTTCGACCAGTCAGAACCGAGTTAACTGGGAAGCTCAAGTCTTCTTCAAGAATGAAGATGGCTATGCAATCCGTAGTACAAACTCCACAGGTACTGCTTGGGGTGCATCGGCCTTTTGGTCTGTTGTTGAAGACAACGATGAAGATGGACTTCCTAATGCGACCTATACTTTTGATACGCCTCCATACGTATGGCAGTTAGAGAAGGTGACAGATGGCGATTATTCTGATGTTACGATGAAGTTCATCACGAATTATAACCCTGTTGCAAATGCCGATGGTTGGACTGCAACGAATGGTAATCGTTTGAATCAGTGGGCATCGAATCCGATTAATTTTGATTCAGGCAAGAATTTAGCTGAGATGTGGAATAATCAAGCAGGCTCATTGAAGCAAACGCTTCAAAACTTACCCGCTGGTTATTATACTTTAACAGCTATTGCTTGTTCTCGTCAAGGTCAAACTTCTACTTTGAGTGCTGGTGGTTATTCCGCACCTCTGGTCCAAACAGATGGATCCTTTAATAATACAGCGGGATGCCAAACGTGGTTTAATAATGGAAACGGTGTCTCTGTACTTGATTTCCCTGTAGATGCATCTTCTAATGTTGAAATAGGAATTACAACAGGCACGTCTGGTGATGCTTGGACTCTTTGGCGTGCTTTCTATCTCACTTACAACGATGAACCTGTTGCTATGCGTAAAGCCCTTGAGACTGCTAAAGCTAACGCAAATGCGGCTCTTGGAAATGAAAGTTATAATGTGGTTACAGGCTACGAGCGCACTCAGCTGACGGCTTCTGTTGCTAAGACTATCAGTGAGACAGGTACTCCTTCAACAGATATGGCTGCTTACAACGATCTCATTGAGGAAATCAACCAGAAGCTAAGTGACTTCACTTCAGCCCCTAAGTATTATACTCAGTTGGCGGCTGAGAATGAACGTGCCGCTTTATTCGAAATCGCTGCTCAGACAACAGAGTCGCAATCCGCTCTTTCTGCTGTCGATGCACAGGCTAAAGCTGTCTATAATTATGTTACCACCAACTATAATACGATTATAGATCTTGGTGAGTGGACGAAGGTGAATGCTGGAGATATGACAAGCCAACACTGGGATGGTACAAGTACGAGTTCTTACAATGAGCAATTAGAAGGCTGGGGAGGTTCTACTGCTTGGACTACCTCCTATTCTCAAGATATAGTCCTTCCTGCTGGTGATTATGTATTCAAGGTTGCAGGTCGCCACTCGCAATATTCTACACTTGAATTGGTTGTGAAGAAGGGCGATGAGGTGCTCGGTTCTGTCAATGATTTCCCGGCTGGTGATACGGGTCGTGGTATTGCAACCGACGGAACTGCCAGTTTCGGCGATGATGCCACCTATGCCAATGGTGGTGTCGGTCGTGGTTGGCAATGGCGTTATGTACCCTTCACCATTGAGGAGGAGAACGCAACAATTACCATTTCTGTAGAAGGTGGTAATCCAGAGGAGAAGCAATACCAGTGGCTTGGCTTCTGCAACTATACCGTGCAGTCAGCTCCCAGCGTAGCAGCCTCCACTGTTGCTTACAACCAGGCTAAGGAGGCTGCAGTCGCAGCTCGTGACAATGATACATATGTAAATGTCCAGGGAACTGATCGTAGCGGTCTCGTTGCAGCTATTGAGGCTGATAAGGGAACAACCATTGAAAGCATTGATGCTGCAGCAGAAACGCTGAAGAATGCTACCACAACCTTCACAGCAGCAAAGGCATCATGGGATAAATTAGTAAGCACTCGTGCTGGAGTCTCAAGTGAACTCCCCTATGCAAGTCCCGCAAAGAAGAGCGAACTTGATGTTGCTGTAGCGGCTGAGGTCACAGGCAATGCAGCCGATGCAGCAGCGCAGGCTAATGTAATCGAACAGAAAAACCGCTTGTACGTCGAGAGTAACGCCATGGCTGAAGGGGTTGATGGCGCAGAGGATAAGACTTCACTGATAACCAACCCCAATGCTGATGAGAATGCTGATGGATGGAGCGGTGGATTTGGTCGTCTGACTGGTGAGGCTTTCACTCAGGGCGATGGCACTTCTGCCGGTGGTTACTTTGACAAGAATGGTGCTTCTTCATACACAGCTGAACAGACCATTGAAAACCTCGCTGCTGGTAAATATTTGCTGACGATTACCGCACGTGCTCAGAGCGGTGTTACAGATTACAAGGTAAAAGCCACTAACTCAAGTGCAGTTGATGCTACTGGCGACGTCACAGTGGTAGGTAATCAAGGTGGTGTCTTTGGTCGTGGCTTTAACGATGCTTCTGTCGAATTCCTGCAAAAGACAGATGGTAATGCCACAATTGGAATCACCGCTTCCCATTCAGGTAATTTCTGGTTGAGTTTTGACCGTGTACGTTTGGTAAGATTGCGTGACCTTACTCCCGAAGAGGCTTTCGTTGCTGCTACAGATGAGGATTATGCCGCACTGAACGAGGCAATCAATGCTCACGTAATTGGCTTCGACAAAGGCGAATATGCTCCTTATAATAATGTAGAGGCTGTTGCAACAATTGCGGCTGCCAAGGCCATTGATCTGGAAGCTAATAATTCTCAGGAAGACGTTCAGGCTGCTACCGCTGCCATCACTGGTGCTACTTGGACTGTTAATGCTGCTGAAGTAAATGCTATCTATGATGGTTCGTTCGAGGCCGACTACAGCGGTCAGACCGGAAACATTAATCCTACAGGTTGGCAGCGCGTGAAGGGAGCTGCAGCCGATGGCTACAATGTTCGTTACATGAATGGTTCTAATGCAGGATTACAAGCTACATCTTCTGGTAAGGCTCTCTTCACCAAGCAGTCTGCTTACTATGGTTATGCTGATGGTTACACCATGCCTCTGAAGGCAAATGCTTATTACAAGATCACATTCGTATATGGTGGTTGGGGAGATTGCAAGAAGGATGGCTACGTAAGCATGGCTGCTCCCGATGGTTCTGCTGTGACGCTTTCAGCTTCTGACCTGCCGGTTGATGCAACGGATGCAGATTCGAATAAAGATTCTTGGAAGAGTTACGAAGCAATCTTCCAGACTGGCGAAGCTGGTGATTATGTTTTGGGCTTGAGAAAAAAGAGTTGTGATACAAGTGGCCAAAGCCAGTATGTCTATGGTGATATTAAGTTGGTTCGTGCTACAGTAGAGGATTTCAAACCTGCACTGTTGGCTGAGATTAATACAGCCAAAGATATTGACGTAACCGCCAACGTTGGTGACGGAGCATTCCAGATTCCTTCTTCTGCTGCGAGTGCTTTAACAACAGCAATTTCAACTGCTGAGAATGTATATGAAATAACGGTATCTATTGATGAAGTAATTGAGGCAGTCGCTGCACTGAAAGCAGCAGAGGTGGCTTACAGGAATGTAGAATTGAATACTCCTGATGCAGAGAAGGTTTATAATGTAATCAATGTTACGGAAGGCTTCACCCACAAAGATTGTGCTTTGACATTCCTCTCGGCATCTGACGCAGACCTCTCTGCAAATACAACGAGCATGAGCTGGGAGGTAGCCTCCGGTTCTTACTATCCCCAGGGCGTTAAGTTTACAGCTGTTGATGGAACAAAGAACGGCTATAAAATGAGCTACACACGTGCTGATGGAACAGAAGTATTTATTGGTACAGGTAGTGGAACAGGACTTGGTTCCGATAACAGTCAGATTCGTCCTACCACAGATATCAATAAGGCTTTGATTGTTCAAGTTGTTGCTACGAGCACTGATAAGGTATGGAATCTCTATAATACAGCTGCAAAGGCGAATATCGGTGCTAACACAAATGGTACTTATGGCTTCTATACGGCTAATGGAAACAACGCAAGTATCTTGATTCAGGAAGCTGTCAAGAACGAGGTTACCCTGAACATCAAGGCTGAGAATAAGTATGGTACGCTCATCGTTCCCTTCGATGCAGAACTTGAAGGTGCAAAGGCATACAGCGTAAACAGTGTTGATGCTAATGGAAAGACCCTGTTGCTGACAGGCGAAACCACCAGTTTGAAGGCTAATACTCCGTATATCGTTTATGCTGAGAGCGGAGTTGAGACAACGCTTTCTGGCGTAGGTGCTGCATACACTGATGCTACCTACATCGATGGTTGGCTGACAGGTGTATACGAAGCTACGCCTATTACTGCTGAGTTCGACGGTAAATATGTGCTGCAGAAGCAGGGCGACATTGTTGGCTTCTATCAGATAGATACCACTGCAGATCCTTCTGTTACGAATCAAAATATCGGTGCCAACCGCGCATATCTGACAGCTCCTGCTGCTGACGTCAAAGCCTTCTTCCTGGGCGGTACAGAGACTGCTATCCAGGGCGTGAAGAGCGAGAGCGAGAACGGTGCCATCTACAACATGGCTGGCCAGCGCGTAAGCCGTGCCCAGAAGGGCATCTTCATCCAGAACGGTCGTAAGATGATTGTTAAATGAGTTCGTACCCCGTAATTACTAATTCTTAAATCGTAAAAGACAATGAAAAAGAAATATATTATTCCCGCGATAGAGGTTGAGATGTCAGACCTCGAGGACTTCTTGGCTCTTTCTCTCGAAAACACCCAAAAAGCCACCGACACTGAAGTTCTGAGTCGCGAAGGCGCCAACGAGGACGCCTGGGGCTTCGACCTTGGCTACGACCAAAACTACGAAGACAACGAGTAGTGCCCCCTGCGGGCGACGATTCGTCGCATTACCTATCAGCGGCAGCCGCACATTCTCATGGTGCGGCTGCCGCTGCGCTTGCTGTTTACGGGAGCTTCGGATTTTCAATAAAAATATGCTGAAAACTTGTGTACTGTGAGCATTCAACTAATCCACGGAATTCGAGACGATAATTCCCTACACCCTCTACATCTGTTACACTATAGTATGTTTCCCTCTTTTGCATTTTTTAACACATAAATACTCCACGATACCACCACTTATTTGTAACTTTGCGCTTGAATAGACATAACCTCAAACCTTCAAACCCCAAAACCCTTGAACTTTTAAACTTTAAGATATAACCTAATTATTAACCTTTTTAACAAACTAATGAAACTAAAACAACTTTTCGCTGCCGCACTGATGTTGGTCAGTGCCGGCGCATGGGCACAGACGGACGTGACCAGCACGTACCTGACGAATGCCGACTTCTCGCAGACAACGCCACTAGACAATGGCTTATGTGGCTACGGAAAAGACATGGGTGGAAAAGGAACCACCTATTATGGATTACAGGCCATTGACGGATGGACATCTACCGTTTTGAGTGGCGACAACTCAAACAGTTCATACCCTAACTCTGGTATGGGCGGTGCTGTATTTGCTTATGGATCCGATCATTTGATGATGGGTAACAATACAAAGGCTCCCTCTGTAGACCCCGATGGAAATGCAGGCAATTGCCTCGGTTTCTTCGGTGTTTGGGGCTGCGGTGGTTACTACTATCAAGAAGTAACTCTTGCAGCTGGTGAGTACACCATCAACATCCCTGTCTATAACCAAAGTGGAACACAGGCCAACACCAGCTACATAGGTTGGATTCCCAATAGCGGTGCATCCCATACGATGGCAACAAATCCTACCGTTGGTTCATGGACAACACTGACGACATCTTTCACTCTTGCCGAAGCTACTACAGGTAAAATCTGTTTGGGTTATCAATCTACTGGCAGCGGCTCTGGTGACAACGCTATGCTGTACTTTGACAAGGTGCAGATTCTTTATAAGGCTGTTGTGGTGAAGGATGTGCTCTCAACTGCCATTGCTGCTGCGACCTATGCCAATAACACATTGAAAAGTAGCGACCTCGCTTCTGCCATCGCTACTGCTCAAACTGTGTATGGCAACACTACGGCTACTCAGGACGAGGTGAACGCTGCTGCTGCTACTTTGGCTGTAGCCACAGAGTCGGCTATGTCAGCAGCTGGCGACGTGACAGGAATCTTCCTGAGCAACCCCGGATTTGAGAGTTGCACCGTAACTACAACAAATGCTGCCGCCGGCGGAAGTGCAGCCCCTGTAAATATCGAAGGTGACTGGACGCAGACCGGCTCTGCTGCTTGGAGTAGCTCGGCTGTCGTTGCTTACGGCGGAGAAGGCCAGGTGAATGGTGTCAGTGCTCCTTCTGCTGACAACGCAGGTAATAGTGGTAATGCACTTGGTGTTTCTGTTGGTTGGGGTGGCACTGTTACCTATCAGTCAGCTGCGGTCAAATTTCCAGCTGGTGTCTATACCGCGAAGGTTAACGCCTACAATGCTCTTGAAGGTGTGACTCAGTTCAAATCTATGTTCGGTTTCGTTCCCACTTCTGGAACAAGTACCCTTTCCACCAAGGACGCTTTTGCTTATGGCGAATGGGTAGAGGATAAGGTTACATTCACACTGAATGAAGCTACAGAAGGTGTTATCCAAGTTGGCGGTCAGGCTATCAGCGGCGGTTCAGGCGCCAACGCTAAGGTGTTCCTCGACAACATCACCATTACCTTTAAGAGTTTTCTCGATGGTGCTAAAGCTGCTTGGGAAGAGGCTAAGACCGCTGCCGAGGCTGCTATTGCTAACACGGATTATGAGAATGTAACAGGTGCTGAACTGACCGCTCTGAACGCTGAGCTGGCTAAATCTGAGCCTACAACTGTGGATGGTTACAATGATGCCGCAGCGGCTATTGAGGCTGCAACTGCAACCTTCACAGCCGCCAAGGGTGTTTATGATGCATACGCTGAAATCCGTGGCGTGGCTGTTGCCCTTGGCGTAACTCCTGGTGATGCTCCTGCCAGCGCTGCCGCAGCTCCTGCCGCAACCCATGCGCTCAATATTGCTGCATATACTGCAACTACAGCAGACAACATCTTTGATGTGACAGCTGTATATAATCCTTCATGGTCTGACATGAGTACCAGTAGCGGACAGCACTGGAGCGGCGATACTGGTATCTCTTATGCTGACAACTGGAGCGGCGGTACAAACACTACCGAAAGAACAGCAATCATTACACTTCCTGCGGGTGAATTCATCCTGATGAGTGCAGGCCGTGGTAGTGCTAACTCCGTTACTACGATGAGTGCAAAAGGCACAACTGTAACATTTGCTTCTAATGGCGATATGGGACTTGGTATCAACAAGGCTGGTGCCGCAAGCTTCGACGCTGAAGATGCTGCTGGCTTCGCTAACAAGGATGGAGCAGCAGAAAACACTGGCACAGGTTGGGAATGGCGCTACATCCCCGTTTCGCTGACTGAAGAGACTGCCGTTACCGTTACTCAGACACTGACCCGTCTTTCTGGCGGTGCATGGGGTAGCTTCTCCGATTTCAGAATCCTGAAGAAAGGTGTGGTTGCTGGTGATGATGACTATACAGCGTTGAATGCTGCCATCGCTGCAGCTGAGGGCAAGACACTCGGCTTCGAAGATGGCCAGTATGCTCCTTACAACAACGCCGCTGCTCTGGAAGCTCTTGCTGCTGCAAAAGCATTTGACCAGACCGCGAAAAATGAAAAAGAAACCGTAGAGTCTGTAACTGCTTCTTTGACCTCCGCCACATGGACTGCCAACGATGGCGAGGTTGATGCTATCTTCGACGGCCTGTTCGCTACAACCGCTGCTAACACTACCTCTGGTGACATCAACCTGCCAGGTTGGACGAAGATACAGGGTATCCGCCTGTTGGTTAAGGATGAGACTGTAGATCCCGGTCTGGCTTATACCGATGGCAAGGCTGCTGTCTTCTCATGGGGCGGCACAACACTGACATACGGTGAGCAAGAAGGTTACACACTTCCGTTGAACAAATACTCAATTTATAAGTTGACCTTCAAGGCTTCTGCATGGCGCGATGGTGACGCTCCTGATTGGGTTTCAGTCGAATTGGATGGCGTAAAACAGGAGGGTGCTACTAGCGTTTCTGGTAAGATCAATGACGCTGAAGGCAACCCCTTCCGTACGTACACCTATTATCTCGAGCCCACTGCTGGCAATTCAATCCTGAAGATTTACATGAACCATCACTTCACCCTTGCCGACCTGAGCCTGAAGCAGGCTGTTGCAGAAGACATTACAATCAGTGAGAATGCTGACTACACTCCTGCCAAGAACTACGCCAACGTTACTCTCGCTCGCGCCATCAAGGCAGACGTGTGGAACACCTTCGTGGTTCCGTTCGACCTGAGCAACGATGAACTGAAGACTGCCTTCGGTGACGAGGTTGCAGTAGCTGAGTTCAGCGATAGCGGTGAAAGTAAAGATGCTGTTACCGTAAACTTCAACAAGATGGAGACTCCTGCCATCACGGCTAACAAGCCCGTGCTGCTGAAGGGTAACGCAGGAACAAGCTTCACCTTCAACGGTAAAGTTATCAAGGAAGGTGAGGCCAAGGTTGCCGGCACATACGTTAACTTCGTGGGTTCCTACGCTGCCTTGACTACCGTTGCTGCTGGCGACTACTTCATCAGTGCCAACAAGCTCTACAAGAGCGAAGGCGGAACCACGCTGAAGAGTACTCATGCCTACATTGATGCTACGGAAGAGGCTACTGTAAAGATGTTCATCAACGATCTTGAGACCGCTATCGATGTCGTCAACACCGATGCTCCTCAGAACGGTGCCATCTACAACCTGGCTGGCCAGCGCGTAAGCCGCGCCCAGAAGGGTATCTATATCGTCAATGGTAAGAAAGTTCTCTTCTAATTTTTCTCTCTTAATTATTAATTCTTAATTATAAAAAACAATGAAAAAGACATATTTTGCCCCCGTGGCCGTTATCGTCGAGGCTGAGGATACCGAAATGTTCTGCAGTTCTATTACTGGAGTTGCAGGTGATGCTGGTCTTCAACTGGATGTCGTCAACCCCGTTCCCACCGAGGCTGAAGTCCGCGAGTTGGGCTGGGAGTTCTAATCCCATTGCACCACACACAGAACGAATTCAGGGACGATAGTCCCTCACTACCTATCAGCGGCAGCCGCATCCCCCATGATGCGGCTGCCGCTGCGCTTTGCCATAAACAAAAGAGGCTGCGCCGTATGGGAACGACGCAGCCTCGATGGGATTTGTTGGGGATTCGCTCTCTTAGAGGTTGTCCTTCTCGATGTCCTTGAAGTACTTGTAGGTGCCGTGCTTCAGTTCGTCGGTGGCGGCTTCGTCGCAGACGATGATGGCATGGGGGTGCATCTGCAGGGCACTGATGGTCCACTCGTGGCTGACGGCACACTCGATGGCGTGGTGCAGGGCACGGGCCTTGCCGTGACCGTTGGCTACGATGAGCACTTCCTTGGCATCCATCACAGTGCCTACACCTACGGTGAGGGCGGTCTTGGGCACCTTGTTCACATCGTTGTCGAAGAAACGGCTGTTGGCGATGATGGTGTCGGTGGTCAAACTCTTCACGCGGGTACGGCTCAGGAGCGAACTGAAGGGCTCGTTGAAGGCGATGTGGCCGTCGGGACCGATGCCGCCCATGAAGAGGTCGATGCCGCCGGCATCCACGATGGCCTGCTCGTAGGCTGCGCACTCGGCTGCCAAGTCGGGAGCGTTGCCGTTGAGGATGTGTACGTTCTCCTTCTTGATGTCGATGTGGCTGAAGAAGTTGGTCCACATGAAGCTGTGGTAGCTCTCGGGATGCTCTTCGGGCAGGCCGACGTACTCGTCCATGTTGAAAGTGATGACGTTCTGGAAGCTGACCTTACCGGCCTTGTTCAGCTCGATGAGGCGCTTGTACAGACCCAGAGGGGAGGAACCCGTGGGGCAACCCAGTTTGAAAGGCTTCTCGGCCGTAGGCTTAGCGGCATTGATACGTGCGGCTACGTAGTCGGCAGCCCAGCGTGATAATTCTTGATAGTTAGGTTCAATGATTACTCGCATAACTTGTAAAGTTTAATGTTTATAGTTTAAAGTTTACTTTTTTATATAACGATTATTTGTTGTTATTTATTATTTGCGTGGACGGAATTTTGCCTGCTCTCCATCGGTTTCGTAGATGCATTGTTGCAGGCTCTTGGCACTGACGGAAACGGCGTCGCGGGTCAGTTCGGGCACGTTGTAGCTCTTCAGCAGCAGCAGGTTGTACTCGGGGTCGTACTGCGGCAGGCAGAATGCCTTGTGGGCTTGTCCGCGCTTGTCGAAATAGGTGATGAAGGGGCGCGTGTAGTTGCCGTCCATACGGCGGCTGCTGAAGACTATCCACCGTCCGTTTGAGCTCCAGGTGTGGTACGAATCCACGTCGGGGCTATTGGCCTCCGTCAACGCATAGAGGCTGTCGGTCTGCAAATCCTTAACATAGAGGTCGCTGGACTTGTGCCAGATATGGAACTGGCCGTAGTCGCCCTCGGCATAGAGCAGGTAGCGCCCGTCGGGGCTGACACGCGGGAAGGAGGCACTGCGATGACGGCCTGCGCAGTCGACCACCAGTTCGGAGGGACCGAAGGTGTGCGTCTGCTCGTCGAAGGCCATGCGGCGGATGTCGTAGAAGAACTTGTCGTAGAACATCACGCGGCGCATCTCGGCCATGCTGTCGGGGATGTGCACATCGTCGGGCGCTTGGGGCTCGTCGGAGGTACAGTAGTAGAGCCAACGTCCGTCGGGCGACCAGCAGGGGAAGGTCTCGAACTGCGTGGTGTCGTTCAGGATGAGGCCCACCTCGTTCTTTTCGACGTCGTAGAGCAAGAGGTCGCTGGCTTCGTCTTGCACCTCTATCTTCTCGTCGTGATACATGTGGAAGGCCTGCCCCGTCTTGTTGGTAGAGAAGGCCACGAGGGGCAGGGTGGGGTGCCAAGAGGGATAGACACCGGCCGTCAGGATGCTGTCGCCCTTGATCTGCACCTTCCGGGCCTTTCCTTCGCGCACGATGACGGTGCCGCCGTGCTGGGCACGAACGTGGAAGAGCATTTGGCGGGTCGAGTAGTTCTGGTAGTTGTGGCAGTTGATGCAGTGGTTGTGTTCTTCGTCGAACGTACGGTTGTTCTCGTAGATGACGTGTTCGTCGAAGTTCGTCAGGTTACGTTGGTAGAGTCCCAGCTGCCGATAAAGTTCGTAGCCGGGCTCGATGAGGCGATAGGAGAGATAGGGGTCGATGCCTTCCTCGGCCACCGTCAGATGGTGGCTCTTGTAGCGCACCCATCCCGTCGGAAAGTGGGCATAGACGTCGACCCGAATCGCCGCCCCACGATTCTGGGCGAGCAGTTGTTGCCATTCGGTGCTGTCCATGATGACCTTCAGTTCCTTGCCGCCTCCGGTCACGAGGTTCCCCTCCTTCTCGCCCTTCAGTTCGGCCACGATTTCCGTGGCTTCGTCCTCCAACAGGGCGAAGTTCAGCGGGGCGATGTTGGCCGGAATGGTGATGTCGGTATAGTCGGGATAGAGCGGTGCTACACTATCGGCCTCAACATATTGGGCAGGGACAGTGTAGGCTTTGCGGACGCAAGCGCAAAGTAAAAAGTAAAGAGTAAGAAGTAAAACAACGTAGCCCTTATGCTCTCTCATTTTTAACTTTTAATTTTTGTATCTTAATTTTTAACTTAATCAGTTCACGCCCTGATTACTTGTTCCGGTGTTGGTGTCCTTGCGCTTCGTGGCCTTCAGGTTGCCGAAGAAGTAATAGTAGGGATAATAGCCCTTCCAGCGCGGGAAGAGTTCGCGGGCATGCTCGGCACGTGTCTCGTGACTGCCCAGATAGGGCTTCACCTCCTGCATGAAGGTCAGCAGTCGGCCTTGGTTGTACTGCAGGTTGGGGAACATCTTCAGTATCTCCGGGTACTTGCCCGACATCAGCAGCAGGGCCTCGGTAATGTTTTGGGGAGGTAGCTTGCCTTGCAGGGGTTGACAGCGGGGGATGAACTGCTGCATGGTCTTGGTGTAGATGTGCACCATCAGGCTGTTGTACAGGGCCTGCAGGCTGCGTCCCTCGGTCAGTGTCGCATTGTATCCGAGGAAGGATGGTTGCGTGAGCAGGTTCTCGAAGTTGTCGTGCAGGGGTTCAGTTTGCCTTACGACCTGGAATTCGGGGTCGGCATCCACCAATTCGGGATGGTGGAGCATGGGGGCGTAGCGGGCTACGAAGTTGCCCTCGAAGGGTACATGCTGCAGGATGTGCAGGTACTTGCGGGCCACTTCCCATTCGTTGCGCAGGAGTGCGCATTTCGTCAGCAGTTTCAGCGTACGCAGGCTGGGCCCCTCCATGGTCAGGCGTTCCATAGCGTGGTGGATGGCCGTCTCTACCAGTCCGGCATGCAGGTCGCAGTCGAAGAGATAGTAGTTCGTGGCGTTGGTATTCTCACCCTGGAATCCGTGCATGTAGGGGTCGTCGTAGTCCAGCCGTATGTCGAACAGCCGCGCCCCCAATTCGCCGGTGTGTACCAGCGCAATGGCATAGTATGCCGAAATCTGTCGGTAGGATAGTTCGGGACGGGAGCGGGCGGTTTCGACCATGCCGTGCCAGTCCTGTTTTTCCAGTTGGCACTGCATCGTGGTCACAACGCGCAGGCAGGGACGTATCCAGTGGGTTATGCCCATGGCGACACCGATGCTCACGGCCATCAGCAGCAGCTGTGCTCGGTTCTGGCGGGGTGTCTCGTCCTTGGGAGGAGCGATGATGGGGGGGAATCGATGGTGATGGCTGAACGAGCGGATGATGAGGGCCAGCACCAGGAGAATGCCGAAGGCCAGCACGGGGATGCCCATGAACATTCCCGTCTCGTTCTCAAAGAATAGGTCGAAACTGATGTAGGCCACGGTGATGAGGAAGGCTGCTGCAGGAAGGTATTGCAGCAGTCGCCACCAACCGCGCAGACGCAGGCAGTAGCCCAGAAGCCACGTGCAACCGCTCACCAGAAAGGCCAGCACCGCACCGCCCACAACTGGCCAGCGGAAGAGTTGTAGCAGGGCGCGGCCGACCCACCAAAGCAACCCCCACGGGCGCCCCTCCATGAAACGCATCAGCGTCGCGTCGGACGACCAGAAGGAGAACTCGCGAGCTGTCTGCAGCACATCGCCATACCACAACCATGCCCATAACCACAGGAGCACGAACATCACTACCGCTGTTGGCAACAATAGGGGCTTGCGCTCTTTCTTTTCCTTCTCCTCCTTTCTGACGGGACGCTGAGGGGCAACGGGCTTGCTAACTTTCTTATTCTTTACCATTCTATGGGCAAAGTTACACTAATTCGTGCAGATAACCAAAAGAAAAACATCTTTTTTCCATACATTCCCGCTTCTTCGGGATAACTAAATTTGGAACATGAGGAAATAATGCGTAACTTTGTCCTTCGTAATCCCAAAGTCTACTGCTATGAAAAGATTCATCCTACTGCCCGTTTTCCTGTGGATGGCTATCGTTGCGGCCTGGGCTCAGCAGCGCTATGTGATTTATCCCATACCCCAGACGCAGGAACTCCTGCAAGGTTCGGCCAGTGTGGCTCCCGTGGTGAACATCGTGGCGGAGAATGGTGTCGATGAAGCCACGATAGCACGGGCCAAGGAGGTGTTGAGCGACGGCGGACGGAAGGTGACAGTTTCGCATCGCCTGGTGAAGGATGCAACGAATGTACTGTTGGGCATCAATGGCTTGAAGGGCCTGGCCAATCGGCAGGCGCGAAAACTGGGGCTGAAACGCGACGTGTTCGGTCTGCCGAAATATGACCGCCATATCGTGAGCCTAACGGCCGATAAGCGAGGACGGGCACAGTTCGTCGTTGTGGGCGAACACACGGATGCCGTCTTTTGCGGACTGGCCACCGTGGAGCAGATGTTGGACCAAGGTTGCGAGAACTTGCCCTGCGTGCGGTTCTACGACTATGCCGACACTCGTACGCGCGGCGTGATAGAAGGGTATTATGGCGTGCCCTACAATGCCGAGGTGACGAAGGATCTGTTCCGCTTCATGGCGCGCTACAAGATGAATACGTATATGTACGGAGCGAAGTCGGATCCCTATCACACCCGATTCTGGGGCGAACCGTATCCAACCGACATCACGCCCGAGCAGTTGCGCATTGGCTACCTGACACAGGACATGTTGCGCGATATCGTAGGGGTGGCTCATGCTTCGAAAGTGAACTTCATCTGGGCCATTCATCCGGGTACGGCCTTTACCAATCCCGATAGCAAGGACGTCATTGACCGCGTGATGACGAAATTCGGCAATATGTACGACCTCGGTGTGCGCCAGTTCGGGCTGTTTGTGGATGATGTGGGCGTGCCCACCGACGAACCTACGCTGCAACTGAATGCTCAGCGAGTGAGTGAACTGCAGTACCGACTGGATGCCCGGTGGAACCAGTCGGGAGCGGCTCCTGCCGATACGGTGAAACCATTGCAGTTCGTGCCGCAGCTCTACGCCTTCTCATGGGTGAAGCCTGAGGTGGGCGAGCGCTTCTTTGCATCACTCGGCAAGACACCCAGGAAGGTGGATGTCTATATTACCGGTCGCAACGTCTGGTCGGTGCCCAATACACAGGACTTGGCTACGGCTAACGGATGGCTGGGACGCGAGACGGCCTGGTGGTGGAACTATCCCTGTAACGACAACGATGTGACCAAACTGTTCCCGATGGACATGTATACCAACTTCAGCGACGAGAAGCACATCGACGGGAAGGCGCGTCTGGAGGCTACCCTGCAGGGTACCAACACCCTCATCATCAACCCTATGCAGCAGGGCGAGGTTTCGAAGATAGCTCTCTTCAGCGTGGCTGACTATGCCTGGAACCACAAGACCTACGACAACCGGCAGAGCTGGTTGGCAGCGCTCCCGGCAGTGGTGGGGAAGGATAGGGCAGAGGCCTTGCAGCGCGTGGCAGCGTACCTGCGGTATTTCGACAAAGAGGCTCTGGAGACCTTGGTCGAGGACTATAAGCATTCGGTGGAACAAGGAAGTCCGCAGCCGGAATCCTTGCAGAAGGAACTGACGGAAGTCGAGCGTGCCTGTCGTGTGCTTACCGAGATGAAACATTCGGCGGTGGAGAGCGACCGACTCTTCTACGAAGATGTGCGTCCCTGGCTGGTGAAACTGCAAGCCATGACCCGGACCGCACTCTCGCTGCTTTCGGGAAAGAAGGTTGAGGTGTCCGACTTTGACCATGCCCCGGAATACCAGTTCGAGATTCTAAGCGGACTGGGCGAGGATATTTCCCTCTCTGTACAGATGGCCGAACCCTCGGCACAGGTGCTGCGTCCCTTCATCGACTGGCTGAAGACGCAGCAGAAGTAATGTCCCTTTAACTCCCTTCTAGCTCCCCTTCTACAATGACCGAGAAAGAACTATTGAAGAATGATCCACAGCCGTGGATGATTGTGAAGAGTGAATACTTGATCCAGCGTCCCTGGCTTACGGCACGAAAGGATGTTGTCCGTCTGCCCAGTGGCGTGGAGAACCCGGAGTATTGGATATTGGAATACCCAACGTGGATAAACGTCATTGCCATAACGACGGACGGTCGCATGATTCTGGAACGGCAGTACCGGCATGGACTGGGCAGCACGGAATGGGAGATTCCGGCGGGTGTGGTGGAGCCAGGTGAAGAACCCGAACTGGCAGCGCGTCGCGAACTGTTGGAGGAGACAGGCTTCGGGGGCGGTCAGTGGACCGAACTGGGGGCATATTCGCCCAATGCCAGTGCGTGCACCAACCTTTCGCACTGTTTTCTGGCCGAAGGCGTGGAGCAAATCGACGGACAGCATTTAGAACCCACGGAGGACATCACCATACATCTGGTGCTCTTGGACGAGGTACGCCGCATTCTGGAGCGTGACGGCTTCAAGCAGGCTCTGATGGTGGCTCCGTTGTGGAAGTTCTTCGCCACACGCTGACACAAACATACGAACAAAGTAAATCCCCGACTCCTGGGTTGGAGCCGGGGATTTACTTTGTTCGGACTATGGCGTTTAGGCTTCGCTAAATTCGTCCTTGCCTACGCCACACAGGGGACAAACCCAGTCTTCGGGCAGGTCCTCAAAGGCCGTGCCGGGGGCAATGCCATTGTCGGGGTCACCTACTGCGGGGTCGTACTCGTAGCCACAAACGTCGCAAACATACTTTTTCATAGTTGTCAGTTTTTAGTGAATTAATTATTAATATCAATTGTCAAATATCAATTATCGAACTATCTTCTTGCCATTCACAATGTACAGGCCCTTGGCAGCCTTCGTGACACGGCGGCCGCTGAGGTCATATAGGATATGTTCCTTGCTCGTGGTAGTTTCGGTATTGTCAATGGAACGAATGCCAGTGGCCTTACCAAAGTTATAGGTGAAGGGTGATGCGGTCTCTGCTTCGATGACGCTTTGACCGTCGGCTGCCAATACCTTGACGTTGGACAGTTGCTGATAGCTGCCCGCCTTTAGGGTAGCATTGTCTACGGTGATGTTCACGTTGCCGCTGACAACCACAGGCTTTCCGGCTTCTACAGTGGTCGCATCGATGATGCTTACCGTACCATTTTCATAGGCCGCTGTCTTCAGACCTTCTATCTCAGTGCTTGTTACAGCGAAGGGCAGGTCGAGGGCAGCCGTTCCACTGACGGTCTTGGTGAACGTGACAGTCTTGGCAGTCAGGGGGACAATGGCTTCGTCTATTGTGATTTCGGGGATGTAGGCGGGCTTCTCTCCGTTCAATACGATGCTGTTGGCTGTGTCTTCGTTGATGATGTTTGGCGAGGCAGTGATGTTCTCCGAGGGGTTCTTGCTGGTCACTACACCGATAGCGTTCTCGGGCATGTACTGGGTTAGATTGGTATTGGTGCCGCCCCACCATTTCTTGCTCTGTTCTTCGTCGCCGAAATACATCTGCATACCATACACGGGGGAGCTGCCGCTCTTGTAGTAGGGGCAGGGCACATCCGTCATGTTGGCCTCGGCTGCCACTATGGTCACCTCGCCGTTCTGGATGCGCCTGGCCAGTCCTGTGGGCATAGGCACATTCTTGCTGGCATTGGTAGCCCAGATGAGATTGCCGTTCTGGTCGTAGAACTTGTGACCGATATAGCCTTCACCCTTGAAGGTGATGTTGTTGTTGGAGATGGTGCAGTAGTCGTTGTTGGTGCAGTATTCGGTTCGTCCGTCGAACTCCTCAAAGTCGCCAACATCGCCAATGGGCAGATTCTTGTATTCACCCACCTCGTTGTGTTGTCCCAGATTGTTCGTCTTCTTACCGCTGGCATCGGGTATGCCTTCAAACTTGTTGTTGGGGTCGGCAGCCTTCATGGGCAAGATATGGTCTTCGATGAACATGATGTTGCCCAGTTTCTTCGGATACTTCTGCATGTAGGCCTTGGCTGAGTTGATTTCGGCCTGCGTGGTGGTCACGAGGTAGTTGCTGTAGTCGCCCACGTGCATCTTGCTGACGGGGATGAACATACCGTATGCCTCAAAGAACTCCGAGAGGTCGGCCTGGGCCACGTCGCATATCATCTTGGCCAGATGCAGATAGTCCTTAGCGCCAGTGGCCACGTTGACTGTACCCGTCACGGTCTCGCCATCAACGTTCACGTAGGTCACGTTAGGAGTGGATGTGCCCTTGTTGATGGGGTTCTTACGCATCTTGCGGAACAGGTTGGGCAGGAAGTTGTCGTCGTGGTGCTGGGCGTGGAAGTAGAGGTACAGTTGGAAGAACATGCTGGTGGTGTTCCAGATGCTGCGTTTCAGCCAAGGTGTCTCCTTGCCCAGTTCCCAGAATACATCGGCCGAAATCTGACGGCGGGTGGTTTGTATGCCCTGCTCGAAGGTGTTGATGTTCGAGAACATGTTGTTCGAACTCTCCGTGGTACCGATAACGTTGATGCTGGCCTGGTGGTTGTGCCCCATTTCGTGACTGGGTCCCCAGAGGTTGCCCGGCTTGCGCATGTTGGCATAGTTCATGATGGTGGGCAGGGTAGTCTCGTTGTAATAGGTGCCATTCGTAGTGGCAAACATGTAGTTGTAGTTGATGGAGAAGACGTTCCAGATGTTGCGATAGCGACCTTCAAAGTCCTCCACGCCCATGTAGCGCTCCTCGTTCACGGGAATCATGTCCCAGATGCGCATCAGGCCTTCTATGTTCTTCGGTTCGCACTCCTTCACCAGTTTATTGTCCATCGCAAACACCAAGTGCTCGGTTTTCAGGTTCAGGTTCTTGCAGACGTTCTCCTTCAGCAGGTCTTGTTGCAGCAATGCCCAGTCGGCATCGGTCATGCCGCGTGTGGCATCCCAGTAGCCATGCAGGCTGCCGCCCTCGATGTGAATCTTGATGTCGGGATAATTGGCCAATTTCTTCGACGTGTCGTCCAACTGATGGAAGATGTATAGCATCTTTTGTTCGCTGAACATAAACACGTTCAGACCACGTGTCAGCGCGCTGACTGATCCCGTTCTGTTATCACCGGGTACACCATTCGTTCCGACTGCTTCCAGTTGCAGCGTGCAGTTCGATTTGGGACTGGCATCGACATAAACGTAGATGATGTCCCCTTTCTGTGCCACGATGCCCGTGGGGCCTGAAAGCTTACCGAACGAGTTGCTCATTTGGAAGTTACTGCCGTTGCACATATTCTGGAAGTGGCTGTAGATTTTATAGTCGGCGATGCGGAAGAACTTCTCATAGCCAGCGGTATAGCCCGTCGTGGCATTGGTGAACTGTTGCCAGGTGTCGTTCTTGATTTTTAGCACCATGGCTTGCATGTCGGCATTCAGAGCAGCAAAGTCTTCGTTGGCAGCCAGCTCATCGTCGCTTAGAGCCTGGATTTCATCCTTCAGCGTTGTGCAGGCATAGTCCACGAACAGGTTCCTGAGCTTCGACTGAAACGTACTCTTGTTCTTCGTCAGTTCGTTGAAGGCTTCGTAGGGGGCACGGGCCTTCTCCAGTTCTTCCTCCGAGACGGTCATCTCCTCAAACTGCCACCTGCTGGCATCAGCATTTGTGGACCAACGTACAACATTGTAGCCTTGCGAGGATGCCGTGTGTAGACCAGAACCGTCGCTTGACGAGTTGGCGATGGTCCATGTGTCGCTGCTTCCGCTCACCTTGGCGGGGTAGAGGGCGTAGGCGGTGGTACCCGTCGTGTAGTAAGCGCTTGTGGTTGTTTGGCTTTGAATGTTACGCCCTGTGAGTGCGTTCTGGAAAACAAAGCCGGAACCTTTCTTGTTTAGCTTCCAGATCTGTGCATAGTTCGTTTCGTCCAGTGCTACGGACTTGACGCTGTTGCCGTCCACCTCGGTCATGTACAGGGTGTAGGATGGACTGCTAACGCGATAGTAGCTGCCGTCCTTCAGCTCGGTAGCATAGTTCTGAGCCTTCAGTATGCCGCTCACGAACGTGAACAAAAGCATGAAAAAGTAGTAACGTTTCTTCATGATATAATGGTTTTGGTTAGTTGTCCGAAGCAAAGGTACGAATTAAAATTATAAATTAAAAATTATAAATTAAAAATGTAAGCAATGTCGTCAAAAAAAGAGCCGTGGTGAATTTCGCCACGGCTCTTTTTTAATATAGTATATCCTTAGGTATTCTGGATTACTTCACGATTACCTTTGTGCCGTTCAGGATGTAGATGCCACGGCCCAGGTTCTTTACGTTGTTCAGGTTGCCCTTACCAGCTATGCGACCATCCACGGTGTAGATGACGCCTGACTTGCTCACGTTCTGCAGAGCGGTCATGATGCCGTCAGCAGCATCCTTATCCCATACGACTTCCAGTTCGGCATTCGGATCCAGCGGAGTCTCACCAGAGATGTATGCACTGTTGGCATCAACGTAGGTGTAGGTTACCATGATGTCATCCTTACCCACGGTGTTCACAACCAATTCATTTCCCTTGCAGTACACATCACCACGGTCAATCTTTATGGTGGAGTAAGTACCCTTCAGGGCAGCTTCAGCCTGTGGCTCGATAGCAATGGCGCTGGTGTTGAAGGTGAAAGGTACGGGTTCGGCCTCTTCGTCTTCAATGAAGTCTTTAGTTTCGCCTCTGAGGTAGATGAAGGGACGTCCGGCATCAATCTTGTCGGCAATCTTGCAGAGCGAAATCTTGTTGTCCTCGATAGCGTTTACGCTCCAAGCCTGACCATACTCATCATCGATTTTGGAAATCTCGAAGGGATAGCAGAATGCTTGCAGCTTACCCATCTGGATGGCGATGTCTGCCGTGTTGGTGTAGTCAGCAGCAACTTCGCCAGCTTCCTCAATGTACATGGCACTGGCCGAACCAGGAGCGGTGGCGTTCCAGGTAACCAGGATGTTGTTAGACTTCTGGCCGTGCAGATAGTTCTCGTTAGTACCACCGATGAGGTTCTTGGAAGCAATGATATTCAAACCATAACCTACGGCTCTGGTATTGAATAAAGAGGGCTGTACGCCCAGACGAACGGCACCGCTGGCACCGGCAGCCTTCAGGAACAGGCCGGTGGCCTTGTTCTGCAGCAGGTAGGCGCTGTCGCCCACTGCGATGAAGCGGAACATGGACATATCCTTCTTCGTGATGGCGTCGTCGTCCATGAAGTACAGGTTCTTGCCGATGAATGTGGACTGCTCCTCTTCGAACATCTCTAAATCATAGCCTTTCGTTGTTTCGTCCAAATCAATTTCTACCCAGTTGGCAACAGTTACATACTTGCCAAACAGCGGTGCGTCGATTTCGGGCTTATCTTCAGCAGGGGCTACATAACCAGCACTCTTATTCCATTCGTGAGCATCGAAATCTTCCTCGGTAGCGAAGCGGATGCGATACCACTTGCCTTCCTGAATCTGGTTGGCGGCAGCATAAACATCCTCGGCCAAAGTCTTCAGGTTTGCAACATACTCGTCGCTCTTTTCCTGCGTATAGGCGCCAGCCTCGTCGTAAGCCTTGGCGGTAGTCAGAAGGTTGCTCAGAGAAGCACCTGTGGTCTCGTCCTTCCAGAAACCAGGCTGTGTGCCAGTAACGATACCTTCACCTATGCCCTGTACCTCAGCCAGCGTCTCGCGCAGCTCGGTCGGGTCAACAAACTTGGCAATGAAGGCATCGTATGCACTCTTCATGGCGTTGTACTGTTCAGCGGTCAGGTCGTCAACATTTAGGCCATCCTGTGCGTTCAGCACGTCTTCCATATTCTTGGCGATGTCGCCCAGCACGTTGAACTGGCTGGTCTCCGATTCGCTGATGGTGGCTTTGTAGAGCTGGAACTCGGCGAAGTGAGCGAACTTGGCATTGGCTGTGTTTCCAGTGAAAGCAAAGCGCAGGTATTTGTAACCCTTCGTGAAGAAACCAGCAGACGTGATGACCTCACCTGCTGCCGAGTAGGGAGTATTGAGTACGGCCAGTTTCTCACAGCCATTGGCAACCTTCAGAGAATCCTCGGGGCCGATAGGCTCGTTCGTACCGTAAACGGTGAACTGGGTAACCTGATTGGCTGTGGTATTGCGACGGGTGAACTTCAGGGCTGCTGCCGTTACATCCTCGTCGGTAATCTCTACCTGGATGTACTGTACATCGCCCTTGTAGTCGTTGTGCCAGTCGCCGTGCCAAATGGTGGCAGGATTGCCATCGAGCAGGGCAGCAAAGCTCTTACCTTCGTCTCTGTCGGAGTTGGGGCTGCTGAACTGTGTGGAGTCGGCAATCAGGGAGTCGCCACTGATAACCGTGGTGCGGTCGTGTGCAATCTCAACCTTGCCAGGAGCATCGGCTACCATCAACTTATAGCGCTCCTTCATCAGAAGCTGATCCTTTGTGGGTTCGTATGCCTTGATGATTTCTTCGGCAGCAGTGGCATCAACGGGGACGAATACCCATTCTGAACCACCGGCAGCCCATTCACCGTCACCATTGAAACCGGCGCTTGTAGACCAGCCTACCAGATAACTGCCGCTGCCAGTACCGCCACCATGGCCGCCTTGGTGCAGGTAGAAGTACTTATTAGCCTCCTGGGTGCTGACACGGA
The DNA here is from genome assembly GCA_905234735.1 of uncultured Bacteroidaceae bacterium. GTDB lineage: Bacteria > Bacteroidota > Bacteroidia > Bacteroidales > Bacteroidaceae > Physcousia. The sequence goes on along the minus strand of CAJOJA010000001.1, from coordinate 10,530 downwards.
TGTTGGTGTAGGTCACGTCGTCCACGGTACCCACGGGTTCAATGGCCATCAGGCTCTCGCTAGTGAGGGTCATTTTGGCACTTGAGCTTGTGGCAACAGTTGTGAAGCGAGCATCGGTAGCCATGTTCTGGAAGTCTATACCATCTTCCTTGTTCGTAATCTTCCACAGCGATGAGCAGTCGGCATCCAGATTCTCTACAGAACCCCAGCGTCCATAAATGTTCTCACCTTCTAAAGCGCTCAGCATATACTTGTCGACATTCTGAGTTTCGGTGATGTCCTCGCCGGTTTCTCCGTCTTGGCCGATAACAACGTTGGCGGAGTATACCAGACCTGTCTTGAGGCGGTAATAACCGTCTGCGATATTGTAGACGGTATTGCGCGATGCCAAAACGGCTTCGTAAGCATCCTTGATGGCCTGGGCCATTTCGCGATACATGGTAGCCAGTTCTGCGTCGGGCAGACCGTCCAAGTCAGGATTGCCGTCGGCTTCGAGTGCTGCATCAATGGCATCCTGGAAAGCTTCCACTTTAGCCTCGTCGTAGTTACCGGGTTCTGAGCCGGTCAGGAACTTGTAGTCCTGGTACGTTGTCAGAACCTGCTGCAGTGCCTGTAGGGCAGCCTTGGCTTCACCCTGCTTCTTCACTTTGACTACGAAGTTGCTGGTGCGGGCGAAACCATTGTCGTCTGCCACTCTATTAACGTTGAAAGTGAAGGTGTAGACTTCGTCATCCTCATTCTCCCACGAAATGTGTTGGATGTCATCCGGGTTTGCGCTGACAACGGCTTCCAGATCCTCGGCTGTTACGCTTAGTCCGCTTTCCTCGGGGAAATTGTAGAAACCGTTAGACGAAGTCCAAGCGGTGACGTCGAAGTCAAAATCTACGGATGTGATGTACCAGCCTTCCTCGACCATGATTTGGTAGGTGCTAAGGTTGCTGAAGAACATCAGATTCACCATGGCATCACCATAAGCAGACATGTTGTTGGCACCATTGAAGGAATTCCCCCGAATGTCAGTTGTGGAATTTCCGCCAGTCGTACAGCATACGGAAATGGCAGGTGTGGTCGTTGAGTTCCAGGTGCGGGCAAAGGGGAACGTGCTGTTCCCGTTCCACTGAACCCACCTACCATTGTTCATGTCCACGGGGATGGTGACTTCATCCTGTGCGAACGCTGTTGTCGCTCCCAGCATGGAGAGCAGCAACGTGAAGAGTAAGTAAAGTTTCTTCATGTGATTGGTTTTTGGTTAGTAATTAGGTTAATTTCATTCTTTTATAATCTCCGCGGGACAAAGATACGAAAAATAAATTAAGAATAAAAAATATTTAGTAATATTAACAAAAAAAACCGTGACTTTCGCCACGGTCTTACTATTTCCTAAGTTATTAGGGGTATCACTTAATCACCACTCGGATGCCGTTGATGATGTAGATGCCCTTCGGCAACTGGTTGATGTTGGCGCGGCGGCTAACCATGCGACCATCCATTGTGTAGACGGCACCCGGACGGGTGGCGTTCGTGACGATGGTCTCGATGGCGTCTGCTGCATCGCTCTTTGCAATGGCGAATGTTGCTTCGCGGTCGTAAGCCTCTTCGCCCTGGATATAGGCCTTGTTGGCAGCTATCTCATAGTCTCTGCCACGAGTGACGGCCAGACCGTTGCCCTTTGCCTCGAGCACACCTGCACCCACCTTCAGAGCGGCGAACGTACCCTTCAGCAGTTTGCTGGTCTGAGGCTCGGTGGCCGTTACGGCATTCGTGTGCTTCATCACAACCATCACGGTTTCGTCGGCTGGAGCCTCGGGGTCGAATGCCTCGTTCTGTATCAGGATGAAGGGACGACCACCAATGGCCGATGTAGTAATCTTCGTCAGAGTAACGGTGTTGTCGGCAACGCTCTCAACGCTCCACATGGTGGCCTTTTCGCCAGCCTTCACGCTCAGTTCCATAGGATAGCAGAAAGTGTTGAGCGAACCGGGTAATACAGAGAGCTTGAACTCCGTTCCGTCGAAGTCAGCAGCGATGTCGCCGGCCTCTTCGATGAGGAATCCACTGCGGCTGCCAGGATAGTCAACGTCCCAGGTTACGAGGACATTCTGTGCTACCTGTGCATGCAGGTAGCTCTGCTTCGTACCGGTGATGCTGCGTGCTGCCATCACGTTCAGACCATAACCGATGGCACGAACGTCGAAGAGTGAGGGATGAACACTCAGACTGACTGCACCGCTGGTGCCGGCTGCCTTGATGAAGAGGCCTGTAGCCTTGTTCTGCAGCAGGTAGGCGCTGTCGCCCACAGCCACGAAGCGGAACAGGGCCATATCCTTATTCGTGTTGGCTGCATCATCCATCAGATAGAGACGGCTGCCCAGACTCAGATCGCTGGCATCGGCGGGTTCTACCTCATAGTGGATTAGTTTCTTTTCGATTCCATCATTATTATCGGTGTAGGTAACTTCCTCTTCGCTCAGCGTGGCGGCCGTGATGTACTTGCCGAACAGCTCGGGGCTGGTTTCGGTCTGTGCAGCTTCGTTGTACTGGTGTTCACCAGCCACCTTGTCCCACTCGTACTCGTCGAACATGCTCTCGGGTGCAAAGCGAATCTTGTACCACTTGTTGGTCTGAATCTTATTGGCGTTGGCGTAGATGTCATCCGACAGGGTCTTCAAGACCTCAATAAACTTCTCGCTCAGTGCAGGGGCGTAGTCACCGGCTGCATCGTATGCCTTAGCAACGTCAATGGTGTTGGCCAGTGCCTGGGCGCTACTTCCTTCGGGCCAGAAGCCGGGATTCGTTCCGATGACAATGATTCCAGTATCTTTGCTAATGTTCTCTATTGTCTGGCGGAGTTCGGAGGGATCTACGAACTTGGCGATGAATGCCTCGTAGGCGGTCTTCATCTCGTTATATTCCTCATTGGTCAGGTTGGCCATCTCTACGTCCTTCTGCTTCTCGATGACGCCTTCCAGGTTCTTTACGATGTCACCCATCACGTTGTACTGGCAGGTCTCGCTCTGAATCACCTCGGCGGGGTAGAGCTGGAACTCGGCCATGTGGAAGTAACCACGGGTGTTGGGATACATCGTGTTACCGTAGAAGCGCAGGTATTTGAAGCCCTTGGTGGGGAATACACCGCTGGTCAGAGTTTCGCTGTTGCTATCGAAGGGCAGACTTACTACGCCCAGTTCCTCACAGGCGTCCTTCTCAGCCTCAGCATCGTTTGTGCCGAATACGCCCACTTCGGTCAGGTGGTCGTTGTCTACAGCACGGCGCGTGTAAGTGAAGGCTGCATTCGTGACTGCCATGTCGGGCATTTCCACTTGCAGGTAGTGTGTGCCGCCAGCAACGCTGCCATCGCTCCATGCAGAGTGCCAGAAGGTGCTGGCATTGCCGTCGATAAGAGCGTCAATGCTGCCCTCGGAGGCTTCGGTGTAGGGGCTGCTCAACTGCTCGACAGTGGTGATCAGCGGATTCTCGTTGTCCAGGTTAACAACGATGTCCTTGGCAATCTCAATCTTTGCCTTGGCATCGCTGATCATAAGCTTATAATCCTCCACCAGCTTGTCGTGGTTCTGATACGGAGCAAAGTCTTCGATAATTTTCAGGGCTATATCCTCGTCCACGGGAATCAGTGTCCATTCCGTGGCGCCGTAGCCTGTATCGGTCTTGCCGCTACTCCAGCCAACCAGGTTGCCAGACTTGCCGGAACCACCGCCGTGTCCACCAGTGTGCAGATAGAAGTAGTCGTTAGGAGCCTGTGTGCTGACGCGGATGTCGACGTATATCACGTCATCCGTATTGCCGGCGTAGTCGATGGCCATGCGGTTCTCGCTTTCCGGATCCAGTGTAACATTCTTGCTCGTCTCAATCTTGTTGAAACGTCCGCCAGTGAGAAGGTTGACAATATCGTACACACCGCCCTCTTCGGCCGTAATCTTCCACAGGGCGGGAGCGGTGGTAGTCACGTCTTCCATGTCCATATTGCCCCACGTACCCATGATGGTAGTACCTGACAGAGTGGCACTCATGTACTTGAAGGCGGGAATGGTGATTTCCTCTTCCTCGTTTGCCTCGTTAACAACCGTAACAGTTTCGTACCACTTGGACTCACCATTCTCCATGAATCCGTTCCTGATGAAATAGTAGCCCGAAGCGAAGGTGTACTTCACCTGTGAGGCCAGGGCGGCTTCGTAGGTCGACTTGATGTCGTCAATCATCTTCCGGAGTTCCTCGACGGTGTATTCGTGCGTATTATCGGGGTCGTCGATGCTTTCGGCAGCAGCCATTGCAGCCACGAAGGCAGCTACGGCCTCAGCATCGTACTGTCCGGGTTCATTGCCGACAGGCATCTGGTCCAGATATTCCTGATATTCGTTATACACGTCCTCCAGTTCTGTCTTGACTGCATCGTAGGGATCAATCTCGCCCCAAACCACTTCGACAATGCTCCAGATGCTGTTCGAAACAATCATGCCCGTTTCCGGGTTGATGGCGGTCTCATGCTTGCCCGAGTCCCACGTAACAACCGTGTTGCCCGTGTTTATCCCGGCATCGGCAGCTACGTTGTTGTCAATGCGCCATTTCATGTCATAGACATTGAACCCCACTACGCCCGGGGCATTCTCCGTGTCGATGTAGTAGAGGTTAAACTCTCCGGCATCGTATCTGTCGTCGGAGGTGGTGAACTTGGAACTCTGAGCATCATTGACAGGGTCAGTAAGCCAGTTGCCAGTGCCAAACTGGATGTTGTAGGCACCGTCGTTCTCGGTGGGAACAAAACGTACCAAATAACCCGCCGCAGTCATCGTGCTGGTGGGTTCTTCAATATTTACCACGCCCAGTTTCAGCACGTTCTTGTCCAAACCGTTGTCGTAGAGGAATCCTCCCGATTCGGGCATCTGTCCAGCCAATGCAGGAGCATACTGGCCGTTTCCTAAGCTACTTGTACGCCCTTGGTGGAGGAGGTACCACGTGTTAGGTTCGAAGTTGTCAACGACATTGCCGAACGTTATACTCTTGCTGGTCAAGTCGAGTTCTTCTTCCTGAGCCATGACGCTGGTGCTAACGAACATCATCAGCAACAGCATGAGAAAAGAAGTAAACTTTCTGTTCATAACATTAGGTTTTAGGTTAATAAATATACTATTACGGGGCAAATATAGAAAACTTCCCCCTAATCTGCAAAAAAAGGGGGAAGTTTTTTGAGTTTTTTGCCTAGGACAGGATTTCAATCCATTTGTCGCCCAAGGCCGTCTTTATGGCGATGTGATTTTGTACGGCCGTTACGAAAGGATTGCTGTCGAACTGACCACGCACTTCGGCAAAGTCGGCCTCCACTGTCCGAGTGTTGCCGTCGAACCCGAATCCCGTCTTCGTGCTGAGCGAGAACTCCTTCTTGGCATCCTGGTAGAGCATCTTGTCCAGTCCCACTACAGCATCCTTCCACGAGCGGATGATGTCCACGAGCACCTCCTTGCGCTTCAGGTCTTCCTCCTTCAAGTGGTAGAACCGCAGCATCAGTTTGTAGGCCCAGGCCCATTCATAATCATAGTAGTTCTGATGAATCTCGCGCAGGCGTGCATTCATCTTATTATAGGTGTCGACGGTGCCGGCCTCGATGTCGTTCATCAGTTCGGTGATGGTGGAGTGTGGGGCGATGAGTCCCGAGAGGTCGAGCCAGTCGCCTTCGCCCACGGTCGAGTCCGGAGCCAGCTGCTCTTGGCCATTGGCTGTTTTTTCCAGTCTGGAGATGAGCGAGTTGCCCAGGAACTTGCGGATGGCGATACGGTAGAGCTCGATGCCGCGTTCCAGGGCGGAATGTTTGATTTTCGCACTCTGGTAGGTGTAGGTGTCGCTGGTGGCCCCCGACAAGTCGCGCAGCCGTTGCAGCACGTCCAGCCCCTGCATCATCTTGTCGATGGTGTAGGGCGAGAGCAGGTTGAAGTTCACCAGATCCAACTGTCCCTCTTTGCTGCGCTTGTCGCGTTTCGGCCACTTCTGTGCATCGCGGATGGTTCCCACGGAACGCAGGTTCACGGCGGGAGCCAGCCACGTCTCTCCGTTCTTCTCTATCAGGTAGGAGAAGGGCAGGGCGGAGGTGTCTGGATTCGTGGAGTGACGACCCATGACCAGCGAGAAGGCACCGATGCGGGCTGGCCATAGGATATACGAGTCAGAAGCCGTCTTAGCGCCGCGCTCCAGGGCTCCCTGGTGGATGGGTCCCAGTTTGTACATGTGGTTGCTCTGGTTGGAACCGCTGCCGGCATTCATGAACGAGAATATACCGGCGATGAGCAACGTCGACTTGTGGTGCGTCACCGTGAAGGGACCAGCAAAGATGGCGCAGGCCTCGCCGTTCTCTTCCTGGCAGTTGCAGAAGAAGAGTGAGTCGCTGGCCGAATAGCCGTGCCCCAGCGTGCACGATTGGCCCACGTAGACGCGAGTCAGTGTTGTGCAGTCTTCTATCTGACTGCCGTTTTGTACGATGAAGTCCTCGGCAATCACTCCGTATCCGATGTGTACGGGGGAGGTTTCGCGAGACATGAGCGAACCGTTCTTCAGTTTGCCGGCCCCCTCAATCTTGCTCCATGGGCCGACGTATAGGTTCTTGATGTACCCCGTGTCCACGATGGTCGAATTATCCCCAATAGTACCTCGCGTGGATGTGTAGATTTGTGCGATTTCATCGGCAAAATGTTTCAGTCGTTCGATGAGTCGCGGGCGGTGGCGGTACATGGCCTGCATGTATGCCTCTTGGGCCGAAAGCTGGTTGTGGATGGTCACTTCGCGTCCGCCCGTTTCGTTCAGTACGCTGACCTCCACGCCGTTTCCGAAACTCGACAGACCATCGCAGATGATGATGTCCACGTTCTCGATGAACGAGTCGTGTCCGATGTCGTAGTTGGCAATGTAGTTCTTGATGTTCTCGATACAGCAGTTGTCGCCCACAGTAACGTTGTGCAGCGTTGCGTGGTACAGGCCCGAGTGTTTGTTCATGCCCCCAGGCATGGTAAAACCCTTCTCAAAGCACCCGATGCGGCACTCGCCCGAGAAACGCACGCTGCGTATGTACTTCAGGTTTACTTCGGGATGCACGCTGATGCGGTCCCAGTCCTCAGCCGAGCAGGCTTGCTGTTCCAGTCGCTCTATCTCTGTTGGTGTAAGCTTTCTATAGTTCATATCATAGTTCATAATTCATAATTCATGATGCAGTAATACAATAATATAACGTCTTGTGCGTTATTTTATTATATAAATGTACCTGAAAAATGCTCATTCGTAATCCAATTGTCTGGCTGCGCCGATTCCTGCACCGCAGGGGCTATGGCATTCATTCGCCGTATGCCTTCGGGCTGGTGACACAGGTGGTGTATAATCCTGGTGAGTACTATGCCGACCGCTGGTTGGCTCGACTCCATCCGTGGTATGTGCGTTTGTTTCATTTGCGCCCTTTGGCCTGTCACCGTCTGCTCTTTCGTCTGGCCAATCATTTTCAGCCCCACCTCATAGCCGCTCCCGATGGCGTGAGTACCGTGGAGTGGAACTATCTGCACGAAGGTTGTCGTCAGGCCATTATCGATCCGGGAATGCCGCGTGGCGAGGCCGACATGTTCATTCTCAAGGACAACCATCCCGAGGCCCTGCAGCACATCACTGAGCACTCCCTGCTGGTGGTGAGTGACCTTCGGCACAACCAGCCTCTGTGGCAAACCGTGAAGTCCGACCCTCGTACGCGTGTCACGTTAGACCTCTACGACCTTGGGCTGGTGCTGTTTAATCCCAAACTGAACAAACAAAATTACATTGTCAATTGGTGATATGAAGAAATCCAACGTTTACACTAGAAAGGGCGACGACGGCACCACCGGCCTGGTAGGCGGCCAGCGTATCGCCAAGTCGCACACCCGATTGGAAGCCTATGGCACCATGGACGAGCTGAACAGCTTTGTAGGTCTGTTATTGGCCGATGTGGACGAGCCCGAAATCCGAGAGCAGCTGATTCGTATCCAAAACGACCTGTTCTCCGTGGGTTGTGAACTGGCCACGATAGACCGTGTGCCGCGTCATGCTGTCATCCCCGACGACGTTGTCCGCATGGAAAAGTACATCGACGAGATGGATAACCTCTGTGGTGGGTGGCGCGGATTCATCCTGCCCGGTGGCTGTCGGGCAGCGGCTCAGGCTCACGTTTGCCGCACCGTCTGTCGTCGGCTGGAACGTCGTATCTATGCCATCGACGACGGCGTGCCCACCGATTCCGTATTGCTCCAATATATCAATAGGTTAAGTGATTATTTTTTTCTCCTGGCAAAGAAAATAAATTTTTTGCAGGGTATAGAAGAAAATATTTGGCAAAATCGTTGATTATGTCATTCCAGTGTACTATCTTTGCACGCCGAAATACAAAAAAGGTCGTGAATTGTTAATCGTAAATCGTTAAATAGTAAACTACTATGTATTGGACACTGGAATTGGCCTCGAAGCTGGAGGATGCTCCCTGGCCTGCGACAAAAGAGGAACTCATCGACTACGCCGTACGTAGCGGAGCTCCGCTGGAAGTAATCGAGAACCTTCAGGAGATTGAGGACGAAGGCGAAATCTATGAAACCATCGAAGACGTCTGGCCCGACTATCCCACCAAAGAGGATTTCCTTTTCAACGAGGACGAGTATTAGACATTGTTTTAATTCGTAACTAATTGAAAATCAGTGAGGTGTGAAAATAGCAATTACTTTCACACCTTATTTTTGTGTCTAAAAGTACGCGAATTAATGGCACATTATTGGCACAAAGGGGTTCTTTTTAGGCTTATTTAGGTGGGGAAATTGGATTACTTTCACAATAATTCGTAACTTCGCGAAATCCTCCAAGTGTGAAAGCAATTATCAGTTATGGCAAGAACAGCAAGACAATTTCCTCAGGGCAAGTTCACGTTACGTACCCCAAAGCATACAAAGAATGGGCAGATGTACTCTATCTACATCTATTATTACTGGCAGGGTCGACAAGTCCGTCGCTCTGCTGATTTGTTGGTTCATAAGAATGACTGGAACCAGAGTGCGAACAATGGCGTAGGAGAACTCTGCGCTTCATATGGAGTAGATTACCAGCAGCGCAATGCATATCTACAAAGAATGCTAAGGAGCATTGACTCTCAGATTATGCAGTACGTCGAGAAAAATGGTGATATCACATGTGAAGTCATAGAAGGTCGCGTTGCTTAATCTGAGTACCAAGCAGCTCGATTTCTTGGTAGAAATCGCGGTCTGACAACTTTCCCTTTTCTGTGGGCATTACTTGTTGCTCGTCCCGCTCAAGTTCTTCGATATAGAATTGCACTCCGTCAATGTAGAGTCTTTTGTCATCGCGGGTGAGATAAACCTGTCTGGCACCGTTAGGGAAGTCTGAACCATCGAATGACCTGATGATAGAACGTTCTGGCTTTTTGGGGTCACGGTAGATAACACCTGACTGTCCAGCATTCTCCTTTGTTGCCCATCGCATGTTCTGGTAGTCGGTGATGAAGATGTAGGTGTTACCTGTATCGTGGTCAAGTACATGATAGTAGTAGTTGTCGTATATCTTCTTCCGTTGGTCAGTGGTAGCCATCTGCTTCCTAGCTTTTGCAGTTGCTCTGTGCTGCCTGCTCTGCAAAACAGTGGCCTCTTGGTATAAACCAAATATGTCAAAATGTTCATACCCAGTCGAAGTTATCTTTCCCGGCTCCAATCTCGAAGTGATACTTGGCTATACCCAAGTCCATCTGAGTATAGCCGATGATGGAGAATCCTTTCTTAACATGTACCAAATGATGACCATTTTTCATTCCAACATACTCAAATGAGAACTTCTGCTGGTTTACAGCGGTGGGGGCTAATAACGCTGCTTCAACTCCTTTGCGGAACCACGACGGAGTAACGTCGTTTGCATTGCTCACTTGTTCGACAGTCTTAATCTTATGGCTGGCCCCTTGTGTCTCGCCATAGCCAAGAGCAATGTAACAAGCAATCTTCTCGCCCTCGTCAAGCCCATACGTCCCTGGAACTTTCGAGTAGCTAAGTCCAACCCAACAGGTGTTCAGACCGAGTGTCTGAGCCAGCAGAACCAGATGTTCGCCATAGTAACCTACACGCTCATCAAGGTCATATGCCTTCTTTCCGGCCATAACGATGTAGTTGCTGACATTACGGAACTTGCCGTACTTAGCCATAGTTCCCAGGAATGCCTTTGGCTCGTTTAGGATTAACTGAATATGTAAATTGCCTTCACGGTTCAAGAGCCCGATCTGCTCTTCAAGCACCTTGACAACATCTTCAGCCAATGGCAGTTCCTTGTATGCTCTTACACTATGACGGGCTTCAATCGCTTCTTGTAGTGTCATGTGTTGGTCTTTGAGGTTAGAAGTTCACTTTTCGCTCCGGAGCAGAGAACGAGCAGAAACGGGCAGTCGCATTAGTGATGTAGAGCACAGCCATATTATCATCGTCAGCCTTATACATCGACTTCAAGCCCTCGTTGCGGTTCAGGAAC